>NZ_CP042823.1:342500-685000 GCF_008000895.1 Methylobacterium sp. WL1 | reverse complement strand
AGAAGACCGTCATTTTCACAACGTCGCGGAGGGAGAGGTTCCGGCGTTTCAGGGCCGCCTCGATGGCGGCTAGGGTCGAGGCGGTCTGGGCGCGGGTATCGCCGAAGGCGGCGACCGTGTTCTTCTCGGCGTTGGGATCGGTCACGGCCGGCCCGAAGCCGCTGAGATAGACGGTCGCGTGCCCGGCGGGCACCTCGACCGCTTCCGAGATCGGGAAGTCCGAGCCAGGGATCGGGTGCCGGGTGATGTCTTCGGAAAGCGCCGGCCCGGCCGACAGGGCGAGGGCGAGCGGTATCAGGATCCGTCCGATCATGGCCGTGCTGCCTTCACATCCTGGGGGGCGACCGCGTCGCCGTAATGGTTGTCGAAATGGGTGCGGACGTAGTTCACCACCGCGGCCACCTGGGTGTCGCTCATCATGCGCCCGAGCGGGGGCATGCCGCGCAGGCCGTACAGCAGCACCGTGACGGCGTAGCCGGCGCCGGCGAGTCTTTCGTTGTGCAGGAGCGGCGGATACGAGGCCGCGCCGACCGCGCCCTCGCCCCCCGCCTGGTGGCAGGCGGCGCAGACCTGGGCGTAGAGCGCCTCGCCTTCGGCCTGGGTGAAGCTCTTGCCTTGGCTCATCGCGGGACCGGCCGACGGCAGGGCCGCCATCGTGGCGTGCTCCTGCGCGGTGGCGGCTCCGCCCGAGGCGAGCAGCAGCGCGACGATTCGGGGGATCGAAAGGACATTCATGCCGCCAGAACCCTCTTGTGGAGCCGCGTGACCGCGTCAAGCGCCGAGAGGATCGCGCCCTCCTGCCAGGCCGGGATGTATGAGGCGTGCTCGCCGGCCAGCATGATCCGCCCGTCGATCGCGCAGAGGTTGTCGTAGTGCTGGGCCCGCGCCTCGTCGGTCCAGTCGCCGGCGCAGCCCAGGGTGAACGGCACCCGGTGCCAGGCCACCGCGATCCCGGTCTCGAACTCGGTGCGGTATTGCGGGTGGATCTGGCTGCCGTAGGCCACCGCCCGGCGCACCCGCTCGGCGGGGCTCTGGGCTGTGAATTCATAGGAGTTCGGCCCGTTCCAGGTATAGGCGCCAAGTAGAACGCCCTTGCCGCCGGCATTGTAACCGGTCGCGGGATAGGCGATCTGGCGGATCGGCAGGTCGGTGTAGGAGATGCCGCCGAAGATATGCTCGTCCTCCTCCCAGAACCGCCGCTTGAACTGAAGACCGACCTTTACGGATGAGGCGTAGGGCACGGCGTCGATCGCCGCCTTCATGGTCGGGCCGACCTGGGTCGGGATCTGGCTCAGCACCGTCAGCGGCAGGGCGCAGACGCACCAATCCGCCTGAGCCTGCCGCATGGCGCCGCCCTGGCCGAGATCCCGGTAGGTGGCGGTGACGCCGTGGGCATCCTGCGCAATCTGCGTGACCTTGGCGCCGTACCGGATCATGTCCGGCGGCAGGGCGCGGGCGAAGGCCTCGCCGATCCGGCCCATGCCGCCGACCGGCTGGAACATCGTGGTCTGGAACTCGTAGAGCAGGAAGTTCTGCAGGCCGCGCCACAGCCGCGAGGTCAGGATGTCGTGCAGCGCCATCGGCTCGCCGTCGACCGGGCGCGCCGAGAGGCCGCCGCCGGGATCGTGGGCGTAGCCGCGGAATACCGAGGACTCGGATCCGGCGCGATAGGCGAGGTTCTCGTCGAGGCCGCCGAGGGAGCGCAGGGCCTCGATCAGGATCTCCTGGTCCTCCTTGGAGACCTGTGCGTCGAGCGCACCCTTGCGGGTGGCCTTTGCCAGGAGTTCGGCGGTGGCACCGTCGAGATCGGTCTTCACCGTGCGGATCCGCTGCGGCTTGCCGCCGTAACCGGTCGCGCTGTGCACGAACGCGTTGTGGTTGAGCTGGATGAACGGCTCCAGTGCCACCCCGAGCCGGCGGCAATAATCGAGCACGCCGTGATGGTGGTAGGGAATCCGCCAGGGACCGGGATTGAGGTAGAGGCCGGCGTCGAATTGGCAGCGCTGGGTTTCGCCGCCCAACTCCGTGTAGGTGTCGCCCCCGCGCAGCGACCAGTTCCGGCCGCCGGCGCGGGTGTTGTATTCGAGGATCTGCACCCGGTACCCGGCCCGGTGCAGCTCCAGCGCCGCCGTCATGCCGGCGAGCCCGGCCCCGAGGACCAGCACCGAGGCGCCTTTGGGATCCCCGTCGAGCTGGATCGGCCCGCGATAGGGCGATTCCCCGGCAAACCCGAGGCTGGTCATCACCTGATAGGCCGCCGCGCTCCCGGCGGCGGCGCCGACCATGGCGATGAGCTTGCGGCGACTGAAGCCTGATGTGTCTGCCATCTCGCCTCCCGTTTCCTCATAAGGATGCGTCCAGGACGATTCGGTCTAAGCAAGCCGGAGGCCAATTTTGGAGCTATGCAAATGAAGCGCGCCGGACGCAGCGTCCAGCCGATGGAATGCGTCCTCGGACTTGCAACTTAAGCGGATGTGAGGCGCGGATAAATCATCGTCCCCGGTGGTCTTGCTTCGGATCGCGCCGGGATCGCCTGAGATAGTCTTTCCGGTCCGGGTCCTCATCCCGAGATGCGGCGGCGTCGCCACGGCCACGAAGGAGCCCGCCGGCCGGCCGCGCGATCCCCGGAAGGCGCCCTCGCGGTTCGCCGCGCTCGCGGCGCAGGCCGGCGATGCGCAGCGCGTCATCGCTCCCCAACCGTACGGATTGATCCGCCCGTGCGCCCCGCTACAAGCGGTTGCGTGATCGTCCCCCGCCTGCGCCTCCTCGCCCTCCTCCCGCTGCTCTGCGCCGGCCCGGCCGCGGCGGCCCCGTCCGAGGGGGCGACCGAGACCGTCGAGCAGGCTTTGTGCCGCCTCATCGACGATTCCGCGAAGGCGCGCGGGCTGCCGGTGCCGTTCCTGACCCGGCTGATCTGGCGCGAGAGCAGTTTTCGCGTCGGCGTGGTGAGCTCGGCCGGCGCGCAGGGCGTCGCGCAGTTCATGCCCGGCACGGCCCGGGAGCGCGGCCTGCTCGACCCGTTCGATCCCGAGCAGGCGATCCCGCACGCCGCCCACCTGCTCGCGGACCTGAAGACGCAGTTCGGCAATCTCGGGCTCGCGGCGGCGGCCTATAACGGCGGTGCCGGCCGGGTCAGCAAGTGGCTGTCCGGCGAGGGCGGCCTGCCCGCCGAGACCCGGGCCTACGTCGCCGCCATCACGGGGACGCCCGCCGAGGATTGGCGCGGCGGCACCGCTGGGACGATCACGTATCCCGAGGGCGGCGCGCCGGAGGCGAAGGCCAGAGAGGCCAAAGAAACCAAGCCTGAGGCCAGGGCCGAGACCAAGCCGGAGACGCCGGTGACCTGCCTGCAGGTCACGGCCAGCCTGCGCATCCCGTCGCGCGGCGACCGCTTCGCGCTGGGGCCGAACGAAGGTCCGGCGGCGCCCTGGGGCATCCAGCTCGCCGGCAACTTCTCCAAGGCGCTGGCCCTGCAGAGCTTCAACCGTGCGCGCAGCGCCTATGCCGGCGTGATCGGCGAGGCCCGGCCGATGATCATCGGCACCCGCCTGCGCAACCGCGGCACCCGGGCCTTCTACCGGATCCGCCTCCCCGCCCAGAGCCGGCAGGCCGCCGACGACCTGTGCGGCCGCATCCGCAAGGTCGGGGGCGCCTGCATCGTGCTCCGGACCTGACGATTTATGGCCCGCTGCCCCGCCCGCGTCATCAATCCGCCCCGAGCGGAGCCCTGAATGGGCCAATCAGGGCAACCGGACGGGATATGACACGCCTCCTCATCGCGTTTGCCAGCCTTCTCGGGCTCGGTCTTGCGGCGTACGGCTTCAGCGCCGCCTCGCCGCTGACCCTGTTCGACGCGATCGGCCCGCGCGACGCCGGCGGCCGCCTCGCGGCGCGCGATCAGGCCTTCGGTGCGGGGCCGCGGCGGCGGCTCGACGTCTACGTCCCCACCGTGGCGGCCGAGCGGGCGCCCGTGCTGGTGTTCTTCTACGGCGGCTCCTGGCAGAGCGGCTCCAAGGACGACTACGCCTTCGTGGGCCACGCGCTGGCCGCCCAGGGCTTCGTGACGGTGATGCCGGATTACCGGCTCTACCCGGAGGCGCCGTTCCCCGGCTTCCTCCAAGACGGCGCGGCGGCGATCGCCTGGGTGCGCGACAACATCGCGGCCTATGGCGGCGACCCCCGCCGCATCGTGCTCGCCGGCCACTCGGCCGGGGCCTACAACGCCGTGATGCTCGGGCTCGATCCGCGCTACCTCACCGCCGCCGGGGTCGATCCCAAGGTGATCAAGGCGGTGGCGGGCCTGTCCGGCCCCTACGACTTCCTGCCGCTCGACCAGGACACCACCGTCAAGGTCTTCGGTCAGGCGCCCGATCTGCCCCTGACCCAGCCGATGACCTTCGCGGGCCCGCTCTCGCCGCCGACCTTCCTGGCCTCGGGCGATTCCGACACGGTGGTGAAGCCCCGGCATACGGCGAGCCTCGCCGCCAAGCTGCGCGCCGCCCACGTACCCGTGCAGGAGCGCATCTATGCCGGGCTCGACCACAAGGACACGCTGCTGGCGCTGTCGGTGACATTCCGCTCCAAGGCCCCGGAACTCGCCGAGATGGCCTCGTTCCTGATGCGCCAGGCCGCCGGGCGGTCGCAGTACACGATGCGGCGGTAGGGCCGCACCGCTCAGCGCCGGCCCGGAATCTCGACCGTCCGCGCGATCCCGATGGCGTGCAGGAACGCCGGATCGTGGCTGACCACGAGCAGCGCGCCGTCGTAGCCCCGCAACGCCCCCTCCAGCAGCGCGACGGACTCGATGTCGAGGTGGTTGGTCGGCTCGTCGAGGATCAGCAGCCAGGGCGCCTCCTTCCGACCGAGGAGGGCGGCGAGCCCGGCGCGCAGGCGCTCGCCGCCCGAGAGCGTGTCCACCCGCCGCCCGGCCTCGCGGTTGCGGAAGGCGAAGCGGGCGCAGACCGCATAGGCCTCCCGTTCGCTCAGACCCTCGTTCAGGCGGCGGACATTGGCCAGGATGCTGGCGGCGGGGTCGAGCAACCCGACATGCTGGTCGAGCATGGCGACCCGGCCCTCCGCCCGCCGCACCCGGCCCTTGACCGGCTTCGTTGAACCCGCCGCCACCGTCAGCAGGGTCGTCTTGCCCGCGCCGTTCGGGCCCTCAACCGCCACCCGCTCCGGCCCGGTGATCGCGAGCGTCCAGGGACCGAGCGGGCCGCCGCCGGGATCGGCGACGACATCCTCCAGTGCGAGTAGGTCGGCCCCCGAGGGCAGCCCGCTCGGCGGCAAGGCGATGGTCAGCGGCGCCAGCACCTCGACGCGTGCCCGCGCCGCCCCGGCCCGGGCGGCGGCATCCCCGATCAGCCGCGCGCCGACGGCCTGGACGCGGGCGCCGGTCTTTTCGGCGCGCTCTGCCCGGGCGCCGAGCAGGATCTTCGGCTCCGAGCCTTTGACCGCCGCGGCGCGACCGGTCCTGTCGCGCCGGGCCTTGGCTTCGCGTTCCTGCTGTGCGGCCTCGCGCACGTCGCGCAACTGGATGTCGGCCCGCTCCAATTCAGCGGCGGCGCGGGCCCGCTCTGTCTCCCGCCAGGCCGCGAAGGCGGACCAGCCGCCACCGACGATCCGAACACCGAGGGGCGTCAATTCGACGATGCGGTCGACATGCTCCAGCAGAGCGCGGTCGTGGCTCGCCACCAGCACGCCGCCGCGCCAGCCGCGCACCAGCGCCTGGATCGCGTCCCGCCCGGACCCGTCGAGATTGTTGGTCGGCTCGTCGAGCAGGATGAGATCGGGCGTCTCGACCAGAAGGCGCGCGATGCCGACGCGCGTGCGCTCGCGGCCCGACAGCGTGCCCACGCGGCGCTCGAGCGGCCATCCGGGCAGGCCTGCCTCTGCGAGCGCTCCCGCGATGCGCGATTCCAGGGTCCAGTCTGCGGTATCGAGGTCGTCGGGGCTGCCGGTTCCGGTCAGAACCCGCTCCAGCGTCGCCAACTGGGCGGCCATCCCGAGCGCGTCCGCCAGCGTCCATTCTTCGGGCCAGTCCTGCCGAAGCAGGCCGACCGTGCCCGAGCGTTGCAGGCAACCGGCGGCGGGCTCGGCCTCACCCGCGACGACGCGCAGGAGCGATGACTTGCCGGAGCCGTTGCGGCCGACAAGGCCGACCCGCTCCGCCCCGAGCGACAGTCTCAGATCGTCGAAGAGGGTCTGCCCCTCAGGTGTGCGGAGGGAAACACCGTCCAGGGTGAGGAATGCGGACATGGCGAGCCGGGAGCGTGAACGAGACGGGGCGAAGAGCGGTGTTCATCCTGTCGTTCACGGCGGCGCACTCCTTCTGGGCTGCGGTGGAAAGCTAGAGCTGCCGGGGCTCGTGGTGCAACCCGGGGCCGACGATCGCCGCGCGCGCAAGGGTACGACGGGGCGCGGCGGTCACGCCAGCACCGGCACGTGCGGGGCGCAGGTCCGGGGCAGGACGCCGGTGAGGCGCGGATCGGGTGCGACTTCGACCGTCACGGCGCAGGGCGTGAAGCCCGAGCGGCGGTAGAGACCGAGCGCCCCGGGATGGTCGAACGTGCAGGTATGGACCCAGAACCGCCGGATCGGGTGCGACCAGGCGCTTTCGATCGCCGCGTCGATCAGGGTGCGGCCGAGCCCCTGCCCGACCGCGCTCGGGATGAGGCCGAGGAAGGCGAGCTCGCAGGTGTCCGGCTCGCGGAAGTCGAGCTCCAGCAGGCCGAGATCCGTGCCGTCCCGGCGCAGCGCCTGGATCTCGACGCGTGGATCGTCGAGGATCGCCTGCAGCGCCGCGTCCGGCAGGGTCAGGCGCGAGAACCACAGCCACTCCGCCCCGACGGCCCGATACAGCCTGCGGTAGGTCTCGCAATCCGGCCGGACGAGGCGGTGGAGCGCCGTCCCGGCCGGGAAAGGCCGCTCTGGCCGCGGGGCCGGCGGCTCGAACATTTCCAGGCTGGTGACGATGGCCGCGATGTGGCCCGGCGGGACCGCGGAAAAGCCCGGCGGCAGCGCCGGCGAAGAAGGGTTGGTTGGCATCGGCTCGGAGCTGTGGCGACCGCGAAGGCCGCCACCCTACCCGATTCCCGCCCCTCAGATCTGGATGCAGATCTTGCCGAAATGGCGGTTGCTCTCCTGGTGCCGGAACGCCGCCACGATCTCGTCCAGCGGGTAGACGCTGTCCACGACCGGCCGCAGGCCGCACGCCTCGATGCCGCGGATCATCGCGATCTGCTGGCTGCGGCTGCCGACCAGCACGCCCTGGAGCCGGATCTGCCGGATCAGCGCCGGGACCAGCGGCAGCGGCCCGGCCACGCCCGTCAGGATCCCGATCACCGAGATGTGGCCGGCCACCCGGACGGCCGCCATCGATTGCTCCAGCGTCCCGGGGCCGCCGACATCGAGCACGTGATCGACGCCGCGCCCGTCGGTCAGGCGCCTTGCGGTCTCGCCCCAGGCCGGATCGGCGCGGTAGTTGATCAGGTGGTCGGCGCCGAGGGCGCGCAGGCGCTCGAGCTTCGCGTCGCTGGACGAGGTGGCGATCACGGTCGCGCCCGCCGCCTTGGCGAATTGCAGGGCGAACAGCGACACGCCGCCGGTGCCCTGCACCAGCACCACGTCGCCGCCCTTGAGCCCGGCATCGGCGTGGAGCGCCCGCCACGCGGTGAGCGCGGCCGTGGTCAGGGTCGCGGCCTCGGCATGGTCCCAGCCCCGGGGGGCGTGGGTGAAGGCGGTCGCGGGCGCCGTCACCCGCTCGCGGGCGTAGCCGTCGACCCCGTCGCCCGGCACGGTCGCGAAGCCCTCGACGAGCGGCGTGCCGTCGAGCCAGGTCGGGAAGAACGTGCTGACCACCCGGTCGCCCACCGCGAACCCGTCCACGCCCGGGCCCACGGCCTCGATCTCCCCGGCGCCGTCGGACATCGGCACCCGCGCCTCGCTCGGCCCCCACAGGCCGCTGACCACGGCGTAGTCGTGGTAGTTGAGTGAGCTCGCCCGCAGCCGCACGGTGATCGCGCCGGGTCCCGGCTCAGGCACGGGGCGCTCGCCGAACCCCACCGCGTCGAAGCCACCGCCGGGCTGGACGATGACCGCCCGGGATGCCGATCGGGTCATGGTGCACCTGTTGTCTGCGCGGGGCCGGCGGGTGTTCCCACGATCTGGGCCGGATCGAACTGGCCGCCACGCCCGATGCAGGGGCGGCGGCAAGAGCATTCTGCTCGATGAAGCGTCACATCCAGACAATCCTGTCTCAGAGAATCCCTGCCTCAGCGGATCAGCTCGATCGTGACACCGGCGGCCCCGGCGATGTCCGGCCAGCGCCGCTCCGCCGTGAGGGCGGGTACGCCTTCTCGCTTCGCCAGAGCCAAGCAATAGCGGTCCCCGAGCGACAGGCCGCCTTCGAGCGTGATCGAACGTAAGAGGCCCGCGTCGTAGGACAATGCCGCATCGACGGGAAACAGGCGGATCGGCAGGGGCCGCAGCAGCATCTCGATGTCGTGGCGTCCAGCACCGAGCTTGGCGTAGTCGCTGAACCTCGGCGAGGTTGACGGTCGTCATGACAGAACCGTCGAGCCCGGCCTTGACCGTGTCGGCCCCACGCTGTCCGAGCAGGAGCGCGAGGAGAGCCGAGGCATCGAGGACGAAGCGTGTCACTCGCGCTCGGCCTCGCGGGCGCGGTCGGCCAGGAAATCCTCGACCGAGGCGCCGACGTGGCCGCCGATCAACCGGCGGCTCATATCCTGCGCGCGCGCCACCACCTGATCCAGCGTCCGGAGCACGATGGCGTCCCCGACATCTTCGACGATGACCTCGCCGCCATTGCCGAGCCCATGCCTCTTGCGGAGGTCGGCGGGCAGGCTCATCCGTCCATCAGGCATGACCTTGGCCCTCATGGGGTACCTCCACGTTATGCCGTACGTGGATCTATCCGCCAGGAGGTATCTCCGATTCCAGATCTGTCATCTTAAGCCGTCGCCTTCGCAGGCCCCCTCCTGCGATCGCCCCCGCTAAGGTTATCGCCAGATCTTCCGCTGCAACTGTCGGTCGCCCCATCGCCCCGGCGTCCACACCCGCTACAATGACAAGCGCCGCATCACGCGGCTGCTGCGGTGGAACGGCATGGCTACGGCGGACGCGGCGATCGGGATCCCGGCCGGGACGGCTCAGAACGGCGTGGCCGGGCGCGACCTGCCGGATGTCGTGCGCGTGCTCCTGAACGGGGCGGTGTTCGTCCTGCTGTGGAACCACGACTGGCTCAAGGACCTGTCCGACCGGTCGTCGCTGGCGGCCGCCGAGGATGGCAGCCTGCTGACCCAGGTGCTGTTCCTGGCGGCGGGACTCGGCATGGCGGCGGCGATCCACCGGATCGGGTTCCGCCACCTGCGGCCGCTCGCGACTTGGCCGCTGATGCTGTGCGGCGCCTGGCTCGGGCTCACCGCGCTCCTGTCGGTGGAGCCGAGCCTGTCGCTGCGCCGGCTCGCCCTGCTCGGCATCGCCACGATGCTGTCGGCGGGCGTGCTCTTGGTCGCGCGCTCGCCGCGGCAGCTGGCCCTGACCATGGCCTGGTCCGCCCTGGTGATCCTGGTCGCGTCGTACCTGGCGGTGGCCCTGGTGCCGGATCTGGCGATCCACTCGGCCTTCGACGTGAATTCCGATCCGAGTCATCCGGGCCTGTGGCGGGGCATCTTCCCGCAGAAGAACGAGGCCGGGGCCGCCATGGTGATTCTGGTGATCGTGGGGTTCTACGTCGCCGCCGCCGCGAGCCGCGTGCTCGGCTGGATTATCGTGCTCCTGGCCCTCGGCTTCCTGGTGGCCAGCGGCTCCAAGACCGCGATCCTGCTCCTGCCGGTGATCCTGGCGGTCACCGGCCTGTGCCGGATCCTGACCGGGCGGGGCCTCCGGGCGCTGCTGCTGCTCGGGCCGATCGCCGGGTTCTCGCTGGTCTCGATCGGCTCCATCCTGATCCCGGCGGTTCAGGATGCGGTCGGCACGCTCCTGACCGACGCGACCTTCACGGGGCGCAGCGAGATCTGGCAGTTCGCCCTGGACAACATCATGGTCCGCCCCTGGCGGGGCTGGGGCATCGGCGCATTCTGGATGACCGAGCGGACCATGTATGGCGGCTCCGAGGAACTCACCTGGGTCAACACCGCCAACCACTCGCACAACGCCTACCTCGACACGGCGCTGATCGGCGGATTCCCATTCCTGGCGCTCACCGTGGTGGCGTTCGTGCTGGCGCCGGTCCGCGACCTGCAGCGCGTCGCCGGGGGGCGCGGCCTCGATGCCGAGACGCTGCTGTTCCTGCGCCTGTGGTTCCTGGGCCTCGTCTCGGCCTCGTTCGAGACCGTGCTGTACAACGGCAACAACGCCACCTGCTGCATGTTCATGATGGCGGTGTTCGGCCTGCGGCTGCGGACGCGCTACGCCTTGGCGGCGGGGTGAACAGGGTCGTTCGCATCAGGGTGACGAGTCGAAGCCGCCGCCGCATCCGTGGTCGTACGGCAGGCGGGAAGAAGCTGCGATGCGCGATCCGCTTCCGCACCATCGACGTCCCAGCCCGAGGCGAGCGTCCGACACAAGCGCCCTCAGCCCGGGTCCTCGTCGGGGACGGTGTCGTGGAACGGCACCGTGAGCACCAATTCGCCCGCCTCGTCCCCGATCTCGAAGGCGCATTCCATCCAGTCGCGGATGAACGTGTGGCGCTCCCGCGCGATCATCCCGCGCGCCTGAGACAGGGCGTTCTCGCGCGCCGCACCCAGGTCCGTGTAGTCCTCGCCTTCCGGATCCACGGCCAGCCCCGCCGGGCCGGGACGATGCCGGACGTTGAAGAAGTAGCGCGGCATCACGCCCCCTTGATCAGCCGGGCGAACTCTCGCTCGGGCAGGCCGTAGCTGTCGTCGGCCACCGCCACCAGGGCCGCCCGGTCTAGGATCGTGATGCGGCCGCGCCGGGCCCGGATCAGGCGATGCCCCTCCAGCGTCTGGATGGCCAGGGTCGTGCTGGACCGCTGCACGCCCAGCATCATCGACAGGAACTCGTGCGTGAGGAGGAGCTCGTCGCCGTCGAGCCGGTCGTGGCACATCAGCAGCCAGCGGGCGAGGCGGATGTCGACCGTGTAGCTCGCGTTGGCGAAGGCGGTCTGCGCCGTCTGGAGGATCTGAACCTGGATCGAGCGCAGGAGCAGCGTGTGCAGCCGCGGGCTCTCCGCGACGGCCGCGTACAGCGCCTCGGTATCGATGACCAGCATCATGCCGGCGTTCTGGACGAAGTGTTCGTGGGGCGTGCGATCGGTGCCCAGCAGGATGGGCGAGGCGCCGCCCAGACCCTCGCGTCCGACGATGCCGACCTCGACCTTCCTGTCCGCGCCGTGGGTGACGATCGAGCCGAAGCCCACCTCGGGAAAGTACAGCTGCCGGATCGGTACGTCGGCCTCGATGAGCGGCTGGTGCAGGACCGTCGTCACGGGCTGCAGGTGCGGCTGCAGCAGAGCGAAGTCGCCGGGCGCGAGCGCCTTCAGCAGATGATTGCGGATACTGGATTGCTCAGGCTGGGGCACGCTTTCGCTCCCGTCGGGGCAAGAGCACACGCCGTCTCTCAAGCGCCTGCGCCCGGATCAGCCGGCAGGCGACATTCTAATAATCCAGTCGAATTGGCGGTTTCAAGCCTCGAATTCAAACCTATGTTAGCGGAAAACGCAGTATTCCGTATGGTGGGGTACCATACCGATATACGGATGCACCTTCCATAACACGGGAGCCTAGGTTTACAGCTTGCGTTATCCATTCATGCGTGAGCCGAATGATCGGACGGCTCGACCGGCGGGAGCTTTGCATGACACAGATGGGCCAACAGCGTGCCATCCTGCTCGCCGAGAGCGACGCCGTGATCGGCATGGACCTGAGCGACGCCCTCGAGAGGTCCGGCTACCGCGTGCTCGGGCCGGCCAGGACCACGGCCGAGGCGCTGAGCCTGCTGGTGCAGCGGAAGCCCGACCTGGCGTTCGTCGACGGCGCGCTGAAGGACGGCAGCTTCATCGAGCTCGCGCACACCCTGCGCCGGCTCGACGTGCCGATCCTCGTCCAGCTGGAGGCGGGTCAGGACCAGCATCTGACGCCCGACCTCGCGGGCGTGCCCTGGCTCCTCAAGCCGGCCTTGTCCTTCGACGTCGTGGCCGCGCTCCGTGAGTTGATGGCGGCGTCGGTGCGTGCAAGAGCCGCCCCGGTGCCGCGCCTCCGGCCCGCCGGCACCGCGGGCAATCCGCTGATCCGCAAGCTGAGCGGCCTCACCACCCTGTCGGACGCGGACCGGGTCACGCTGGCGCGGATCAGCGCCGAGCCGCGCCGGGTCACCCCCGGCACCGACCTGGTGCGCGAGGGCGACCGCCCGGACGGCGTGTTCCTGGTGATGAACGGCGTGGCGGTCCGGCACAAGCTGCGGGTGAGCGGCGCCCGGCAGATCATGGCGTACCTGGTGCCGGGCGACCTGTGCGACCTCGACGTCGCCCTTCTGAGCGCGATGGACCATACCATCACGGCCCTGTCGGCCTGCGAGGTCGTGCGCCTGGCGCCCGAGACGGTGGCCGACCTCCTGGCGAACCATCCGCAGATCGCCCGGGGGCTGCGCAAGGCCCAGCTCGTGGACGAGGCCACCCTGCGCGAGTGGCTGGTCAACGTCGGCCGCCGTTCGGCCCTGGAGCGGCTGGCGCACCTGCTCTGCGAGCTGCTGCTGCGCCTGCGCGCGGTGGGTCTGGCGCCGGGCGACAGCTACGAACTTCCGGTCACCCAGATGGACCTCGCCGACACCGCCGGGCTCACGCCCGTGCACGTGAACCGCACCCTCGGGGAACTCCGGCGACAGGGGCTGATTGAACTGAGGACGAGACGGCTCAAGATCCTCGACCTGCCCCGCCTGCGGGCGCTGGCGGAGTTCCGGCCCAATTACCTGCATCTTGGAGACCAAGCTGCGGCATGAACCTACGCCTGCAACCCATCCAAGTCGCGACGGGCAGCTACGACACTGAGGGTCAGCTGGTCTTCGCTGATGGGTTCCTCGCGGCGGTGCTGGTGAAGCTCTCGGGCTTTCACCAGGACATGGCCGGGATGTGGTTCCTGGAGGCCGGCTTCGGCCGGGTCGACACCCCGAACCGGCCGACGTTCTCCGATCTCGACGAAGCGCAGGACTGGATCGAGCGGCAGCTGGAACGGGTGCGCTGACCCCGCCCGCCGCGACGCAGGATCAGGTCCGCGAGAAGGGGCCGTTCGACGGTTCGACCTGTTCCCGATCCCCGAGGACGCGCCGCGCGGAGGCGAGGATCTGGATCACGCTCCGGCTGTCGCATTCCTGCCGGGCCACCGCCTCCAGGTCCCGCAGGTAGGCGATCACCGGCTTCCGCGCGCGCGGCCCCTGCCGCAGGACGGGTTCGACCTTCGTGGTCACATGCACGGCCAGGCCGTCCCAGAAGTCCGGATCCTTCGAAGACCCTTCCGTCATCCAGCGTGCTCCGTACCGAAAGAGCGGCCCCGTTGACCATGGACCGAGGGGGCGAAAACCCATGATCGACGGGGCCGACCGGAGCGGATCCGGCGCGCCCGATCTGGCCCAGGAGCGCCGTCGCTGAAATCACCTGGGTTGCGTCACGCGTCCGGTGCGACAGTGCTGTCCATCCGGCGCGCCCGCCGGTAGTGGGTCAGTTTGAATTTCTTTCCAGATAGAGCCCTCAAGGAGCCTGTCATGCAACCGTATGTGACGTGTGGCCGCTTGTCGTCGGCTCTGGAACGCCATATTCACATTGCATGGAGATGGTGCGGGGTGATACCGCCCATCCAGCCCGGACGGCCTATCTAAGCGTTGCTAAGGTTGGCTACCTTTTTATAGCTGGTGGCTTGGGAGGAAGGCATGAGTTTTGACTTCGCTACCTTAGCTGCCGTCGTGGGGGGCGCGGCCTCTATCGTCGCTGTCAGCCGCTCGATCTTTGAGTTTTTACGTTTAAAACGCGATGCTCAATTTGTTCACTCGAAAGTCATTCGGGAGGACAAAGATCTTATTGAGCTTGTAATAAATGGAACGACAGTTACAATTGATATAAAGGATATTAATAAGGAAACCCCCGAGAAGATTGACAGGGCTATCAAAGAAATTAATGCTGCTCGTCATATTCCTAACGCTGCGTGAGGCGACGGATTTATCTTGTCAGCCTCAAACGGTAGAAGACCAGATACCACTTCGAGCGTAACTGGCGCAGGCGTTGGGACGCTTATATTGAGCTTGGCGTCTCTGATGCCTGACGATTATCATTTTTTAAAGAACTTGCTGACTTTCACGTCACCCGCCGCAGCGGTTGTGGTCAGCGTCATTAGCGTAATAGTTATTTCTGCCGTAAAAAGAAGAATTTTGAAATCTGAGATAAATAAATCTTTGGCGGAAGCTAGAAGGCTTCGCGACGACGCTAACAATTCGGCGTCTTCTACAGCAGCACATAAAAAGCAAGTTCAGCTGAATGTCGAAAAACTGGAAATGGCTCTTCTAGTTGTTCTGACAGAAGGCGTGGAAGAGGTGCGGGCTGGTTTAAGCGCTAACCTTCGGGCTTAATTCGCTTTTTATAGACGCCCCGCTTTCTGGGTTTTTCATCGGATGCTTCGACTAATTCGACGATATCGCTGATTTCCCACAGTCGATCAGTGACGCCCGCAGCCATCGCTGGGCTTACCCGCAGCTTCCCGTGCAGCCGCACGAAGTTGTAGTACATGAAGTGCAACGCCACGGCGTAAGCGTGGTTCTCCACCTTTTTTGAGAACGCATTGGTAAGCCGCGTGAACCGGCGCATGTGCATCCGCATCGTGAGGTTCTGACGCTCGACGAAAGACGTCGAGACGTGCGCCTCGTCGGGCTTGCCCTCAATGGAGGTCTTCTTGATCCCGGTGCATTCGGCCGGGCTGTAGCGGCCTTTGGTGCCATCCGGGACGGCGCCGTAGGACTTCACCAGCTGGGCGTAGTCCACATCGGCACCGAAAGCCCCCTCGACGGCCTCAAGGTAGGTGCGCAGGCCGTCTGACGTCAGCTGCACGCGGCCCTTCAGGCGGTTCGCCACGTCGAGCATAAAGCCGTTGGCGTACTCAGCATCGCGACCGCCGACGAGATAGGACAGCACGAGCTTGCTTTCGGCGTCGATCGCCGTCCACGTCCACACATCGCCAGCATCATCCGGCGCGGCCTTGGCCGTTGCCACATTCTTCTGCTTGCAGTGCGTGAAGGCCCAAATCTCGTCCACCTGCACGCGCTTGGCGGCGACGTTGCGGACGTGCTCGTCATGGTAGGCGGCGCACGCCTTACCGGCATCCACCAGCAGCTTCGCGACCGTATTCTTGCTCGCTCCCGTCAGCCGGGTCACAGCGCGGATCGACGTGCCTTCGCAGAGGAGGTGCAAGATGCGCGCGCGGTCCGAAGCGGAGAGCTTGTTCATATACCTTCTTATCGCGGTCGTCCCTAGACAGCAAGCATTATGAGTCAGTTTGCGATTATGCGCATGTTGGCATATCGTGCGCGAAGGCAAGGAGCGGACGCAGGAATGAACCACAAGACGCCGGGGCAGCTTATTGCTGCCCTTCTCACGAAAAGAGGCTGGACCCAACGCGTGCTCGCAATCGTCCTCAACATGGACGAAACGGGCGTAAACAAACTTGTCGGAGACAAAAGATCAGTCGATGCCGTTCTAGCTTTGGCTTTAGAAGAGGTATTTGAGGTCCCAGCAGAGGATTTCTTAGACCTTCAACGCAGCTTCGATCTTGCTAAGGCACGAATAACTTATCGACCTGATCCCGGACGTGCAACGCGTGCATTGCTTTATGGAGACCTACCTATTGCTGAAATGATAAAGCGGGGATGGATTGCTGCTGAGAGCGTGCGTGATATTCAGCAGGTAGAGTCGGAGTTGATGCGCTTCTTTGGGGCTAATCGGTTAGAGGATATCGAAATACTCCCTCACGCAGCTAAAAAGACAGCGGTTAGTTCCACCGCCACCCCTGCGCAGTTGGCTTGGCTATACCGCGTCAGACAGATAGCGGCCGACATGCTTGTAGCCCCATATTCCCAGCAGTCGCTCAAAACTTCGGTCAGCAAACTCCAAGCTCTGGTTCGCTCTGCCGAAGGCGTGGCAGATGTACCGCGCATATTAGCACAAAGTGGCGTGCGTTTCGTGCTGGTTGAGTCTCTGCCGAGCGCAAAAATAGACGGAGTCTGTTTCTGGTTAGGTGGAAAAACTCCAGTAATAGGCATGTCGTTGCGCTTCGATAGGATCGATAACTTCTGGTTCGTTCTTCGCCACGAGATTGAGCACGTTCTTCAGGGCCACGGAATGGTTTCTGCTATTATAGACTCTGAGCTAGAAAAAGATAAAGCTGGAACAGGTGAAGATTTAACTGATGAAGAGCGGGTCGCAAATACTGCGGCTCAGGAATTTTGCGTTCCCTCTGCAATGATGGACGCATTCATAGCGCGCAAAGCTCCGTTCTTCACGGAAAGAGATTTGATTGGATTTGCCAAAGTACTCAAAGTCCATCCTGGGCTTGTTGCAGGCCAACTCCAACGTAAAACTGGTCGTTATGACCGCTTCCGCAATCATCTTACTGCGGTTCGTGAGCTAATATCTCCCAATGCAATGAAAGATGGCTGGGGTGATGTTGCCCCTATCTAAAGAAAAGGTTTTTGAAATGAGCAAAAGACAAGAACGTCAGCGCCTAATCCGTCACTATAAAGAGACGACTGGATAAACCGAAGTCGACATGAAGAGGGTGGCTCTTTTTGCAAAAGAGCTAGGCTGGAATATGCCGACGCCGCCGTCCGCACTAGATTTGCTTGCGAAACAATTTGCGGATGATGCTCAAGCGGAGCGCAAACAAGACAAAGCGACTGACAGGCCGTATCGGGTTTATCACGCAATCCCAGCCAGCGGTCAGCTTAACCTCTTTGTATATGTTGACATTGATGAGGCCACCCGCAATCAAATGCTAAAGGCTTCAGTTATTCGCCGCGAGCAAATGATTAGCGATGGCTATAATGTCGAGCTTGATCTTGATCATTGGAATAATATCAACCCAGACGCGGAGCCTATCAGCTTGCCGATGGATTTAACACTAGATATCGCTATTCGAAAGGCTACTGACGGAGCTGACGACGAGGAAGCTGCTTGACTATGACTTCTTCCACCGTGCATCGGCTGCAACGCGCGCAATCTCCGCGCGTTGCTTAGGCGTAAGCGCACTAGCACGAGCGTTGCCACCCTTAACCGCGCTTTCCAAAGGTTGCTTGCTCTCAGTCTCCCCCGTGGCCATGTCCACGATGAACTTGGCGAGCTGGTTGGGATCGCGGGGGCGCTTGGTGGTGGTCATTAAGTCCAACCCTTCGACTTGGCTTCGTCGCGGTGAGGCTTCATGTTGGCCAAGGCACGGTTGCCTGCTTGAACGGCTTCGAAGCTGGTAGCGAACGCTGGTCCTGACGTCATCTGCAACACGCCATTCCGCTTAAGAACGAAGGCCCATGGGCGGGCGGCACCATCAATGCGCTTCGCCTCTACCGTCACGGATGCAAGATCGGACTCTTTCATCCGCCCATCATGCCATGCGCACCCGCTGTGACCAAGGCTGGGTCAAGCAGGCGATATTTCAAACTGACCCACTGCCCGCCCGCCGGCTCCGGTGGCGGGGTTGCCGGCACGGGCTTACTCCGCCGGCACCGGGCGCGGGCGGCGGTCGTCGCCGATCGCCACGAAGGTGAAGGTCGCCTCCGTGACCTTCATGGTGGTCTCGCTCGCCCGCTCCCGGCGCCAGACCTCGACCTGGATGCGCAGGGACGAGCGCCCGACCGTGATCAGCCACGCGTAGAGGCTGACCTCGTCGCCGACGAAGACCGGATGGTGGAAGGTGATCGCGTCGACCGCGATGGTGGCGCACCGCCCGCGCGAGCGCCGGGCCGCCACGTTGCCGGCCGCCAGATCCATCTGGGCCATCAGCCAGCCGCCGAAGATGTCGCCCGCCGGGTTGGTGTCGGCCGGCATCGCGATGGTGCGGATCACCGGCGCGCCGCGCTGGCTCGGCTGCGAAGCCGCGCCCGCCTGCGCACCGTCCTGGCTGCTTCCGTCCGCCATCGTCCCGCCGAGTCGCCGAGCTTGACCGGAAGCCTTCCAGTCAAGCTCGGCCGGCGTCAATCGGGCAGCGCGAAGACCAGCAGTGCGTCGCCGGTGCCGAACCCGGCCGCCTTGGTGAAGGACGCGCCGCCGGCCGCCACCGCGAGGTACTGCTTGCCGTCGAGCGCGTAGGTCATGGCCGGGCCGCTGATGCCCGCCCCGCACTGGAACCGCCAGAGCAGCGTGCCGTCGCGCGCATCGTGGGCTTCGAAGTGGCCATCCTCGGCGCCGGAGAAGACGAGGCCGCCCGCGGTGGCGAGCGTCCCCCCGGAGAGCCGGCTGTCGGACCGCAGGGTCCAGGCGATCTTGCCGCCGTCGGCGAGGTCCACGGCGGTCAGCGTGCTGAAGGACGGCTCGCCCTTCGCCTCGCTGGTCTCGGTGTAGCGGATCTCCGCCCGGTCGCCGGAGGCCGGCACGGTCTTGATCGTGTAGGTCGTGGCCCCATGGCGGACCTGCACGTAGGCGCGGCGGCCGTCATAGGCAGTGGGCGGCCACGACACGGCGCCGAGCGGCCCCGGCGCCACCACGGTGCCCTGCGGGGTCGGCGGCGCGAACAGGTTCTTCTGCTCGATCAGCGGGGCCGAGCGTTCGAGCAGCGTCCCCGTCGCGCGGTCGTGGACGTAGATCCACCCGGTCTTGCTGGCCGAGGCTACGGCCTTGGTGCCGTTCGGCCCGTCGAGCAGGAACGGTGGCGCGGCGACGTCGTAGCCCCATTCGTCGTGCGGCACCTGCTGCGAATACCAGCGCAGCTGTCCGGTGCGGACGTCGAGCGCCACGAGGCACATCGTGTAGAGGTTGTCCCCCGGGCGCGACAGGCCGAAATTCTGCGGCGCCGGGTTGCCGGTGCCGAGGAAGATCAGGCCGAGATCCGGGTCGTAGGCCGGGGTCATCCAGAGCGAGCCGCCGCCGACCCGCCAGGCGTCGCGGTTGGCCGGCGCCGCTTCCTTCTCGGCGGCGATGTCGCGCTGGAGCGGCACGCCGTCCACCGTCTGGGCGACGAAGCCGCCCTCCCAGCCCTCGGGCGGGGTGACGTACCAGCGCCAGCGCTCCGCGCCGGTCTTGGCATCGTAGGCCGCGAGCCAGCCGCGCCGTCCGTAGCCGCCCTCGATCCCGACCACGGCGCCGCCGTCGAGCCCGCCGGCCTCGTCCGCGATATGCAGGCCGTAGCCCGCCCCCGTGACCCCGACGATCACCAGCCCTTCGACCACCAGCGGCGGCATCTTGAACCCGAGCCGGCTCGAACCCTGCACCGGCTTGCCGCCGAGCTTGCCCGCGAGATCCGAGGCGGTCTCGCTCTCGCCCTCCTCCGGGCGCACCGCCTCCGTGTCCCACACCGCCCGGCCGGTCTTGGCGTCGAGCGCGATCAGCCGCCCGTCCATGGTCGCCTCGAACACGAGGCCGTCCGAGACCGCGACCCCGCGGTTGGAGGGGGGCCCGAAGATCTTTTCCGTGCGCGGCTTGTGCGTGTAGGTCCAGAGCGGCCGGCCGGTGCGGGCATCGAGCGCCGCGACGTTGTTCTGGGTCGTGGACGTGTAGAGCGCGCCGTCGACCATCACCGGCTGCGCCTGGAAATAGCCCGTCACCCCGGTCTGGAAGATCCAGGCCGGCCGCAGCCGCGCGACGCTGGCACGGTCGATCTGGGTGAGGTCGGAGAAGTTGCGGTTGCTGTGGTCGTGCCCGAAGGCCGGCCAGGGGGTCTCGGCGGCGCGGGCGGCGGCGGGCGCCACGATCAGCGCCGCGCAAGCAAGACGGAATCCCCTGTCGATCCGGATGGTGCGCGGCATGGCGTTTCGGCTCCCGAACGTCGTGTGCTCACCCGTTCCGACGGCAGGCGCGATTTGGCAAGGGATCGAGCCTGCCGGCTGTTGCTGTATCTTATGGGATACGAACCCTATCGCCGAGGTCTCCACCGCGGGAATATTCGACCGCTGGATCGATATCCTGCGCGACGATGCGGGCCGCGCCCAAATCCTGCGCCGGATCGTCCGCCTTGAGGACGGCACCCCGGGCCACGTTGCACGGGTTGGGGGTGGGGTCTCGCCCTCACGGCTTGAGAACGCCCCGTATGGCTGGTTCCGAGACCGCCACCCGGTCCTTCGACGTGGCGACGTCCCTGAGCGCGCCCGCTGACGCCGCCGCCTACCTGTCCGCTGCCCGCGCGGAGAACGATTCCGGGGCTTTCCGGCGGCCCCTGGATGACGTGGTGCGTGCACGGGGCATGGCGGCCGTCCCAGAACCGAGCGGGCTCGGCCGCGAGAGCCAGTAGAAGGCGCTGTCGCAAACCGGAAATCCAAGCCTCGATACGGTTGAGCGCGTCGTCTCGGCCCTGGGTCTGACGCTTGCCGTCGTCCCGGCGGCTCCCGCCGACGATCCCTGATCCCTCACCCCGTCTTCCGTGCCGCCGCGTCGAGCTGGCCCGGGGTCGCCTGGGCGCCCATGGCCCGGGCCATGTCGGCGGCGCTCTGGCCGGCGGCATCGCGAAAGTCCGGGTCGGCGCCGTGCTCCAGCAGCAGCGCCACCATCTCGGTGCGGTCGAACATCGCCGCGGTCATCAGGGCGGTGCGGCTGCCGGTGCCGGTGCCGTTCACCGCGGCGCCGTGCTGGAGCAGCAGTCGGGTGACGGCGAGGTCGTTCTTGAACGCGGCGCCGGCCAGAGGCGTCTGGCCGCGATCGTTGGCGAGTTCCGGGTCGCCGCCGGCCTCCAGGATCACCCGGGTGGCGTCCGCCTGGCCGTTATAGGCCGCGAGCATCAGCAGGCTGTCGCCCTTGTCGTTGCGCAGGTTCGCCGGGAGCCCCTGCCCGAACAGCTCCGCCAGCTCGTCGGCGTGGCCCATCCGGGCGAACTGGAAGACCCGGCCCGCGAAAGCCAGGGTCGCGTCGTCGAGGGGCGGGGGCGTGTTCGTCTCGGAGGTCATCGTCGTTCGCCTGCTTCAACGAGGGTCGATCTGGGACGGGACCGTGCCCCTGTCCAGCGCCGGCCGAAACGCGCTTCATGAAAGGGTCGTTGCCGGACTCTCGCGCATGTCACACCGGGCGGGGCTTCCTTGTCATGTCATCCGGGACGGGACTGACAGGGGGGATCATGGTCGACATTCGCGTGACGGAGCGTCGTGAGGATCCGGCGGCGGCCGCCGGATCCATGCGGATCGCCATCGTATTCCACTCGGGCTACGGCCACACGGCCCGCCAGGCCGAGGCTGTGGCACAGGGGGTGAGGCTCGTCGAAGGTGCCGACGCCCTGATTTTGCCCGTCGCAGACGTGGAGCGGTCCTGGGCCGTGCTGGAGGCCGCCCCAGCCATCATCTTCGGCACCCCGACGTATGTGGCCGGGCCGTCCGCGGCGTTCAAAACGTTCCAGGAATCGACCTCGAACCGGGTGATGGCCAAGGGTTATCCGTGGAAGGGCAAGATCGCCGCCGGGTTCACAAATTCCGGTGCGATGGCCGGCGATAAGCTCGCCACGCTGATCCAGCTGGCCCTGTTCGCGGCGCAGCACGGCATGCACTGGGTCAGCCTGGACCTCCCGCCCGCGAACTGTTCGACCACGGGCTCGGAGCAGGATCTGAATCGGCTCGGCTACTGGCTCGGCGCGGCGGCGCAGTCGAACACGGACGCGGGTCCCGACCGCGCCTCCGGAGGCCGATCTGGCGACCGCGCGCCATCTCGGCCGACGCGTCGCGCAGGTCACGCGCCAGTTCGTGCGCGGCCTGGAGGCGCCGGGTCTGTGATCGCGCCGTGCAACGGGGCCGCCGCCCCCGAACCGAGCTTCCAGGAATCCCGCCCGGGCCTGGTCCGGCTTGCTTACCGCATGCTGGGTTCGATGGCCGACGCGGAGGACGTGGTTCAGGATGCCTATGCACGCTGGCTGGCCGCCGATCGGGACACGGTACGGGAGCCGGCTGCGTTTTTGCGGATCGTGGTCACGCGGCTCTGCCTCAATCACTTGAAATCGGCCCGCCGCCGGCGGGAGCCCTATATCGGACCCTGGCTGCCGGAGCCGATCTTCGATCCCGATGCGGGCGACGATCTCGACGACATCACCCTGCCGCTGATGATGGCGCTGGAGCGCCTGTCGCCGCTGGAGCGGGCGGCGTTCCTGCTGCACGACGTGTTCGGGATGGCGTTCCCGGAGGTGGCCCGGGCGATCGGACGGGAAGAGGCGGCGTGCCGCAAGCTCACCAGCCGCGCCCGGACGCATCTCCGGGAAGCGCGGCCACGCTTCACTGTCGACCGGGAGGAGGGCCTCAAGATCGCCGCCGCGTTCTTCGCCGCTTCGCGCAGCGGCGATATGGGTGCGCTGCGCACCCTCCTGGCCGACGACGTGGTCGCCACAGCCGATGGCGGCGGCAAGGTCCCCGCGTCGCCGGAACCGCTGATCGGGCGGGACGCCGTGCTCGTCCGTCACGAGGCCATGGCCCGCGACTTCGGCCGGAATCCATCCCGGCTCGTGCGCTATGCCGTCATCGACGGGCTGCCGGGTTTCGTGACCGTCGAGACGCCCGGCCTCATTCAGACGACGGCCCTGCAGGTCCGCCAGGGCCTCGTCGCCGCCATCTACGTGGTGCGGAATCCGGACAAGACCCTGCGGGTTTCCCGGGACGCGTGAGTGGACCGCGCTGCAAGGGGCGTGAAGCCCTGGTCTGGCCCGGCATGCGAAGACGCCCAGCACCAGGCGGGAACGTTTTCCCCCGGATGCTCGTTGCAGCCGCCACCCGGGCCGTGACGGCCCGATCCGTCGCCGGAGCGAGCATGCCGCGCCCCTATGAGCCCTTCGCCGATGCGTTGCGCATCGCCCGCGACATCGTCCGCGACCGGGTCGGCGCGGTGACGCGGGCGGCCGTGCAGGCGGATCCCCACGCCTACGACGAGGCCTGCGACGCCCTCGCGCTCCGGATCGCCGAGGCGCTGGTCGACGAGGGCGAGGCGGTGGCGAGCCGCTATGCCGGCCGGGACGACCGGGCCGCCTGAAACCGGCGCGGTCAGCCGCGCTTGCGGCCGCCCCCGCCCTTGTATTTCGGCTTCTGGCCGCCGAGCCCCTGCGTGGAGCGCGGCTTGGGCCGCTCCTGCCAGGCCACCGCCCCCGCCGGCATCTCGCGGTCGGTGCCCGGGCCCATGTTGTCGAGTTCCGGCTTCGAGATCCGGGTCGCCCCGGCGCCGCGCGGCGCCTTGCGGCCGTACTTGCCGGCCTCGCGCTCGACGTCGCCCTGCCGGGCCATCGGGTCGTCCGAGACCAGCAGCTCCGTCGCCTGGAGACGCTTGAGCTCGTCGCGCAGGCGCGCGGCCTCCTCGAAGTCGAGATCGGCGGCGGCCGTCCGCATCCGCTTCTCCAGGTCGGCCAGCACCGCCTTGAGGTTGTGGCCCACCGTGATCGCGTCCTTGGCCAGGCCGGTATCGACCTGGACGTGGTCGCGCTCGTAGACGCTGTTGAGGATGTCGCTGATCCCGCGCTTCACGCTCTGGGGCGTGATGCCGTGCTCCTCGTTGTAGGCGAGCTGCTTGGTCCGCCGCCGCTCGGTCTCGGCCATCGCCCGCTCCATCGAGCCGGTGATGGAATCGGCGTACAGGATGCAGCGCGCGTCGGCGTTCCGGGCGGCCCGGCCGATGGTCTGGACCAGGGAGGTCTCCGAGCGCAGGAAGCCCTCCTTGTCGGCGTCCAGGATGGCGACCAGGGCGCATTCCGGGATGTCGAGGCCCTCGCGCAGCAGGTTGATGCCGATCAGGACGTCGAAGGCGCCGAGCCGCAAATCGCGAATAATCTCGATCCGCTCCAGGGTGTCGATGTCGGAGTGCATGTAGCGCACCCGCACGCCGTTCTCGTGGAGGTACTCGGTCAGGTCCTCGGACATGCGCTTGGTCAGCGTGGTCACGAGGGTCCGGTAGCCGGCCAGCGCGACCGCCTTGACCTCGCCCAGCAGGTCGTCGACCTGCGCGCGCGCCGGGCGGATCTCGATCACCGGATCGACCAGGCCGGTGGGGCGGATCACCTGCTCGGCGAAGACGCCGCCGGTGCGCTCCATCTCCCACTTGCCGGGGGTGGCCGAGACGTGGACCGTCTGGGGCCGCATCGCGTCCCATTCCTCGAAGCGCAGCGGCCGGTTGTCCAGGCAGGACGGCAGGCGGAAGCCGTACTCCGCCAGGGTCGCCTTGCGGCGGAAGTCGCCCCGGTACATGCCGCCGATCTGCGGCACGGTGACGTGGCTCTCGTCCGTGAACACCAGGGCGTTGTCGGGCAGGTACTCGAACAGGGTCGGCGGCGGCTCGCCGGGCCGGCGGCCGGTGAGGTAGCGGGAATAGTTCTCGATGCCGTTGCAGGCGCCGGTGGCCTCGATCATCTCGATGTCGAAGGTGCAGCGCTGGTCGATGCGCTGGGCCTCGATCAGCCGGCCCATCTTGGTCAATTCCTCGATCCGGCCGTTCAGCTCGTTCTTGATGCCCTTGATCGCCTGCTGCAGCGTCGGCCGCGGCGTGACGTAGTGGGAGTTGGCGTAGACCTTCACGAATTTCAGCTCGGCGATCTTCTTGCCGGTGAGCGGGTCGAACTCGACGATCGACTCGATCTCGTCGCCGAACATGCCGATCCGCCAGCCGCGATCTTCCAGGTGGGCCGGCCACAGCTCGATGGAATCGCCCCGCACCCGGAAGGTGCCGCGGGCGAAATCCGCCTGGATCCGCTTGTACTGGAGGGCCACGAGGTCGGCTACGAGCTGGCGCTGCTCGATCTTCTCGCCCAGCGTCACGGTGAACGACATCGCCGTGTAGGTCTCGACCGAGCCGATGCCGTAGATGCACGACACCGAGGCGACGATGATGACGTCGTCCCGTTCCAGCAGGGCGCGGGTGGCCGAATGGCGCATCCGGTCGATCTGCTCGTTGATCGACGATTCCTTCTCGATGAACGTGTCGGAGCGCGGGACATACGCTTCGGGTTGGTAGTAGTCGTAATAGGAGACGAAATACTCGACGGCGTTGTCCGGGAAGAACGACTTGAACTCGCCGTAGAGCTGCGCCGCCAGGGTCTTGTTCGGGGCGAGGATCAGCGCCGGGCGCTGGGTCTGCTCGATGATCTTGGCCATCGTGAAGGTCTTGCCCGACCCGGTGACGCCCAGCAGCACCTGGTCGCGCTCGTGCGCCTGCACGCCGTTCACCAATTCGGCGATGGCGGTGGGCTGGTCGCCCGCCGGCTCGAACTCGGATTTCAGCGTGAACCGGAGGCCGCCCTCGGATTTCTGCGGCCGGTCCGGCCGGTGCGGCACCCAGGTCTGGCCGTCCTTGAACAGCGGGTTGCCCTCGATGAGCAGCCGCTCCAGCGCCGTCACGGTCGCGGAGGCGCCGCCGTCGCCGCCCGGATCCGGCAGCTCTGCGCCCGCGGGCACGGGCCCGTCCTCGGGCGGGGTCAGCCCCAGGGCCTGGGCGAGGCGCGGATCGACCTCGGCCGCGTCGCCGAGCGCGTAGCCGGCCTGGGGCGCCTCGGCGAAGCCGTCGCGGGCGATCTCGACCTTGCGGGTGGCCGCCTTGCCGATCGGCTCCTTGGCGGGCCGTCCCTTGGGCTTGCCCGGACGCGGCTTCTCCGGCTCCGGCGCGATCGGCGGCGGCCGGTTGCGGTTCAGCGCCGGGTTCAGCAACTCCGCCAGATAGGTGTCGAGCGGCTTCAGCTCGGGCTTCGATGCCTTGGCCGACGAGGCCGAGACGGATACGGCGTGCGGCTTCTTCGGAGCGGGCGTGTTCTTCGGAGCAGGCATGGCACCAATATGGGCCCCGCACGCGCCGCGAGAAACCCTCGGGGCTGCGGAGTTTTCACGCTTTCCCGGATGAGGCTCGCCGATGACCGCACCGATCCATCCCGAGACCCGCATCGGGCACGTCCACCTCAAGGTGGCCGACCTGGACCGGGCGCTCGGGTTCTATTGCGGGATCCTCGGCCTGGGTTTGACCCAGCGCTTCGGCACGCGTGCCGCCTTCGTCGCGGCCGGGGGCTACCACCACCATATCGGGCTCAACACCTGGGAGAGCCTCGGCGGGCTGCCGCCCGCGCCGGGGACCACCGGCCTGTACCATCTCGCCCTGCTCTACCCGAGCCGGGCCGCCCTGGCGGATGCCCTGCGCCGGGTCGAGGCGGCCGGCATCCCCCTGGACGGCGCCAGCGACCACGGCGTCAGCGAGGCCCTGTACCTGCGCGACCCGGACGGGAACGGCGTCGAGCTCTACCGGGACCGGCCGGAGGCGGAGTGGCCCCGCGCTCCGGACGGCGCCCTGCGGATGGTCACGGCCCCGCTCGATCTCGACGCACTTCGCCGCGAAGATGGATAATTACAACTCTTAGGTAGAATTCACCGTGCTTTGGCCTGGACCGGACCGGTCGATGCTGAGAAAATTCGGTCCCATCACCCGGTGAATTGGCTTGCGGCGACCGGAGCCCGTCGGTACTTTGCGGCGCAAAGCATGATGCAGGGCGGGGGCTGAAGCTCATGCAGGACCTGGACAAGGCGCTGGCCGACATCGTGGCGATCCGGTCGCAGATCGCCCGCGATACGGCCTTCCGCGGCCTGGGCGCCGCCACCGTGGCAGGCACCGGCGGCCTGTCGCTCGCCTGCGCGGTGGGCCAGGCCCTGTGGCTCGGCGATCCGTCGGCCCGGCCGGCCCTGTTCTTCGGCCTGTGGATCGGCGCCGCCCTGGTGGCGTTCGCGCTGATCGGGGTCGAGGCGGTCCGGCGCAGCCGCCGGCTCCATTCCGGCTTGGCCGACGCGATGGTGTGGAACGCCATCGAGGTGTTCATGCCGGCCGCCGGCACCGGGGCGTGCCTCGCCCTGGTGATCGCCCGCTTCGCTCCGGAAGAGGTCTGGATGCTGCCCGGCCTGTGGCAGGTGTTGGTCGGGCTCGGCCTGTTCGCCTCGGCGCGGATCCTGCCCCGGGCGGTCCAGGGGGTCGGCGCCTGGTACCTGCTCACCGGCCTCGCCGCGCTGGCGTTCGCGGCCGAGACCCGCACCCTGTCGCCCTGGACCATGGGGCTCCCCTTCGTGGTCGGCCAGATCTGGCTGGCCGGCCTCATCCATCGCGGCGCCCGGGCCTTCGATGATGACCTCTGACCGCGACGACGGACGGTTCTCCTACGAGGGGCTGGACCGGATCATCCACGAGCGGGCGCGGCTCAGCGTGCTCACCTCCCTGGTGGCCCATCCCAAGGGCTTGCCGTTCCCCGACCTCAAGCGCCTATGCGGGCTGACCGACGGCAACCTGAGCCGCCACCTGGCCGTGCTCAGCGAGGCCGACCTGGTGAGCCTCGAAAAGGGGTTTTCGCTCAACCGGACGCAGACGGTGTGCCGGATGACGCCGACCGGGCGCCGGCGCTTCATCTTCTATCTCGGCGTGCTCGAGCAGGTGGTGCGCGACGCGGCGGCGGCGGCCGAGCGAAGTCCGGATGGCGGGGTGCGCGGCCTCGATCCGGCCACGAAACCGGCCTGAGAACGCCGGATCGCGCAGAGACTGTCAACGCAAACCGAATAAACCTCAGCGATACGCCCATGCCGGGAGACTTTACGATGCAAAGCGAAGCGGGGCCGGGGGGGCTGCACGCCGCGATCATCATGGACGGCAACGGGCGCTGGGCGACGCAGCGCGGCCTGCCGCGTCTGGCCGGCCACCATCGCGGCGTCGAGGCGATCCGGCGCACCGCCGAGGCCTGCCCGGATCTCGGCATCGGCACGCTCACGCTCTACGCCTTCTCGGCCGACAACTGGCAGCGCCCCGACGACGAGGTCGGCGGCCTGATGCGGCTGCTGCGCTCCTACCTGCGCAACGAGACCCAGCGGCTCGCCCGCACCGGCACCCGGCTCAGCGTCGTGGGCCGGCGCGACCGCCCTGCCCTGGGCATCCCGGAGGCGATCGCGGCCGCCGAGGCGGCCACGGCGGCCGGCACCCGCCTGCACCTGCGGATCTGCGTCGACTATTCCGCGCGGGACGCCATCATCGCGGCGGCGCAGGCGCTCCAGGGCGGCGACGCCTCCCGCGAGAGTTTCGGCGCGCTGGTGGCCGGGCAGATGCACGGCTCGCCGGTGGACGTGGACCTCGTGATCCGCACCGGCGGCGAGCAGCGCCTGTCGGATTTCCTGCTGTGGGAGGCGGCCTATGCCGAACTCCACTTCACCGATCGGATGTGGCCCGATTTCGGCCCCGACGACCTCGCCGCGGCGACGGCCGACTTCGCCCGCCGGGACCGCCGCTTCGGCGGCCTGAAGGCGCCGGCGGTCCCGGCGGCGGCCTGACCCCCGGCCCGCTTGACGGGCGCGCCGGCTCAGGCAGAGGCTTTCCGTCATGACTGAAACGCTCGCCAACCGCCGCGTCCTCCTCGTCATCGGCGGCGGCATCGCAGCCTACAAGGCCCTCGACCTGATCCGGCGCCTGCGCGAGCGGGGCGCCAGCGTCTGCCCGGTGCTGACCGCGGGGGCGCAGGAATTCGTGACGCCGCTCGCTGCCGCGGCGCTCGCGGGCGAGCGGGCCCATACCGACCTGTTCGACCGGGCCGAGGAGGCGGATATCGGCCACATCAAGCTGGCCCGCCAGGCGGACGCCGTCGTGGTGGCGCCGGCGACCGCCAACCTGATGGCCCGGATGGCCGGGGGCCACGCTGCCGACCTCGCGACCACGATCCTGCTGGCCACAACCCTGCCGATCCTGATCGCCCCGGCCATGAACGTGCAGATGTGGGCGCATCCCGCGACGAGCCGCAACCGCGCGACCCTGGAGGGCGACGGAATCCGCCTCGTCGGGCCGAATGCCGGCAAGATGGCCGAGGCGGAGACCGGCCCCGGCCGCATGGCCGAGCCCAACGAGATCGCCGACGCCCTCGAGCGGATGCTGGCCGCGGCGGGCGACGGGGCCCCGGGCCTCGGCTTCCTCGGGCCGCCGGAGCGCGCCCGCCCGCCCCTCGCCGGCCGTCGGGTGCTCGTGACCTCCGGGCCGACCCACGAGCCGATCGACCCGGTGCGCTACCTCGCCAACCGCTCCTCCGGGCGCCAGGGCCACGCGATCGCGGCTGCCGCCGCCGAGGCCGGCGCCACCGTGACCCTGGTCTCCGGGCCGGTCTCGATCTCGGATCCCGCCGGCGTCGGCGTGGTGCGGGTCGAGACCGCCCGGGAGATGCTGGCGGCGGTCGAGGCGGCCCTGCCCGCCGACATCGCGATCTTCGCGGCCGCGGTGGCCGACTGGCGCCCCGAGACCGAGGCCGGCGCGAAGAAGATCAAGAAGGACGGCGCCGGCCCGGTGCCGCTGCCGCTGGTCGAGAACCCCGACATCCTCGCCACCGTCGCGCATCTCGATGCCGGGCGGCCCCCCCTGGTGGTCGGCTTCGCCGCCGAGACCGACACGGTGCTCGACCACGCCCGGGCCAAGATCGCTCGGAAGGGGTGCGACCTGATCGTGGCCAACGACGTCTCCGCCGCGGGCGGCGTCATGGGCGGGACCGACAACACCGTCCACCTGATCCACCGCGACGGCGCGTTGGAGACCTGGCCGCGCCTCGGAAAGGACGAGGTCGCCCGCCGCCTGGTCGCGCATCTGGCCGGCCTGCTGGTGCGCTGAGGCGGCATCGGACCCGCAGAATCGACCGCGCGAAGCTGATTTCGCCGCGGGTGTGGCGGCGAAGCCTCGGCCGTTTCGTGGATCTTCGCGCTTCGCAAAGCTGGCTTCCGGCCAAGATGAAGCCAGCAAAGAGCGTTGCGAATGTGGACACGGCGTTCACATCGGGCGATCGATCATGTGGTTGCCAACGTATTAACCGGATCGATCTCCCGATTTAAAAAACAGTCGGTATTTGAAGTCGATTTTCTGTCCTCAAAATACGGCGGGTTTTATAAGTCTGTTCTTGAGATTGAATTATAGACCTCGATCAAACAAATACAAATTGTCTCTGTAAACTTGCAATTCGCGGTTTTACGATGGTGTAAGTCCACGGCGCCGAACAGAAGACTGTCGGCTCGGGGGCGTTATGGATCATGGAACGTAGACTTCTATCGGGATGGGCGGCTGCTCTGCTGGTCATCGGAGCCTGTCCTTGTGTTGGACTGGCGCAGGCACAGCCTTCGGCGCCCCGAAACACGGAAGAATCGACGATCCTGCCGGATCCGAATGCGCCGCAGCGCCTGCCGCTGGATCGGCCCTCGACGCCCGCGCCGGACACCCGCCCCGCCGTGGGCTCGGTGGATCCGCGCAATATCGGCCCGAAATTCGGCCTGCTCGGCAATCTCGGCGGTATCCGCGATCGGCTCTGGGAGCACGGCATCCTGCTCAACCTCGGCTACGTCTACGAGGGCGCCACGAACGCGGCCGGTGGGGATCGCACGCTGGCGCGCGGAGCGGCCCAGTTCACCGCCAAGGGCCTGTTCGATTTCGAGAAGATGTTCGGCCTGGAGGGCGGGTCCGGCGCGGTCACGCTCACCCACCGCCACGGCCGCGACCTGACCCTCGACGCGCATCTCGGCACGCAGACCAGCGTCGAGGAGATCTACGGCCGCAGCCGCATCTGGCGGTTGAGCCAGTTCTGGTACGATCAGAAGTTCGGCCCCTGGGTGGACCTGAAGATCGGCCGGATGCCGTCGAGCGACGACTTCGCCGGCTTCGCCTGCGAGTTCCAGCTCAACGCCCTGTGCGGCGCCCCGACCGGCAAGATCGCCGGCAACTACATCTACAACTACCCGGTCGGGCAATGGGCGACCCGCCTGCGCGTCGGCACGGCGGATACGGCCTACGTCCAGGTCGGCGCCTACCAGGTCAATCCGGACAACCTCGTCGACGGCTTCAGCTTCAACTTCAGCAAGGGCACCGGCGCCCTGATCCTGTCCGAGGCGGGCTGGTTCCCGAAGGTCGGCGGCGCGGGCTATGCCGGCAGCTACAAGGTCGGCGGCTGGCACGAGACCAGTGGCGGCAACGACGTCTACCTGAACGACCGGCGCCTGCCGTTTCCCATGTACCGGGGACAGCCGCTGCATGACGACGGCCGGAACGGCCTGTATTTCGTCGGTGTCCAGGAGGTCTACCGCCCGGATCCCGCCAACACCGTCCGCAACGTCTCGGCCTTCGTCCGGGCCGTGGCCAGTGACCGGGAGACCTCAATCTACTCGGCCCAGGTGACGGGCGGGTTCATCTACAAGGGCTGGTGCGCGGAGCGTCCGAACGACTGGATCGGCTTCGGCGCCGGCCAGACGACCCCGAATCCCCGGGCGGTCGAGGCCATCGAGCTGAGCAACCTGGTCACCCGGACCAACCGGCGGCTGCCGTGGCAGGAGCGCTTCGTCGAGGCGTTCTACAGCATCGCGGTGACCGACAACATCGTCGTCCGACCCAACATCCAGTACATCACCCGGCGGGCCACGCCGGAGCAGAAGCCCGACGTCGTGGTGTTCGGCCTGACCTCGTTGATCACCTTCTGAGTGCTTTGAACGCCCCCCCGTGAGGAGGGGCCCGGGGATGGGGGATGCGTCGGATCGCGCGGAGCCGCGCCTTCAGAACCGCCCCCACCCCACCTCCCCACACGAGGGAGTGAGCCCTCGGCACGCCCTGCGCGGACTTCGTCGCCCGCGCGGCTCTGGGGGGGCGTGCCGCGCGCCGTCATCGCGCCCGGCCCGGAGCCGTGGTCGAAACGCCCCACCCCGGCGCGATGACCAGTGACCCGCGCGATTGCGAGCGTAAATACACCGTTAAACAGCTTTCAATTGAAACGAAGGCGCCAAAATTTTCCGACGGATGCAGTTCCGATACGAATGAGTTCGAGTATCGATTGTCAGCCCGCGACGTCGGTTGGAGAGAGGTCAAACAGGCTCGTTGTCATAACATTCGACAAATGATGCGGTGTAAGACATGACCTCGCAACCGCCGGGCTTCGGGAGTTGTGCGATGATCCGCCTGCAAAATATTTCGATCCGAATGACGATGAGCGTGGTGCTCTTCGTCTTGGGTCTGATTATCTTCACCTATGCAACGTCCGCGCTGATCGGAGCCCGTGCTTCTGCTGTCCAGGCCGAGGCGGGTATCTCGCTCGTGCGGGCGAGCCGCGCGCTGCTCCAGACCCTGTACGCGACGCGGCTGGAGCGGGGCGCCACCCTGCAGTTCCTGGCCGCCGGCCAGCCGATGGATGCCGAGACCCTGTCCGGGCTCTACACGGAGCGGCAGCGGGCGGTCGCCGGCATCGCCGCCGCGACGACACTGGTGGGCGACCTGGATCTGCCCTCCGTCCGGGCGACGCTCGGTCAGCTTCAGGCGTCCCGCGAGCGTGTCGAGCGCCTCCGCCCCCGGGTGGATGACGCCCTGAAGGTGTCGAAGGCCCAGCGTGACGCCTCCATCACCGCGGAGGCGCAGACGGCCTTCCTCGCCATGCTCGACACCCTGACGGCGACGACGGATGCGGTCGATGCCGCGATCCCGCGCTCCGATACCGTCCTGGAGCGCGATCTCGCCCTCAAGCGCTCGGCCTGGGCGACCCGTATGGCGCTCGGCGCCATCGCGCTGCGGATCCAGACATCCCTGTCGGCCGGGACGCCCTGGTCGCCCGCCGAGACTGTCGCCGCCGCCGAGGAGCGGGGGCGGCTCGACGCCACGTGGAAGCTCGCCGCGGAGACGTCGGCGACCCTCTCGGGCACCGTCTGGGCGGCCTTCGACAAGGCCCGCACCAACAATTTCGAGGGCGCGCCCCTCGACCGGCGCATGGCGGTCTCGACAGCTTTGGCGCAAGCTCAGCCGCCGGGGATCACGCTCCAGCAGGCGCGCAAGCTCGACACCCCGGAACAGGCCACCCTCGTGGACCTCGCCTACGCCGCCCTCGACGAGATGATCGCGCGCGCCGAGACCCTGGCCCAGGATGCACGCAGCGTCCTGGTGCGCAACGTGGCGGCGCTGCTGGTCTCCGGGCTGCTCGTCGCCCTCGGCCTGGTCGCCCTGTTCCGCTTGGTGCTGCGTCCGATCCGGACGATGACCGGGACCATGCAGGCCCTGGCCGACGGCGACGCGTCGGTCGAGGTGCCGCTGCGCGACCGCAACACCGAGGTGGGCGCGATGGCGCGGACGGTGCAGGTGTTCAAGGACAACCTGATCCGCACCCGCGCGCTTGAGGCCGAGACCGTGCGGGAACGGTTGTCCGCCGAGGTGCAGCGTCGTGACGGCATGCGGGCTTTGGCCGAGTCGTTCGAGACCGCGGTCGGCGGCATCATCAAACAGGTGTCGGTCTCCGCCACGGACCTGCAAGCCACCGCACAAACCCTGACCGCAACGGTCGATCGGACGGCTGGCCAGGCCGTCACAGTCGCCTCCGCAGCCGAGGAGGCCGCCAGCAACGTCAACACGGTGGCGGCCGCCGCCGAGGAACTGGGAACCTCGGTCGAGGAGATCGGCCGGCAGGTCGATGGATCGGCCAAGCTCGCGCAGGGCGCGGTGGGCGAGACCGATCGGACCGGGGCGCTGGTACAAGAGTTGAGCAGCGCCGTGGCGCGGATCGGCGACGTGGTCGGGCTGATCTCGTCCATCGCCGCCCAGACGAACCTGCTGGCGCTCAATGCGACGATCGAGGCGGCGCGCGCGGGTGAGGCCGGGCGCGGCTTCGCGGTCGTCGCCGCCGAAGTGAAGGCGCTGGCCGAGCAGACCGCCAAGGCCACCGAGGAGATCTCCGGGCAGATCACACGCGTCCAGACCTCGACGGGCCAGGCGGTCTCGGCGATCGGCGCGATCACCGGACGGATCCAGGAAATCAGCGCCGTGTCGACCAGTATCGCCGCCGCGGTTGAGGAGCAGGGCGCCGCCACCCAGGAGATCGTCCGCAATGTCGGGCAGGCGGCGACCGGCACCGGTGCGGTGACCAGCAACATCGTTGGCGTGGCGGGGGCGGTGGAGCAGGCCGGGCGGGCGGCGAACCAGGTCCTGGGGTCGGCCTCGGTCCTGTCGCGCCAGTCCGAGCAGCTCACCGCGGAAGTGACCCGCTTCCTGATGAACGTGCGTACGGTCTACGCGATGGCGCCGCGTCAGATCCAGCTCGTGCGGGACAGCTTCGAGAAGGTCCGGCCGATCGCCGGTACGGCGGCCGACCTGTTCTACGGACGCCTGTTCGAGATCGCCCCGCAGGTCCGCTCCATGTTTCCGGACGACATGGCCCCGCAGAAGAAGAAGCTGATGACGATGCTCGGGCTCGCGGTCGCCAATCTGGATCAGCCGGCGACTCTGACGGCCAGGGTCCAGGAACTCGGCCAGCGTCACGTGGGCTACGGCACGAGGAACGACCATTTCGCGCCGGTCGGCGCCGCCCTGCTCTGGACCTTGGAGCAGGGGCTCGGCCCGGCCTTCACGCCGGAGGTTCGGGACGCTTGGACCGAAACCTACAACCTCATCGTGGACCTCATGAAAACCGCGTCCGCCGACATCGCCGCCTGACCCGACACCGGGCGGAGCCAAGCTGTCGGGTTTCGCTCCGACGACCCGCCGCAGGACGGCGCGCCCGTCGCACGTCCGAACCCCGATCCGTCGGATCGCGCGCCTCCCTGGCCTGGACCGGCTCGAGTCGATAGAAGGCCCCCCGACGGCCGGCGCGGACGGCGCCGGCTCCAGGGAGATACCATGCCTCGCCTGTCCCTCATTGCCGGAGCCGCGTTCATCGCCATGACAGCAGCCGCGAATGCCGAGATCGTCACCCTGCCCTCGGGCCTGAAGTACCAGGATGAAGTGGTGGGCACCGGGCCCGAGCCGAAGGCCGGCCAGCAGGTCACCGTGCAGTACACGGGCTGGCTCGACGAGGGTGGCAAGAAGGGCAAGAAGTTCGATTCCTCCCGCGACCGCAACCAGCCCTTCAGCTTCCCGCTGGGCGCCGGCCAGGTGATCAAGGGCTGGGATCTCGGCGTCGCCACCATGAAGACCGGGGGCAAGCGCACCCTGATCATCCCGCCGGAGCTGGGCTACGGCGCCCGGGGCGCCGGCGGCGTGATCCCGCCGAACGCCACGCTGATCTTCGACGTCGAACTCCTCGGCGCGAAGTAGTCTGACCGCTGCGCGAGCGCGAGACTCCGAGACAATGCTGTTCGCGCAGCTGCCCGACGAGCTGTTCAAGCCGCTGGCCTCGCCGAGCCGGGGCTTCAACGCGGCCCTGCTGCTGCACCTGCACCGGCGCGTCCTCGGGGCGGAGCCGGTGCGCAAGGCCGAGCTGCTCGCCGAGATCGGCGATTTCGCCGCCGGCTGGAGCGACCCCGAGATCCTGGGCGACGAGCCGATCTCCGCGGATCCGGCCGAACGCCGCAACGCCCTCTACCGGCGCCTCCTGGAGACCGGCTGGCTGCTCGAGCGCCGCGAGCGCTACGTCCCGGTGGCCGAGTTCGACCCGGAGGCACGCCTCCTGCTCGAGGAGCTGTCGCGCCTGGAGCGGGGCGAGACCCGCTCGTATGGCGGCGCGGTGCTGGAGGTGCTGGGCGGCCTGGAGAGCGCCGTCTCCGATCCGGCCAACCGCTCCGAGGCCCTGTCCAACGCCGCCCGGGCGTCCGCCGCGTTCCTGGCCCATGTCCGCGGACTCGCCGCCGGCATGCGCAAGGTCGAGGAGCGGATCCTGCGCGAGCCCGACCGGGCCAAGACCTTCCGGCTGTTCTTCGAGGATTTCGTCGAACGCCACCTGATCAGCGACTACCGGACGCTGCACACCCGGTTCAATCCGTTCCGGTTCCGCGCCAGCGTGGTCCGCGAGGCCGGGCGGGCGCTGCGCGACGCCCTCACGGTGCGGGCGCTGGCCGAGGGGCAGATCCGCGAGGGCCGCAGCCCCGACCTCGACACCGCGCAGCGCGCGGTCCGGGCCGATCTCGCCCAGATCCTCTCGGTGTTCGAGGGGCTCGACAACCATCTCGACGCGGTCGATGCCGTGGTGGCGCGCCTGGAACGGCGGATCGGCGCCGCGCTCCATGCCATGGACCGGCCGGACCCTTCGGGGATCGAGCGGGTCGCCGGGATGCTGCGCGCCGTCGGCGCCGCCGAGGTCGCGCCGGAGGTGCCGCCGGTGGTGTCGCTGCTCCGGCCGCCGATCGGCCAGGGTCACCTGCAGACGCCGCGCGCCCGCCGCAGCGCCATCGACGTCGAGCCGCTGCCGGATATCGACTACGACCCCGCGGTGGATGCCTTCGCGGCCGCCAAGGCCGAGTTCCGCCGCCGCACCACCGTCACGCCGGAGACCATGACGGCCTTCGTCGAGGCGCGGCTCGGCAAGGCCGTATCGCTGCGCGGCTCGCAGATCGCGATCGAGGGGGTCGACGACTTCGTGGTGTTCCAGCGCCTGCGCGAGATCGAGGTGCTGTTCGACGCGCGGCTGCGCGACCGCTACGCGGTGGTCCGGCTGCCCGAGCGGCTGGCCAACGGCTGGCTGGACTGTCCCGATTTCCTGCTGGAGCGGCGTGCCGGTGCTTGAGGGATTTCGCGCGATCATCGACGGCGACGAGCCGCCGCCGCCGGGTGCCCGCGCTCCGGACGCCGAGGAGCTGTGCCGCGCCCTCCAGGTGATGCTCAAGGGTCAGGTGATCTACGCCGACACGCCCGGCATCGGCCGCTCCTACGAGCTGGCCCGGCACTACGCGCCGTTCTTCACAGATTACTTCGCCTGCCTGGGCTACGCGCTCACGGTCTCGCACCGCGACCAGATGGTGTCGCTGAGCCCCGCCGCCGACGCGCCCCGGCACGACATCGCCTCCGAGCGCCTGCGCAAGGACGAGACCCTGGTGCTGCTGGCGCTGCGGCTGCTCTACGAGGAGGGCCTGCGCGACAACCGCGCCGGCACGGACGGGATCGTCGCGTGCACCACCGACGAGATCGTGGAGAAGATCCGGGCCGTCGCCCGCAACGAGCCCCCGGAAGAGGGCCGGCTCGCCGACATTCTGCGCCTCTACGCCCGGCGCGGGGGCCTGCGGATGGGCGAGCGCGACCGGGTCGAGCGGGTCACGCCGCTGTCGCTGCTGCCGGGCCTCGCGGTGCTGGCCTCCGACGCCTGGCTGGAGCGCCTGCGGGCGTGGTCGGAAGCCGGGGAGCTCTGAGGGCGGCCCTCGGCACCGCTGGCGGATGAACCGCGCCCGGTTCCCGGACGCCTGGACCGTCAGGGGGTGCCATGTCGCTGCGCGCGGACGCGTCGCGTTCCGCTGGATCGCCGGCCGCTCACGCTGCCTGCGCCCGGGAAAGGAGCTCGGCGCAAACGGTAACCCGGCGTCTCAAGCCGCGCGCACCGTCGCCAGAAAATGCTCGACCTCCTCGCCGAGCTGCGCCGCCTGCCGGGCCATCTCGGAGGCCGAATCGAGCACCTGCCCGGCCGCTTGCCCGGTCGCCGCTGCGGCGCCGGCCACGCCGGTGACGTTGGCGGTCACCGCCTCGGTTCCGGTGGCGGCCTGGGTGACGTTGCGGACGATCTCCTGGGTCGCGGCGCCCTGCTCCTCCACGGCGGCGGCGATCGCGGTTGCCATCCCGCTGATGTCGCGGATGCGGGCCGCGATGCCGTCGATCGCCCGCACCGCCTCGCCGGTCGAGCCCTGGATCCGGCCGATCTGCGCCGCGATCTCGGCGGTGGCCCGGGCGGTCTGGGCCGCGAGCGCCTTCACCTCGGTGGCGACGACCGCGAAGCCGCGCCCCGCCTCCCCGGCCCGCGCGGCCTCGATGGTGGCGTTCAGGGCCAGCAGGTTGGTCTGGTCGGCGATCGAGGAGATCAGCGTCACGACTTCCCCGACCCGCTGCGCCCCCGTGCTCAGGGCCTGGACCAGCTGCGCGGTCGCGGCCGCCTCGTGGACGGCGGCCTGGGCCAGATCGGCCGAGGCGCCGACCTGGCGCCCGATCTCGTCCACCGTCGAGCCCAGTTGCTCGGCCGCCACCGCCACCGTGGTCACGTTGGTGGAGGCCTGCTCGGCCGCCGCCGCCGCGCCGGTCGACCGGCCGGCGGTCTGCGACGCGGTCGCGTTCAGGCCCTGGGCGGTGGCCTGCAACCGAGTCGCCGCCGCGGTCACCGAGCCGAGGATGCCGCCGACGGCGCCCTCGAACCGGTCGGCCAGCGTCCGCGTCGCCTCCCGGCGCTGGGTCTCGGACTCGGCGCGGGCTCGTGCCGCCTCGCCCTCGAGGGTGCGGGTATGCAGCAGGTTCCGCCGGAACACCGCCACGGTGGCCGACATGGCGCCGATCTCGTCCCGGCGGGCCGCGTAGGGGATCTCCGCCTGCACGTCGCCGTCCGCCAGCCGGCGCATGGCCTGGGTCATGACGGTGATCGGGCGCGAGACGCCGACGAAGCTGTAGAGCGTCGCCCCCAGGGCGATCAGCAGCGTGACGCCCAGCATGATCACGGTCGAGCGGACCGCCTCGGCCTGGCTCCCGCGGGCGCTGCGCCCGGCCGCGTCGCCGGCCTGGATGTTCATCTCGGCCAGCGCGTGCGCGGCTCCGGCGGCGGCGACGTAATGGCCGTTCATCGCTCCGCGGAAATACGACATCGCCGGGTCGCGCTGCTCGAGCGTGAAGCCGCGCAGGCGCTCCCAGTCGTAGTGCTGCACCTTGAGCTTGGCGAGCAGGTCGTCGAACCGGGCCTTCTCGTCGGGCGAGGCGATCAGCGTCCGATAGGCCTCGACCTTGGCGTTCCGCTCCCGGGTCAGCCCCTCGACCTCCTTGACGGTGAGCTGCCGCTCGGTCTCGGCCATCGCGGTGACGAAGCGGACCTGCGTGAGCCGCGACCGGATCACCAGCGCCTCGATGGCCTGCGCCTCGTTCATCGACAGGACCGCGTGATCGAGCAGCGTCGCGAGCTGGCGGTCGAGTGCGATCATCCGATGGATCGCGAACCCGCCCTGAAGCGTGGCGGCCAGGAGGAGCAGGGCGAAGAGGCCGCTCAAGGTAAACTTTAGACTGGTGCGCATGGTTTTCATGGATCCCTCCGGCGGGACGATACAGGCGCAAAATTGTCTGACAAGTTGCGAATCCCGGTTGAGGTGACAGCTCGGCGCCGGGAACGCCGAAGCTTGCATGCGCGGCCGAACCCGGCCAACTGGTCCGCACATCCTTCCGACAGCGGCCCGGCCTCCCGACATCGTGTACGTCCTCACCGACATCGCCATCTCGAACTGGTACCTGATCCGGCGCGAGCAGATCCGCCTCCGGGGCGCCGCCGCCCTGGTCGGGCCGACGGGGGCCGGCAAGTCCACGATCTTCGACGCGGTCGGCACGGTGCTCGCCGGCAACAACGCCAGCCGGCTTGCGCTGAACGCCTCGGCCTCCGGACGCAGCGCCCGCACGGTGCGCGACTATTGCCTGGGCTGGATCAGCGATCCGGCGGAGGGCGGACGGCCGACGCGGGAATCCTGCGAGACCGTGCTGGCCCTGGTGTTCGAGAACCCCGCCTCGGGCCGCACCGTCACGGTCGGGCTGGCGCTGGCGGCCCGGGCGGTGGAGCCGCGTGAGACCGTGCTGTCCCGCTTCATCGCGGTCGGGCACCGGTTCGAGGTCGCCGACTATACCCGCACCGCACCGGGCGGCAGCTTCACGGCGCCGTGGAGCGAGATCGCCGCGGATCTGCGCGCCCGGGCGGCGAGCTTCACCGAGTACCGGACCTCCGGCGAGCGCTTCACCGCCGACATCCTGGCGACCCTGCGCGAGGGCGCGCCCTCCCCCGAGCCGCGGCACTTCCTGCGCAGCTTCTCCAACGCCGTGGCGTTCAAGCCGATCTTCGACACCAGCGCCTTCGTGCGCGCCTTCGTGCTCGACCCGGAGCCCCTGGACGTCGAGCGGGTGCGGCTCTCCATCGCCAACTGGCGCCGCCTGCTCGAGACGATCGGCGAACTGGAGAGCCGTCTCGCCCGGCTGCGGCGCCTGCGCGACCGCTACGAGGCCTGGGGCGAGGCGGTGCTGGCCGCTGCCACCCACGAGTTCGCGGCGGCCTGCGCCGAGCTGCGCCGCCGCAGCCTCGACCTCGTCGCGGTCCGCCTGCGCCTGCGCGAGGGTGCCGACACGTTGCGGATCGCCCGGGAGCGGGTCGCGGCGAGCCGCGGCCACGTCCGGGAGATCGACGGCGAGATCGCCGAGAAGAAGGCCCTGCTCGCCGGCAGCGCCGCGGAGGGCCGGCTCGCCGCCTCGACGCTGGGCCTGTCGATGCTGGAGCGGGACCGGAAGGACCTCTCCGCCCGGATCGCCGACCTCGTCGGCCTGGTCGGCCAGATGGGCAAGCTTCAGCCGGTCGCCCCGATCCTGCGACAGGCCTGCCCGCCGGCGGCCCGCCTCGCGGAATCCTGCGCCCGGGCCGGCCTGCGCCGGGAATCCTCGCCCGACGAGATCCTGCGCCCGGACGGGCCCCTGGCGGACCTGATCGACGGGCTGCGGCGCCTGCCGGAATTCGACGAGGCCCCTGGAGCGGGCGGCCGAGGATGCCGCCCTGAAGGCCCGCGCGCAGGAGAGCGCGGGCCGAGCGCACCGCGCCGCGCACCGGCGCCGGCCCGGCGGCGCGCCTGTCCTCCGATACGGTCGCGTTCCGGGGAGTTGGCCCGGCGCGACATCGACGCGCTGCCGATCTGCGAGCTGGCCGAGATCGTCGACCCGACCTGGGGGCCCGCGCTGGAGGGCCTGCTCGGGCGCGCCCGCGAGGCCCTGGTGGTGGCGCCCGACCGGCTGAGCGAGGCGCTGGGCGTCCTGCAATCGGGCCGCGACCGGTTCCACCGCTGCATCCTGGTCAAGACCACCGACACCGCGAAGCAGCGGGCGCGCCGCTACGATGACGGCCCGCTCACCGTGATCGAGACCAGCGACCCGCACGCGGAGGCGTTTTTGGGGGTGCGGCTCGGGGGCTACGACCTGGCAAAGGACGATGCCGAGCTCGCCCGCCTGTCCCGCGCCGTTGCGCCGAGCGGCCGGACCACGGCCGGCATGGCCTATTCGGTGACCCGCAGCGTCGATCTGCTGATGACCCGCGGCCATCGCGGGCCCACGGTGGACAGCCGCAGGGCGCACGAGGCCGCGGTTGCGGAGGCCCGGCGGCTGCGCGGCGAGGCGGCTGTCCTGCGCGAGGCCGCCCGCACCGCCGCGGCGGTCCGGGCCCGCATCGCGCGCGGCCTCGACGACGTCGATACCCTGCGGAGCGAGCTGGACGGGCTGGAGGGGCGGCGGCGCACGCTCCAGACCGAGCGCGAGGGCATCGAGAAGCGCGACAATGCCGGCCTCACCGCCGAGATCGCCGCGCTGACCACCGAGCGGATCGGCTACCTGCGGGAATTGTCCGACGATCTGGAACCGAAGCTCGACCGCCTGCTCGCCGACGAGGCGGCGCTGCGGGGCGCCTCGGGACCGTGCGCGAGGCCGCCCGCGCGGCGCTGGCGGCCCGGCGCTCAGCCCTGCGGCAGGCGATGGGCGGCGACGCGGCGCGGGTGCGCCTCGCCCGCCCCGAGACGTTCGGCATCGGCGTGATCGCGCAGGCGCGGGTGCGCTCGCGGGCCTCGACGCCAAGGCCGCGGGCACACGGGCCGCCACAGAGCGCGGGCTCGCCCGGAGGCCGCCGAGGCGGCCCGCTCGCACGGGCGCGTCGCCGAGCGCGAGCTGACCGAGGCCTGCTCGGCCTGGCGGGTCGAGAATCCGCTGAACGCCGGCGACGCCCCGGCGATCGACGGCTACGCCTGGGTCTCCAAGGAATACGAGGCCGTCGAGGGCCACGAGCTGCGCCGCTACCGCGCCCAGGCCGAGCGGGCCGAGGTCGAGATGCGCCGGCTCATGACCGAGGATCTTCTCACCCGCCTGGCCGACCGGTTCGAGCGGGTCCATGCCCGGCTCGCCGCCCTGAACGAGCGGCTCTCGGCGCGCAGCTTCACCGGCCAGACCTACGCGTTCGAGGCGGCGGTGGACCGGCGCTACGCCGCCGTCCACGCCCTGGCCACCGAGACCGCCCGCTCCCCCGAGGCCGCGCAGGCGCTGCTGGCCGGCGAAACCGAGGGGCCGATGGCGGCGGCGCTGGAAGAGATCACCGCGCTGATCGCCGGCCAGGAGGATGCGGCCCGGCTCGCCGATTACCGCAACTACTTCGTGTACGAGATCGGCATGAAGGACGCGGCCGGCAACCGCACGACGATGTCGGCGCGGGCGCTGCGCGGGTCCGGCGGCGAGGCGCAGGCGCCGTTCTACGTGGCGATCGCGGCTTCGCTGGCGAGCGCCTACTATCCGGGCGACCGGCCCGGCGACGAGAATCCGGGCCTGGGCCTCTGTCTCCTCGACGAGGCGTTCTCCAAGCTCGACGTGCGCAACAGCCAGGCGCTGGTCGATCTCTACCGCGCCTGGGGATTGCAACTGCTGATCGCCGCCCCCGAGGACAAGCGCACAACGCTGACCGAGGTGATGGACACCATCGTCACCGTCTACAAGAGCCCGGATCTGACGTCGGTGCGGATCGAGGCCGAGCACCCGTTGGAGGCGGCGCGCCGGGCGCTGCACGCGATCAACCCGGAGCAGGTCGGGGTCGAGGGCTTCCGCCACTCGGACGCCGCGGAGTGAGCCGGCGGGGTACCGATTGCGATCCCCGATATCCCCGCTGTTCCTGAGCCGCGCCCAGGTTCGCTCAGTGCAGGCCCCGTGCCAGGGCCACGCTGCCGCCGACGATCACGAGCGCCCGGAACCCGATCGCGCCGAGCATCCATGTGACGATCTCGGCCTTCGTCTCGGCGAGGTCGGCCTTGTTGGCGAGCTGCAGCGCCTCGATCTCGGACTTGGTCGAGAGCCGCAGCGCCTCGATATCCGTCCGGACCGCGGCGATGTCGGTCTTGGTCGCCAGATCGTTCTGGATCGCCTCGGCGATGGCGTCGGCCAGACCTTCGGCCTGCTCCGAGGACATTTTGGCCTTGCCGCGGAGCGTGCGGACGAACCGCAGGGTGTCGAAAGCAACGGCGGTCGCGGACGCGGCTCGCACTCTTGAGAAGAGGCTGGCCTGAAGTGCAGCTTCAGGCTCCGTTCGTCCAGCATACGAACGGAGCTGGCGCACGGGCGACGTGACCTTGGCAGGATCGATCGACCGCCTCGCCGTCATCCGGCGGGCACGGCACGACCGGTCGGCAATTCGTCACGGCCCCGCCGATCGATCGGCGGGGCTCTGCGCTGCGAGGACCCCAGCAGGTCGATCCTCTTCGCGCAAAGCCACTTTGGATCCGCTGGAACCGGTCAGTTCAGATAGGTGCGGATCCAGTTCGGGGAGAGGATCTCGCCCTCCTCGGTGATGATCCAGGGCTGCTTGGCCGGATCGGTCAGGGCGCCCGCGGCGGCGGCGATCGCCTCGCGCAGGGTGCCGTACCGCTCGGGCTGGGCCAGCGGGGCGCTCGCCGGGGCCGTGCGCCAGATCGTGAGATCGGCCGGGCGTTCGAGAGCTTCGGTTTCCATGATGACTTGTCCTTCCGAACCGTTTTGGACCGTTCAGATCCCCGCCGCCCGGTCGAACCGGTGTGCCGCGGGATCCGAGAGGCTGAGCGTCAATGCAAGCATCTCTGCGGCAGCTTTGCGATCAATTTGGGCATTTCAGGCACCAGTATCTAGTCCTACTACGTAGGATAAGGTGCGGTGCCTTGTTCCATGCCCAAACCGGCCATGCCTGATCCGCCGTGAACTTGCGAGAATTGTGGCCACCGATTGATGACCATTCCGTTAGCCAATGCGCGCCAGTCTCCGAGGTGCGCCAGAACACGTCAGGGCCCCAGCGGAGACCGTGCTTCCCCTGTGTTGACGCCCCGATCCTGAACGCGCACTTAAGGCTTTCCCCGCGCGTGCTGCGCCGCTGCCCCGCCGCCGCCCCTTCGCTGCCTCGTCCTGACCTGGAGACCGCCCCCGTGCCGGATCGTACCGTGCGCATCGTGCTCGCCGCGGTCCTAATCCTGCTGGCGCTCTACGTCGCCCAACCCTACGTGCAGGCGCTGCTCTACGCGGCCGAGACGCCGCGGGCGGTGACCGCACGCGGCGATCTGGCCCAGTCCGAATCCGCCACGATCGCGCTGTTCGAGCGGGCGAGCCCCTCGGTCGTTCACGTCTTCGCGCGGAGCGCCGCGACCGGGCGCGACCTGCTCGACGCGGACGACGAGGGTGGCGAGCAGGGCGGCACGCAGACCGGCACCGGCTTCGTCTGGGACGGGGCCGGCCACGTCGTCACCAACACGCATGTCGTGCAGAACGCGGCGCAATCCGGCGGCTCGGTTTCGGTGCGGATGAGCGACGGAGAGGTGGTCTCCGCGACCCTGGTGGGGCTGGCGCCGTCCTACGACCTCGCGGTCCTGCGGCTCGGGCGGGTGGCCAAGATGCCGCCGCCCCTGGCGATCGGGACCTCGGCGGACCTGAAGGTCGGCCAGTCGACCTTCGCGATCGGCAACCCGTTCGGCCTCGACCACACCCTGACCACCGGCGTGATCAGCGCCGTGCGCCGGCGGATGCCGACCAGCGCCGGGCGTGAGCTATCCGGCGTCATCCAGACCGACGCGGCGATCAACCCCGGCAATTCCGGCGGCCCCCTGCTCGATTCCGCCGGCCGGCTGATCGGGGTCAACACCGCCATCGTCTCGCCCTCCGGGGCCAGCGCCGGCATCGGCTTCGCGATCCCGGTGGACGTGGTCAACCGCGTGGTCCCTGAGCTGATCCGGGTGGGGCGGGTGCGCAACCCCGGCATCGGCATCATCGCCGCCCAGGAGGCCGCCGCCGCCCGGCTGGGGATCGACGGCGTGGTGGTGCTGCGGGTCCTGCCCGGGTCGCCCGCGTCCCAGGCCGGCCTGCGCGGCGTCGACCCGCAATCCGGCGATCTCGGCGACGTGATCGTGGCGGCCGAGGACCGGCCGATCCGCCGGCTGGCCGACCTCACCGCGGCGATCGAGGAGGCCGGCCTCGGCGCGGCCATCAACCTGAAGGTCGTGCGCGGCGGCCGGATCCGGGAGGTCCGCATCACCACCGCGGATGTCGCGGAGAACCGCCGGTGAGGCGGCTGCCCGGCCTCGTGCTGCTCGTCCTGGTCTCCGCCGGCATCGCGCAGGCTGCCGAGACGCGGGTGCGGTCCCGCCTCTGTCCGGAGGACCTGCCGGAGGGTGTCCGCCTGCCGCCGCCGCCCGGCTGCGACGTTCCGGCCCACGCCCCGACGACGGCCCCGCGCGGGTTCTACGATCTGGGTGACGGCACCACGGTGCGGATCGGTGGCCGCGTCGGCGCCGAATTCGGCGCGCGGCGATAACGGCGGCGGTTCGCGATGGTGCTGTTTGCGGTCCTACTGGCCTGCGCCACGCTCTGGTGGCTCTCGAAGAACGGGGACGGCCTCGGCCGCCGGCTCGGGCGTGCCTTCGGCAAGGGCGTCGGCGCGGTGACCGGCGCGGTCCAGCCGCAGAAGCTCGGCGGCGCCTTCGCGCTCGCGGCGGCCGGGTTCCTGCTCCTGCACGGGAACCTCATCCTGGCGGCCCTGCTCGGCCTCAGCGGCATCTGGATGATCGAGGGGCAGGCCGCCATGACCGAGCGCCTCGCCCGCCTCGTCACGTCCCGGTTCGGCCCCGGGCTCCGGCACCGCACGTCCCTGCTCGATGTCCGCCTGCGTCCGGACGGCTCCATCCGCGACGGCCGGGTGATCGCCGGGCCCGGTGCCGGGGCCCGGCTCGACGCCCTGCCGGCCGAAATCCTGATCGCGCTGCTGCAGGTCTGCCGCGCACGCGATCCCGAGGGCGCGGCGCTGCTAGAGCCGTATCTCGACCGCCGGGCGCCCGGCTGGCGTGTAGACGCTGAGCGCGATCGAGACCCGCGGCCGGGACGCCCGGCGTATCCAGGGTCGATGACGCAGGAGGAGGCGCACCAGATCCTGGGGCTTCAGCGCGGGGCGACCGCTGAGCAGGTCCGGACGGCCCACAGGTCTCTGATGAAGCTCACCCACCCCGACCAGGGCGGAAGTGCCGACAGGGCGGCGCGGGTCAACGCGGCCCGGGACAGGCTTTTGAACCGACATCGCTGAACTCCACGCGCGTTGTCAGATGCTGACTGGTTCGCAGCCGCGGGCAAACACAGCCGCGGCTCCGCCGTGCCGGCGCGCCGGAGGGGCGCGCCGTCGATCGTCTAGAGCGTCGTCCCGGAAATCAGGGCCGGGACGACGCTCGAGGCCTCTGTCTCCGCATCATCTTGGTCCGAAAGCCGGAATCCACCTTTCGGGATGATGCTCAGGGTCGTTCAGCTGCGGGTCGCGAAGCAGCTGAAGCCGCTGCGCTTCAGGGCCGAGCACGCATCCTGCGCGGAATCCTGCTCGGCGAAGCCGGAGAAGCGGGCGCGGTACAGCGTGGTCCCGCCATGCTCGACCTTGACCGTGTAGGGCGCCGCCTTGGACAGGCTGCCGCCGGCCTTGGCGCGGGCCTCGGAGAGCATCGTGCGGGCCTTGGACTCGTCGTCCATGGCGCCGAGCTGGATCACCCAGGCGGTGGGGACGACGCGGGTCCCGGCGACGGCCTTGGGCGGCTCGTCGCGTTCCGCGGAGGCCATCCGGGCCGCGGTCTTGGACGCGCCCGGGAACGGTGCCTGGGCGCCGCTCGCGCCGGCATAGGCCTGCGCGGCTTTCGGGAGGGCCTGCGACACGCCCTGCGGACCGGGCTTCCAGGTGCCGCCCGGCGTCGTGGTCGAGCGCGAGGGCATGATGTCCAGGGGCTCGCCGGTGGTGCCGGTGGTCTCGACATCCTCGTCGTCGGCCGAGGCGACCTGGGTGCGGGTGCGCGAGACGGCGTCCGCCACCACGGCCGGGCGGGCCCGCTCGGCCATCTCGGTGACCGGCGCCGACTGGCGGACGCCGGCATAGGCCCGGGGCAGGTTGGCGCGGACGAGGTCGGCCATGATCCGGTCGCGGCTGCCGCCCGACTTGCCGCCGAGCACGATCGCCACGATCTGGCGGCCCTCGGACTTGGCCGCGGTCATCAGGTTGAAGCCGGAGTCGCGGGTGTAGCCGGTCTTGATGCCGTCCACGCCCTGGACGTTGCCGAGCAGGTGGTTGTGGTTGCCGATCACCCGGCCGCGGAACGCGAAGGCGCGGGTCTGGAAGTAGCGGTAATAGTGCGGGAACCGATCCTGGATGGCGCGGGCCAGGACGGTGAGGTCCCGGGCGGTGGTGAGCTGGTCGGGGTCCGGCAGGCCGGAGGCGTTGGCGTAGCGGGTCCGGCTCATGCCGAGCGCGTGCGCCTTGGCGGTCATCATCTGGGCGAAGCGCTCCTCGGAGCCGGCGATGTTCTCGCCGATCGCGCAGGCCACGTCGTTGGCCGACTTGGTGACGATCGCCTTGATCGCGTCCTCGACCGTGATGGTCTGGCCCGGGCGCAGGCCGAGCTTCGAGGGCGCCTGGGCGGCAGCGTGGGCCGACATGGTCAGCTCGGAATCGAGGGCGAACTTGCCGCGCTCCATCTGCTCGAACAGCATGTAGAGCGTCATGACCTTGGTGATCGAGGCCGGATGGCGCAGCGCGTCCTCGTTGACCGCGTGCAGAGTCTTCCCGCTCTTCACGTCCACCACCATGGCGGCGTAGGGCGGGTTGTAGCCGCCCCCTGACGCATGGTGATGGTGCCGCCCGCGGCGGGCTTCGGCCGGGGCGGCCAGGGCGGTCAGGACCGCGGCGGCGGCCAAGGCGGCCGGCAGCGCGGGGATCGTCCGGGGGCGGCCTACAACGCTACGCATCACGCCTGATTGCCTCGCGAGACCGGCATGCGCCGGTCGTATCTCTGGTGCTGGCCTGCGTTGATCGCGTGGCCCCGCTGCATCGGTTGAGAATTAGGCGGGTGCAGTTACAGGCCCGTTAATGCGAACCACTCGCGTTCCGAATCGCGCCGGTCCGGCCATGTCTTGACGATGGCGTATGCGACCCACACTCTTGGGTGAGATCCGGTTTCGTCATCGGTGTCGGCGCGCGGCGAGCCGGCCCGGCGGCGCCGAGGAGGCCGGCCATGCAACGATCCCCCGCCCTCCCCGCGTCTCACGACATTCCCCGGTCGGGAATCGGGTTTCGCGCGGTTCGATCCGGGCGCTGCGCGCCGACCCTGGCCCCGCCTGCCGGGCGCGTTCCGCGTGCCGACCTCGACAGGTCGGCATGAGCGGGTCGCAGGCGTCGCGCCGGGCGCAAGCTTTGCGGGGCGGACAAGTGCGCGCAGGCGTCTGGCGAAGTCGCTTCACGGTCTGTAGATTAATGTCCGCCGACCCGGACGCCGCTCCCGGCAGGGTCATGACGGGATCGGTATTGGGGGCCGGCGACGCCCGCTCCAATCGAGGGATCGGTTCGACGCACATGACACAGGTCCCCCTTCAGGGCACCGCGATATCGACGACGCTTCACGGGCCGGCGCGTTTGGCGATCACGGCCTCCGGTTCGCGCGCCCCGGGCGGCGACGACCGGTCCAACACCGCGATCATCACCCGCACCAAGCCGAAGACTAAGAAGCCAAGCCTGTACCGGGTACTCCTTCTGAACGACGATTATACGCCGATGGAATTCGTCGTGCTGGTCGTCGAACGCTTCTTCAACAAGAGTCACGAGGACGCCTACCACATCATGATGCACGTGCATCAGAACGGGGTCGGCGAGTGTGGGGTCTTCACCTACGAGGTGGCGGAGACCAAGGTGACGCAGGTCATGGACTTCGCGCGCAAACACCAACATCCTCTCCAGTGCGTTATGGAAAAGAAATAGGCGCCGTTCGCGGTAGGCACCCACACAGAGGCCAGCTTTGCCAAGCTTCTCACGCAGCCTAGAACAAGCCCTCCACCGAGCCCTGGCGCTCGCCGGCGAGCGACGGCACGAATACGCGACGCTGGAGCATCTCCTGCTCGCCCTTGTCGACGACCAGGACGCGGCCGCGGTCATGCGCGCCTGCAACGTCGAGATCGACACGCTGAAGCGCAGCCTGGTCGATTACGTGGACACCGAGCTCTCGAACCTGACCGGGGACGGGCGCCAAGACGCCAAGCCCACCGCCGGGTTCCAGCGGGTGATCCAGCGGGCGGTGATCCACGTCCAGTCCTCGGGCCGTGAGGAGGTGACCGGGGCCAACGTGCTGGTGGCGATCTTCGCCGAGCGCGAGAGCCACGCCGCCTACTTCCTGCAGGAGCAGGACATGACCCGCTACGACGCGGTCAACTACATCAGCCACGGCATCGCCAAGCGCCCCGGCGCGTCCGAGGCCAAGCCCGTGCGCGGCGCGGAAGAGGAAGGCGCCCCCGAGCGCCCGAGCGACGAGGGCGATCCCCGCGGCGGCGCGAAGAAGAAGGGCGACGCCCTCGACGCCTACTGCGTGAACCTCAACAAGAAGGCCCGGGACGGCAAGATCGACCCGCTGATCGGCCGCCACTCCGAGGTCGAGCGCACGATCCAGGTGCTCTGCCGCCGGCAGAAGAACAACCCGCTGCTGGTGGGCGACCCCGGCGTCGGCAAGACCGCGATCGCCGAAGGCCTGGCCCGCAAGATCATCCAGCACGAGGTGCCGGAGGTCCTGGCCGACGCGACCGTGTTCTCCCTCGACATGGGCACGCTGCTGGCCGGCACCCGCTACCGGGGCGACTTCGAGGAGCGCCTCAAGCAGGTGATGAAGGAGATCGAGGCGCACCCGAACGCGATCATGTTCATCGACGAGATCCACACGGTGATCGGTGCCGGTGCGACCTCGGGCGGCGCCATGGACGCGTCGAACCTGCTCAAGCCGGCGCTCGCCTCGGGCACGCTGCGCTGCATCGGCTCGACCACCTACAAGGAGTACCGCCAGTACTTCGAGAAGGACCGCGCCCTGGTGCGCCGGTTCCAGAAGATCGACGTCAACGAGCCGTCGATCCCGGACACGATCGAGATCGTGAAGGGCCTGCGCCCGTACTTCGAGGAGTTCCACAAGCTCAAGTACACGACCGAGGCCGTGAAGGCGGCGGTCGAGCTGTCGGCCCGCTACATCAACGACCGCAAGCTGCCCGATAAGGCGATCGACGTGATCGACGAGACCGGCGCGTCGCAGATGCTGGTGCCGGAGGCGCGTCGCAAGCGCACCATCGGCATCAAGGAGATCGAGGCGACCATCGCCACGATGGCCCGCATCCCGCCAAAGACCGTCTCGAAGGACGACGCGGTGGTGCTGCAGCACCTCACCGAGAACCTGAAGCGGGTGGTCTACGGCCAGCCGAACGCGATCGAGGCGCTGACCTCGGCGATCAAGCTCGCCCGGGCGGGCCTGCGCGATCCGGACAAGCCGATCGGCTCGTACCTGTTCGCGGGTCCGACCGGCGTCGGCAAGACCGAGGCCGCCAAGCAGCTCGCTTCCTCGCTCGGCGTCGAGATGCTGCGGTTCGACATGTCGGAATACATGGAGCGCCACACGGTCAGCCGCCTGATCGGCGCGCCCCCCGGCTATGTCGGCTTCGACCAGGGCGGCCTGCTCACCGACGGGATCGACCAGCACCCGCATTGCGTGCTGCTGCTCGACGAGATCGAGAAGGCCCACCCGGACCTGTTCAACATCCTGTTGCAGGTGATGGACCACGGCAAGCTGACCGACCACAACGGCAAGCAGGTCGATTTCCGCAACGTCATCATCATCATGACGACCAATGCCGGCGCCTCGGACCTGGCGAAGTCGGCCTACGGCTTCACCCAGACGAAGCGCACGGGTGACGACGTGGAGGCGATCAACAAGCTGTTCGCGCCGGAATTCCGCAACCGCCTCGACGCGATCATCTCGTTCGGCCACCTGCCGAAGGAGGTCGTGGCCAAGGTCGTGGACAAGTTCGTCCTCCAGCTCGAGGCGCAGCTCGCCGACCGCAACGTGACGATCGAGCTGTCCGACGAGGCGCGGGCGTGGCTGGTGGAGCACGGTTACGACGACGCCATGGGCGCCCGCCCGATGGCGCGTCTGATCCAGGCGACCATCAAGACGCCGCTGGCCGACGAGGTGCTGTTCGGCAAGCTCAAGGACGGCGGCGCCGTCCGGGTGGTGGTGCGCAAGCCGGAGGACGAGGAGGCCAAGGCCGGCGCCAAGGACAGCCTCGGCTTCGACTTCCCGGCCGGTCCGGTCACGCCGAAGCCGGAGGCGGACGTCACCAACGCGGCCAAGCGGCACAAGCGGGCCAAGCCCCGCGCGGCCACGCGCAAGAAGACCCCGAAGGACGACAAGGGCGGCGGTGGTGGCAGCGGCGGCTCGGGCGGCGGCGTCCGGACCGTGCCGAAGGTGCCACTGGTCCGCGCATAAGAGCCCTCACGCCGGCCGGCAGGCTTCCGGACCACGGCCTGCCGGTCTATGACCGCCGCGACGCGAACGCGCCGCGGCGAGGAGGCGCTTGATGACCGAAGATCTGCACGAGGGGCCTCTATCCCCCGTCACGCATCCTGCGCCTGCCCCGAAGCTGACCCGGCGCGAGGAGCGGCGCCGGCGCCGCCAGCGGCGTCGCCGCGGCGAGGAGGTGCTGGCCTGGGTGTTGGTGCCACTGATCTGCGTCGGGATCTTTCTCGGCGTGAATGCCGGCTTCGACTTCTTCGGCACCTCGCCCGGTCAGGTCTGGGACCAGCTGATGCAGGTCAAGACCATGATGGAGAAGCGGTCCGCCAACCCGGCCGCGCATTAGAGCCTCGGATCGGGCAACAGGATCGACGCCCTGCGTGCGGTCCTGGCCTCGCGGCGTCGGTGGCATTTAAGGCGGCATCTCCGTTTCCGCGATGATGCTCGGGGACGTCCAGACGGCATCACCCTTTGCCGGCCGCAGGCTCGCCTCCTTCGGGAAGATGCCGCGGCCCTGCCGCGCTTGCCGGTCCGCGATCTCGGTACAGGTATCCGGGATGAAGCCGGACTGATCCGGTTCAGAATGGCCCCCCAGCGGTGACGCCATGAGTCCGACCCGACGAACGATTTTGGCGGCTGCCGTGCTGGCGGCCCCGTCCGTGCGCGCCGCGACGCGGGGCGGCTCCGTGGCGGTCGTCGGCGCCGGGGCGGCCGGCCTGGCGGCGGCGTCGGCACTGCGCGCGGCCGGGCAGGACGTGGTGCTGGTCGAGGCCCGGGACCGGATCGGCGGCCGGGCTTTCACCGATCGGTCGCTCGGACCCGATTGCCGCTTCGATGCCGGCGCCGAGTACATCCACTGGGCCGAGCGCAACCCCTGGGCCCCCGTGGCCCGGGCATCGGGCGTGCGTTTCGCGCAGGAGAGCGGCTGGGCCCGGACGCTCATGATCGACGGCCGGCCGGCGACCGACGCGGAGAATGCGAGCCGCCGTGCGGGCTTCTCCGGGCTCGACGCGCTGCTGGCCCCCAAGGGGGGTGACACCTCGCTGGCCGAGGCCGCCCACGCTGGGGGCCCGAACGCCGAGGGTGCGGCGGCCGGCCTGAGCCGGCTCTCGCTCGGCGAGGATCCCGAGCGGGTCTCGGCGGTGGATTACGATCGCTTGTGGTCCGGGACCGACCTCTGGGTCGATGGCTACGGCGACCTCGTGGCGCGGCGCTTCGCCGACCTCCCGGTCCGGCTGAGCTGTCCGGTGCGGGCGATCGACTGGTCCGGCAAGACCGTCCGGATCGACACGGCCTGCGGCACGCTCGCGGTGGCGGCGGCAATCGTGACGGTGCCGGTCGGCGTGCTGAAAGAAGGGGCGATCCGGTTCACCCCGGGCCTGCCCGATGGCACTGCGGCGGCCCTGGATGGTCTGCACATGGGCGCCTACACCAAGATCGGCCTGCGGCTCGACCCTGCGAAGGTCGATCCGGCGGCTCTGGGCGACGCGGTGTCGGTGATCACCGGCGGCCCAACGGTGTATTTCGAGATGGGCCCGTTCGGCCGCGCCATCGCGGTGGCCAATCTCGGCGGCGACCTCGCCCGGGACCTGTGCCGCGCGGGCGAACCGGCCGCGATCGCCCTGGCCACCGAGCGCCTCGGCGCGATCCTGGGCGCGAAGGCGCAGGGCGCCGTCCTGGCCGGCCGCCTCGCCGGGTGGTGGACCGACCCGCACGCCCGCGGCTCGTATTCCATCGTCGAGCCCGGACACGCGGAGGCTCGCGAGCGCTTGCGCGATCCGGTCGGCGGGCGGGTGTTCTTCGCCGGCGAAGCGCTCGCCGGCGGCGGCGCCATGACGGTCGGCGGCGCCACCCTCGACGGTGAGCGCGCGGCCCAGGAAGTGCTGAAGGTCCTGGGCGCCTAGAGCATCGCCCCGAGAGGTGGCTGCCGGCTTTCGGAAGTCGACGATGCGCGAGCGCGGCGCGCAGAGTATCTGAGCCGGCAGCCGACGGTCCTGACGATGCCTTAAGCCGGCTTCCGGATCGCCGCCACGGCCAGCGGCTGTTCTCGGCCGCGCAGGGCGTGCGTGCCGAGATCCTCCGCCACGAGGTCGGGCGGCAGCGGGCCGATCCGGTCGAGCAGGTCGGCCGAGACCAGCACGTGCACGCCGAGGCTCTTGGACAGGCTCTCCAGCCGGGCTGTGGTGTTCACGACGTCGCCGAAATACGCGATCTTGTGGCGCTCCAGCCCGATCTCTGCGGTGACCACCGAGCCGCAATGCAGGGCGGCGCGGAATTCCGGGACCTGCCCGAACCGCTTCGTCCAGGCGTCGGCCTCGGCGGCGAGCTGCTCGGCGAAGGCGAAGACGCAGCGCAGGCAGGCCGCGTCGCGCGTGCCCCGCTCGATCGTCCAGGTGATTAGGGCCATGTCGCCGATGTAATCGTCGATCGAGCCCCGGAAGCGCGAGACCGGCGGCGCCAGGGCGTTGAACACCTGCCCCAGATAGGCCTGCGCCGCGCGGTCGCCGTGGCGGTCGGCGAAGCGGGTCGAGCCGGTGACATCGAGGAACAGGAAGATGCGCTCCTCGCTGATCGGCCGGTGGTAGCGGCCGATCAGCAGGTTGGCGAAGACGCCGGGACCGATCAGGTCGCGCACCCGGAACACGAACACCACGAGGACCGAGATCGCGAGCCCGTAGAGCAGGCCGGATTCGGTCATCAGCATCGCGTTCCGCTCGCTGTACATGAAGCGGAACAGGCGGTTCAGCACCGTGCTGGCGACCGCGTTGCCGGCCACGATCAGGGCGATGTAGAGCGCCACGGTGGAAAGCAGGAACAGCGGCGTCGCCAGCTGGCGCAAGCGCTCCCGCATCTGCCGCCACAGCAGCCCGCGCTCGTAGAGCAGGATCGGCGCCCCGATGATCGCGCCCCGGATCGCCGAGCCCAGCAGCGGGCCGACCGCGAACAGCGATCCGTAGAGCAGGCCGGCCAGGGCGCCGAGCCCCGGCGCCACGAGGTAGAACCAGCGCGGGCTGAAACGCATCCGGCCGTCCTTCACCCCACGTGCCGGCTTGACGCGCCGGGGTTCAATCCTGCCGGAGGGCGTGGACCGAGAACAGCCCCTCCGGATCGGTCCAGACCTGGATCCAGGTCCAGCCGGCCCGCTCCACCAGGGCTCGGAAGGTCTCGACCGTGTACTTGTAGCTGCTCTCGGTGTGGATCGTCTCGCCGGCCGCGAACGCGAAGGTCTCGGAGCCGATTCCGACATCCTGCGCGCGCTGCGAGACCAGATGCATCTCGATCCGTGAGGGCCCCGGGTTGAACACCGCCCGGTGCGCGAAGGCGCCGAGATCGAAGCGGCCGGCGAGCTCCCGGTTGATCCGGGTCAGGAGGTTGAGGTTGAACGCAGCCGTTACGCCTGCTGCATCCGCGTAGGCGTTCTCCAGGATCGCGGTATCCTTCACGAGGTCGACGCCCACGATCATGTGGGCGCCCTTCCCCAGGATGCGCCCGAACCGCCGCAGCAGGTCCTCGGCCTCGGCGGGCTCGAAGTTGCCGATGGTCGAGCCCGGGAAGAAGCCGGCCCGGGGCATGCCCGCGAGGCTCGCGGGCAGGTCGAAGTCGCGGGTGAAGTCGGCCGCCACCGGCTCGACCCGCAGATGCGGGAAGTCGCTGCTCAGCACGTCCGCCTGCGCCCGCAGGAACTCGGCCGAGACGTCCACCGGCACGTAGGCCGCGAGCTTGTCGAGGTGGCGCAGCAGACGGCGCAGCTTGATGGTCGAGCCGCTGCCGAACTCGACGAGCGCGGCCTTGGCCGGCAGCAGCGCGGCCATCTCGGGGCCGCTGCGGTCGAGGATCCCGACCTCCGTGCGGGTCGGGTAGTATTCCGGCAACCGCGTGATCGCCTCGAACAGGTCCGAGCCGGCGGTGTCGTAGAAGTACTTCGGCGCGAGTGCCTTCTGCGGGCGGGACAGGCCGTCCCGCACATCGGCCAGGAAGGCCAGTTCGGGCGTGTCCAGGGCGACCGGGGCCGCGTCGGGGAAGCTGGGCTTGACGGTCAAGGGCGACTCCGGGGCGCTTGGAGCGCTCGCGGCCGACGGGGATACCGGTTCGGCGTCGGCGAGCGTTTCGAATCGAGGATTGAGGCCGTTCGCGATCGGGAACGGCCCTAGGCGGCGTCGGTGAGGCGCAGGCCGGTGAACTGCCAACGCTGATGCGGATAGAAGAAGTTGCGGTACGGCAGCCGGGCGTGGCCCTCCGGCGTCGCCACCGACGAGCCGCGCAGCACGAACTGGCTGACCATGAACTTGCCGTTGTATTCGCCCAGGGCCCCCGGCAACGGCCGGTAGCCCGGATAGGCGGTGTAGGCGCTGCGGGTCCATTGCCAGACGAGGCCGAACGCGTCCGGCAGGGCGCCGTCCCGCGCCGCCACCTCCCACTCGAACTCGGTCGGCAGGCTGCGACCGGCCCACCGGGCATAGGCGTCGGCTTCGTAGTAGCTGAGATGGGTGACCGGCGCGTCGAGATCCACCGGCCGCACGCCGCCGAGCGTCATGGTCGCCCAGCCGTCGCCGTCCCGGCGCCAGTAGCCCGGCGCCTCCCAGCCCTCGGCCTGGCCGGCGTACCAGCCGTCGGAGAGCCATAATTCCGGCTTGGCGTAGCCCCCCGCCGCCATGAAGGCGAGCCATTCGCGGTTGGTGACCAGCGCCCTGTCGATCCGGCCGGGCAGGATCAGCGCCTCGTGGCGGGGCGATTCGTTGTCGAACGAAAACCCGTCTCCGGTATGCCCGATCCAGGCGATGCCGCGGGCGAGCGGGGCCTGACCCGTCTGCCCGGAGGCGGCCGGGAAGCGCCAGCCGGCATCGTAGACCGGCCCGAGGGGGTTCTGCGCGAAGGCGTGCAGAATGTCGGTGAGCAGAAGCTCCTGATGCTGCTGCTCGTGGTACAGCCCGATCTCGAGGATCGGCAGCACGGCCTCCAGGGCGCTTTCCGAGGCCTGGCCGAGCAGCGACTCCACCGCGCGGTCGATATGCGCCCGATAGGCCGTGACCTCGTCCATGGTCGGCCGGGTGATCATGCCCCGCTGGATGCGCGGCTGTCGCGGGCCGGCCGCCACGTAGTACGAGTTGAACAGGTAGTGCAGGCGCTCGTCGAAGATGGCGTAGCCCGGCAGGTGCTCCCGCAGCAGGAACTGCTCGAAGAACCACGACACGTGCGCCCGGTGCCACTTGGTCGGGCTGGCATCGGCCATCGACTGGACCTGCTGGTCCTCCGCCGAGAGCGGCGCGGCGCGGCGCTCGGTCTCGCTGCGCACGAAACGGAATGCGGCGATCCAGGCGGCGCGGTCGATCGGCCGGGCGGTCACGGCCGGGGGCGGGAAAGCCGCAGCCGGTTGCGCGCGCGTGTCGCCGGAGCGGAGTGCCGCCGTGGCTGCCATGCGGATCTTCCCTTATTCGCGTCTCTGCTGGGATCGTCTCATCGACGCTCAGCTTGGTCGCAGAAGATATGTCCCCGCGGTGGTCAGACAACCTCCGCTCGTGATTCCGCCTGCGCCCGGGTCGTTCGCCTCATTCGCCGCCGGGGACGCGGGGGTTAACGGGGAGAACTTGAAATCGCGGGTCTTTCTTGCGCCGCAGTGAGGAGGTTTTAACCCTCGACACCGAGATTCGAGGCGCTGAGTGCGGAGTCCAGAATTTCCATGCGGATCGATCTGATGGCCGGGGCGAGCTTGTCCCCCGCGGCGTTCCGCCCGTCACCGGAGCCGACCATCCTGGTGTTCGATTCCGGCCTGGGCGGCCTGACGGTCCTCGATGCGGTGCGCCGCGCGCGGCCGGACGGTCGCTACGTCTATGCCGGCGACGATGCCGCCTTCCCGTACGGGCGGCTCGGCGAGGCGACGCTCGTGGCCCGGGTGCTCGCGGTGATGGAGCAGCTCGTCGCGACGCACCGGCCGGACCTGGTGGTCATCGCCTGCAACACCGCCTCGACCCTGGTCCTGCCGGCCCTGCGCCAGCGCTTCGCGACGCCGTTCGTCGGCGTGGTGCCGCCGATCAAGCCCGCCGCTGCGGCGACCCGCTCGGGCCTCATCACGCTGCTGGCCACGCCCGGCACGGTGGCACGCTCCTACACGCACGACCTGATCGCGACCTATGCCGGATCCTGCGCGGTGACGCTGGTCGGCTCGCCGAACCTCGCGGGCTTCGCCGAGGCCGAACTGGCCGGCGCACCGATCGACGATGCCGCCCTGGCGGCCGAGATCGCGCCCTGCTTCGTCGCCGAGGCTGACGGACGGCGCACCGACGTGGTCTGCCTCGCCTGCACCCACTACCCGCTGCTGCTGCCGCGCCTCGAAGCGCTGGCGCCCTGGCCGGTGACCTGGATCGATCCGGCGCCCGCCATCGCCCGGCGCGTGATCCAGCTGATCGGCCCGGCCCGGCGGGATGCCGACCATGACGGGGCCGTGCATGGCGCCTTTACGGCCGGCACCTGCCTGACCGGCCCATTGCGCGCCTCCCTCGCCGCCCGCGGGATCGGCGAGGTCGCCGTCGAGGCGATGCCGCTGGCGATGCAGTAGGCGGCGCCGACCCAGCCGGGCCCCGACGGGCCGCGGCTTCTCCCGCCGGCTCCATCCGGAAGCCGGCGGCCATCCTGCGAAATGATACTCCAGGTCCGGCCCTGGGCCGCCGCGTCCGGGCCTGCCGCGGATCCGCCTCGGACGGAGCCCACGGCCTTCGCCCCGCCGACGAGGCCGCCGGTCCGCCGTCCAGCCGTGCCGAACGAGAGAGACGGCGACTGGGACGGGTGCGTCAGCGCAGCGCTGCGGTGCTTGCGGGTCTGTCGAGGGCTTCGGCCTCGGCGGGGACGACCAGATGGACGAAGAGCATCCCGGCGGCGACGATCAGCGCCAGCGCCAGGATCCGCCACAGCTCCATGATCGGCTCTTGCGGTGTCGTGTCGGTCTTGCGCGGCATCGGTCTCGGATCCCTGTTGTGTGATCTGTCCTGTGGGCCGGTCCCTGGCCCGTCGCGGGTGGCGTGGTCCACCGAAGGCTTGCCTGGCCTTGGTGGCGTAAAGTGGACACCCGCAGGATGAACGCTTCGTAAAATTTGCAACCACGGTCGCCGAAGCGGGTGGAGCGCGGCGTTGGGGTGGGGATCGGGGGTATCGGGCGCTGCCGCGCGCTCCGGCCTTGGCCAGGCTCGCGGGGATCGCCGCAGCGGAAATGGCCCGCCGCAAGGGTTGCACACCGCAAAGCCACCCGCGGCGATACTGATAAGTGTGCAAAATAATCTGCGCAGTCTAGCTTCTGCCGCAATTTCGATCAGACTTCAGGCCTATAAAAGGAAATACCGGCGGGAAGGACCAGATGTTCGAGAGTCTTTTCTGGGGTGCCGCGATCATGGCGCTGGTCGGATCGGCCGCTCTGGTGGCCATCGGTGCGGCGGTGCAGCCCCGGATCATCCAGAAGGATGAGGTCGGATCCGGCATCCTCGACTCGCGCAGGACGTTCGGACGCAAGCGGCGCTGGCGCCGTCCGTCCCGGGTGACGCGCCGCCTCGGCTGGCTGCCGCTGCGCTAGACGCCTGGGCCGCATCGCCTTTTCCCGAACGCCTCGGCCCCGTCCGGAACCGCCCTCGGTCCTCGATCCGACGCGCTTGCTTTCCCCGAACCGGTATCGATCCCGGCCGCGAGCGCCCCAGAAGGCCGGCTTTACCAAGCTGGATACTAAACCTGTCTGCACCAAAGACGTACATCTGACGTTGCTGCCGCGGATGCTAAGATCCGATGACTGCGCAATAGCGTTCCCACAGCAGTGCAAAGGGCTCAAGACTGATGAGCGTGCGTCAAATCTGCGATCAGGTGCGGGTGACCGAGCAGGCCTTCACCGCGGCCCTCGGGGCCATGAAGGCGACGGGGCTGCGCGAGGCGTTGACCCGGGAGCTTCAGGAGATGGAATCCGCGGAGATCGAGGCCGGACAGGACGCCGGCTCGGCCCGCTCGGCCTCGTGGAAGCGGGTCAAGATGCTGCACGGCCTCGGTTATCCGGTGGATTTCGGCTGGCTGCACATCGCGCACGGCGCCACCCGGTAGAGCTCCCTGTCCGAAACCGATCCCGGAGGGACTGCGAAACGCCGCCGGCCCCGGGCCCCGTGCGTCCGCACGAGGCCCGGGAGAGACCGCGCTCAGGGCGCGAGGTCGTGGACCGGCGCCGGGACCGGCGTGTCGCTGCTGTTCAGCACGGTGCTGCTCGCCGGCACGGGCTTGAGCGCTGCCGTGTCGATCCGGGGCGGCGCCGGCAGCTGCAGCTGCTCGCTGGTGTAGGCCCATTCCTCGGCGACCCGGGCGGGGTCATCGTTGAGCGTCGTGCCGTAGCTCGGGACGATCTGCCGGATCTTCGCCTGCCACTCGGGCGTGGCGACGTTCTTGGCGAACACCTTCTCCAGCACCTGCAGCATGATCGGCGCCGCCGTCGAAGCACCCGGCGAGGCACCCAGCAGGGCGGCGATGCTGCCGTCCTTGGCGTTGACGATTTCGGTGCCGAGCTTCAGCACGCCGCCCTTGTTCGGGTCGCGCTTGATGATCTGCACGCGCTGACCCGCCTGCCACAGGCGCCACTCCCCCTTCTTGGCCTTCGGGAAGTATTCGCGCAGGGCCGCGATCCGGTCGTCGTCCGACAGCATGAGCTGGCCGGCCAGGTACTCGACCAGCGGATACTCGTCCAGGCCGACCCGGACCATCGGCCAGATGTTGCTGGTCGTGGTCGAGCTGAGGAGGTCGAGATACGAGCCCTCCTTCAGGAACTTGGTCGAGAAGGTCGCGAACGGTCCGAACAGGATCACGCGCTTGCCGCCGAGCACCCGCGTGTCCAGGTGCGGCACCGACATCGGGGGCGAGCCGACCGACGCCTTGCCGTAGGCCTTGGCGAGGTGCAGCGTCGCGACGTCCGGGTTCTCGTTGATCAGGAACGAGCCGCCGACCGGGAAGCCGGCGTAATCCTCGCCCTCCGGGATGCCCGATTTCTGCAGCAGGTGCAGGGCGCCGCCGCCGGCGCCGATGAACACGAACTTGGCGTCGACGCTGCGCCGCGACCCATCCTTCACGCTGCGCGACGTCACCCGCCAGGAGCCGTCGGCGTTCTTGGCGATGCCCTCGACCTCGGTGGAGAGGCTCAGCTTGAAAGTCGGCTGGCCCTGCAGGTGGGCGACGTACTGGCGGGTGACCTCGCCCCACTCGACATCGGTGCCGAGCGGCGACCAGGTGGCGGCCACCTTCTGGGCCGGGTCGCGCCCCTCCATCATCAGGGGCACCCATGTCTTGAGCTGCTCCGGATCGGTCGAGAATTCCATGCCGGCAAACAGCGGGCTGGCCTTCAGGGCCTCCCAGCGCTTCCGCAGGTAGGCGATGTTGTCGTCGCCCCAGACGAAGCTCATGTGCGGGGTGTAGTTGATGAAGGCGTGGGGGTTCTTCAGCACCCCGGCCTTGACCAGCGAGGCCATGAACTGGCGCGTGACCTGGAACGCCTCGTTGATCTCTACCGCTTTGGCGATCTCGACCTGGCCGTTCTTCTTCTCCGGGGTGTAGTTCAGCTCCGCCAGCGCCGAGTGCCCGGTGCCGGCGTTGTTCCAGCCGTTCGAGCTCTCGAGGGCGACCTGATCCAGGCGCTCGACCATCTGGATCGACCACGTGGGCTCGAGCTGGTTCAGCCACACGCCGAGCGTCGCGCTCATGATGCCGCCGCCGATCAGCAGCACGTCGACCTTGGTGTCGGCGCTGTCGGCGAACGCGAGGGCGCTCGGCAGCGAGGCCGCGGCGAGCCCGGTGGCCGCCGTCCCGAGGAGCTGCCGCCGGCTGACGGCGAGCGTGTCGCGCGGGGATCGGGGCTTGTTGGTGTCGTCGGCACGCATCGCCACATCTCATCGGTTGAGGGCCGGGCATGCACGGCTGGCACGTCCCGGCACAGAAGGCGTCGGATCGATGCGACGGGAGCCCCGCGCATCCAGCCTTCCGGAACGTTCCCCCGCGGATGATGCGGCACGCAGCGCGTGATCGATCGTGTGCGATCGTTTCTTGTCTTGTGCGCCGTCGATGCTTCCGAAGACAGCTTCCGGAAGTGCAGGGCCGGATAGAAGCGTCTTTTCCCAGTCGATGGCCGGGTTCGACGTGGCAGCGCCGAATAGAGCCAAGACCCGATCCGGAGGTCGTGCGGTGATCGGCGAGTCTCGACGGTGAAAAGACGCCGGCCGATCTGGCGCGGCGGCGTGTTCACCGCGTCTTAGAGGATGAGGTCTGAAAGGACAATCTGTGGTGTAGGACAAACGCCGCCGCCTGTCCTGTGCGGAACATGCGGGGTGCGCGCGGGCGGCATGGCGGGAGCCGCCCTTATCGGCTGCGCCGGAATCGGATGATGCTGCGCGAGAGTCGGCCGGCATCCCAGTTGGGCATGATCCGCCAGGGCGTCGTCACGTCGGCCTCGTCGCCATGGATCTTGATCGTCCGCCGCTGCTCGGTGTTGACCCATTCCGGCGCCCAGGCGGTCTGGACCGTCGTGATCCATTGGTCGCCCTCGATCCGGTAGCGGCCGATATAGGCGACCAGCGTCTTCATCAGCGCCGCGCGATCGGCATCGGTCTCGGCCGGCTTGCGGTCGGTGCCCTCGAGGTTGAACGCGACCCAGCCATCCGGGGTAAAGATCACCCGGCCCCGCGGCGCGCTGCCCATCGCGTCGATGAGCGACCCGGTCGCCTTGTCCTCGACCTGGTAGGAGACGAGTTCCCAGGTTCCGACGATCTTCTCGGCGAGATCGCCCTCGTCCGCCTGGATCTGCGGCTGGGCGTCGGCGGCCTGGCCTGGCGACGCGGCCATGAGCAACGCGGCCGCGAGCGTCGCGGAGAACTTCGTCATCCGGTGATTCTCCTTCCGGCCCGCTTCGCCTGCAGCCCCGGGAACCGGAGCCGTTCCGACGGGTGGCCATGCAGTCCGCGCGAATCGGGCGACACCGGGATACGGCGTGCGGCCCTGTCGTGACAGGTCTCGGTCGCGCGGGGCTGGGTTCGGATGATGGCGCACGGCTTCGATCGACAGGGATCCGAAGCGGCACCGACCGGCAGCGATGGCCGGTCGCGTATCATAGTCGGGAGGGAGAGTTGTGCGGATCAGCGCTTTAGGCGGCTGATGGTGCCCAGGAAAGGACTCGAACCTTCACCTCTTGCAAGACTGGTACCTGAAACCAGCGCGTCTACCAATTCCGCCACCTGGGCTCGCCGTCGGCCACTGGCCGGCGACGGCTTCGTTTATGCGGACGCGTGGGGTCCGTCAATCGCGATTTGTGCCTTTTGCGCCTCAGCCGCGCGGCCAATCCCGGATGTCCACGAACCGGCCGGCGACCGCGGCCGCCGCCGCCATGGCCGGCGAGACCAGGTGCGTGCGTCCGCGATGGCCCTGACGGCCCTCGAAGTTGCGGTTCGAGGTCGAGGCGCAGCGCTCCAGCGGGTTGAGCCGGTCGGCGTTCATCCCGAGGCACATGGAGCAGCCCGGCTCGCGCCAGTCGAAGCCCGCCGCCTTCAGCACCCGATCGATGCCTTCGGCCTCGGCCTGCGCCTTCACCAGCCCCGAGCCCGGGACCACCATGGCGGACACGCTCTCGTGCACCTTGCGACCCTCGACCATCTGGGCGACGACCCGCAGGTCCTCGATCCGGCCGTTGGTGCAGGAGCCGATGAACACCCGGTCCAGGGTGATGTCGGTGATCGGCGTGCCCGGGGTCAGGCCCATATAGGCCAGCGCCTTCTCCTTGGACTGGCGCTTGTTCTCGTCCACGATCGCCGCCGGATCCGGCACGCGGCCGCGCACCGAGATCACGTCCTCCGGGCTGGTGCCCCAGCTGACGATCGGCGGCAGGCTCGCGGCGTCGAGGCGCACCTCGCGGTCGAAGAACGCGCCCTCGTCGGTGAGCAGGCTCTCCCAGTAGGCCCGGGCCTTGTCGAACGCCGCGCCCTTGGGGGCCTTCGGGCGATCCTTGACGTAGGCGTAGGTCGTGGCGTCCGGCGCCACCAGGCCGGCGCGGGCGCCGCCCTCGATCGACATGTTGCAGATGGTCATCCGCCCCTCCATCGAGAGGGCGCGGATCGCTTCGCCGGCATACTCGATCACGTGGCCGGTGCCGCCCGCCGTGCCGATCTCGCCGATGATCGCCAGGATGATGTCCTTGGCGCCCACGCCGGGCGGCAGCGCGCCGTCCACCGTGACGCGCATGTTCTTGGCCTTGTTCTGCACCAGCGTCTGCGTGGCGAGCACGTGCTCGACCTCCGAGGTGCCGATGCCGTGCGCCAGTGCCCCGAAGGCGCCGTGCGTCGAGGTGTGCGAATCCCCGCACACGATCGTCTGGCCGGGCAGCGTGAAGCCCTGCTCGGGCCCGATGATGTGGACGATGCCCTGGCGCACATCGAGGGCGTCGTAGAACTCGATGCCGAAGTCGCGCACGTTCTCGGCCAGCGCCTCGAGCTGGGTGCGGCTCTCGGGATCGTCGATGCCCTTCGACCGGTCGGTGGTCTGGACGTTGTGATCCACCACCGCCAGCGTCTTCTCGGGATGGCGCACCTTGCGCCCGGCCACGCGTAGACCCTCGAACGCCTGCGGACTCGTGACTTCGTGAACGAGGTGCCGGTCGATGTAGAGGAGGCTGGTGCCGTCCGGCTGGACATCGACGACGTGGTCGTCCCAGATCTTGTCGTAGAGGGTGCGCGGGCTGGTCATCGGTTTTCGTCTTCGAATGGGATCGGTGCAGAGCTCTCGCGATAATGCGTCTTCCTTAGTAGGCATCGCGGGCGAATTTCGAAAGGGGCGAGTCCTCGTCTCGTCGTGTCCTGGTCCCGTCGTGTCTTCGCCCTGCCGCACGGCGCCGGCCGCCGGATGTCACCGCCCGGGGCCGGGCATGGCTGGCGCCGGACCGGCGGCAGGCCCTATGCCGAATCCAAACCGCCGGTCGCAGCAGCGAGCGGCCAAACAGGGAGTGTGAGATGTCCGAAGCGCCGCCCGAGATCCTGCTGCTCAAGACGATGCATCCGCTGGTCGAGGCCGCCTTCGAGGAGCGCTTCACCGTGCACCGGCTCGCGGGCGTCGCGGATCCGAACGCCAAGCTGGCCGAGATCGGGCCGCGGATCCGGGGGCTCTGCGTCGGCGGCCAAGTCGATGCCGCCCTGATGGAGCGGCTGCCGAAGCTCGAACTGATCGCCAATTTCGGCGTCGGCTACGACGGCGTCGACGCGGTCGAGGCGCATCGGCGCGGCATCGTCGTCACCAACACGCCCGACGTGCTCACCGACGAGGTCGCCGATCTCGCCGTCGGCCTGGTGCTGGCGACCGTCCGGCGGCTCCCGCAGGCGGACCGCTACCTGCGGGCGGGCCACTGGCCGAAGGCGCCGTTCCCGCTCACCGCGTCCCTGCGCGGGAGGCGGGTCGGCATCCTGGGGCTCGGCCGGATCGGGCAGGCGATCGCCCATCGCCTGGAGAGCTTCGGCGTCACGATCGACTATCACGGCCGCAGCCGGAAGGCGGGCATCGCCTACACCTATCACGACAGCCTGATCGCCATGGCGCGGGCGGTCCACATCCTGATCGTGGTCGCCCCCGGGGGCGACGACACCCGCAAGCTGGTGGATGCCGCCGTCCTGGAGGCACTGGGACCCGAGGGCATCCTGATCAACGTCGCCCGCGGCAGCCTCGTCGACGAGGCTGCGCTGATCGCCGCGCTTCAGGCGGGCACGATCCTGGGGGCCGGCCTCGACGTGTTCGAGAACGAGCCGCACGTGCCGGCGGAGCTGGCCGCCCTCGACAAGACCGTGCTGCTGCCGCATGTCGGCTCAGCCTCCGAGCATACCCGCACGGCGATGGCCCAACTCGTGGTCGACAACGTGTTGTCGTGGTTCGAGGGTCGGGGCCCGCTGACCCCCGTGACCGAGACACCCTGGAGCCCGCCCGCGTGAGACCCGTACAGGCTGCGCTGCTCGCCGCCCTGGCCCTGGCGCCGCGGCCGGCGACGGCGCAGGAGGACTTCGCCGCCCCTCCACGGCCCCCGAGCCGAGCCTCCTGGACCCGGGGACGCTCGCCGCGCCCCCGACGGCGATACAAGCGGCCCCCCCTGCCCCGCCGAGCCTCCCCGAGCGGCTCAGCGAGGTGCCGGGGACCTGGGACCTGTCGCGCGACGGCACCAACCGCCGCTGCGTCATGACCCTGCGGAGCGAGAACGGCGAGGCCGGCCAGCGCATCAGCTTCCCGGCCGGGTGCCGGCGCGCCCTGCCGATCGTGAACGGCGTCGCCGGCTGGCTGTTCAGCGACCGGGGCGTGCGCCTGGTGGACCGGAACGTCCGCCCGATCCTCGAATTCGTCCGGCGGCCGGACCAGCGCAGCCTCGTCGCCAAGCCGGACGGTGGCGAGACCTACAGCCTGGTGCCCCTCGACATCGCGGCGATGCGCCCGCCCGCTCCCCCAGCCATCGCGGGGATCGAGGCGGCGCCCGCAACGAACGCTCCGCTGCAGACGGCGCCGTCGGTGCCCGCCGAACTGCAGCGCACCACGGCCGCGACCGCCACGGCGGCGCCGGGGCCCGCGCCGGGCACCTACGCCCTCGATCGATTCCAGGAGCGCGACACCTGCCGGATCACCCTCGACGGGGCCGGCGGCGGCGTCCACGTGGTCCCGGGCTGCCACGATGGCGGGCTCGAAGTGTTCGATCCCGTCCGCTGGCGCTACGCCAACGGCCGCATGACGCTCACCGCCAAGCGCGGCCACACCATCGACTTGGTGCCGAGCGGCGACGGCCGCTGGCGGCGCGAGCCCGAGGTCGGGACGACCTTCGTGCTGCGCCGGGTCGACTGATCCGAGCGCCGTTCCCGGTCGCGGTGCGATCGGGGACGGCGTTCAGTCCTGGATGTGACGCGCTCGCCGACGCCCTGCCGGTATCCACCCCGGCGGCGACCGCCTCAACGCAATCCGCGCCCGTCCTGGACCGGAAGCATCCGCTCCAGCAGGCCGTCCCGGCGGATCATGAGGTGCCAGGCCGTGCCGGCGACGTGCAGCAGCACCAGGGCGTAGACGAACCATTGCCCGACGAGGTGGATCGACTCGGCGATCTTCTGCGCGCCGTCGTCCTTGGTCAGGCCCGGGATGGTGAACAGCCAGAAATACGGCGTGGACCGTCCCGAGAGCGCGCTCAGCAGGTAGCCGCTGATCGGCATGATCAGGAAGATCGCGTAGAGCAGCCAATGGTTGACGCGACCGATCAGCGTCAGCAGCCGTGGCGCCTGGGGATCCGGCGGCGCCGGCCGGATCATGCGCCAGACGATCCGCAGGACCACGATCGCCAGGATCGTCAGCCCGACCGATTTGTGGAGAACGAACAGGCTGCCCTTGGCGGGGTCCGGCGGCAGGCTCACCGCCACCCAGGCCAGCGGCAGGACCGCCAGCGCCAGGGCCGCCGTGACCCAGTGCAGCGCCTGCGACACCGGATGGTGGCGCGGCAGGCCGGACGCCGTGACGTAGGTGGCGGGAAGCGGCGCGCCCGCCTTCCGGTCCGCCTTCTTGCCGGCCGAGATGATTGAACCTGCCATGATCCCTCGCGGATGGGCTTCGTCCACCGCGGGCTGGAACGGACAGGCGAACTCAACCCACGCCGGGCCCGATCACGGTTTAGAACGATGCCATTCTGACGGTGTAGAACCGCTCCCGGCCCGCTGCAAACCGGCGACGCTCCCGCGTCAGGCCGCCGCGCCGGCGTCGATCGCCCGGGCCACGTCCAAGAGCGCGGCCAGCTCCACCGCCGCCGCGGCGAGGCGGGCCGCCACGGTGGCGTCGGTGATCTGCCCGTCGGCCATGTCCTCGGGGCCGGCATAGACCGAGGTCGGTGCGACGTGGGCCGCGAAGAAGCCGAACAGCGGGCGCAGGCCGTGCTCGACCACCAGGGCGTGGCGCAGGCCGCCGCCCGTGGCGGTGAGCACCACCGGCATACCCGCCATCCGCGCCGGATCGACGAAGTCGAAGACGTGCTTGAACAGCCCGGCATAGCCGCCCTGGTAGACCGGCGTCCCGACGATCAGGGCGTCCGCGCCCTCGATCGCCGCGATCAGGTGCGCCGCCGGCAGGGGCAGGTCCTCGCGCAGCGACGCCCCGATGCCCGGGCCAGCATCGACCAGATCGTAGACGGTCAGCTCGATCCGGCGCAGCCGCCCGAGCTCGGCGCCGACCGCCGTCACGAGATCGCGGGTCCGCGACGGTCGTTTGGCACTCCCGGAGAAGGCGACGACACGGGGAAGGCTCGGCTTGACGCTCACGACTCGACGCTCACCTGGACATAATCTTTCAGACGCCGCGCGCCCGGAGGCGGGATACGCGCAAATCTCGAGCCCGCCGAGCGCCCGGCGACGCATCTTTCGGAGGCGCGCCCGCATCTCGCGGTCCGGCTGCACGGTAACGCATTCCGGCCTGGGATGAAGCCTCGATGCCGCGGCCGGATCGATTGGACGCGCGACGCGCGGGCCATCGTCTCACCCGCGCAGCCGCCAGACGTGGCTCTGCTTGATCTCGGCGTCTTCGAGGGCGCGGGAGACCGGCACCGCGTAGGTCGCCAGGCATTCCAGGCGCTCGCGCGGCAGGTAGGTCCGCCCCGGGTCGCCGATCAGCACCGTCACCCCGCCCGCCTGCAGGTCGATGAGCCAGGCCGTCACCGCCTGGGCGAGGTCGCGCTCGTAGAACACGTCGGCGGCGAGCACGAGGTCGGCCTCCGGCCGCGTCCCGAGGAGGTCGGCCGAGACCGGGGCGATCCGGCCGGCCACGCCGTTGGCGGCGGCATTGATGCCGATCGCCGCCACGGCGAACGGGTCGAGGTCGCTGGCGACGACGTGCCGCGCGCCCGCCCGGGCCGCGGCGATCGCCACCAGGCCGGAGCCGGAAGCGAAGTCCACGGCCCGGCGCCCGCGGGCCACCTCGGGATGGTCGAGGATGTAGCGGGCGAGCGCCTGCCCGCCCGCCCAGGCGAAGGCCCAGAACGGCGGCGGCAGCCCGATCGCCTGCAATTCGTCCTCGGTCTTCTGCCAGAGCTCGGTCGCCTCGTCGGCGACGTGGAGGCGGATCTCGGGCGCGTAGGGAACCGGCAGCAGCCGCGTGTTGGCCTGGATGAAGCCCTGCGGATCGTCCGGGGCGCGCATCGTCAGGCGTCCAGCAGGTCGCGCCAGACGGCGCAGACCTGATCGGTGACGGCGGCCTCGGTGAAGCCGCCCGCCTCGATCCGCGCCCGCGCCGCCGCGCCGAACGTCGCGACCTCGGCCGGATCGTTGCACAGCCGGACCAGGGCGTCGGCCAGGGCCGGGCGTCGCCGGGGGCACGAGCAGGCCCTCGATGCCGTCACGCACGAGGCTCCGGCAGCCCGGGACATCCGTGGTAACGAGCGCCCGGCCGCAGGCGCCGGCTTCGAGCAGGGTCCGCGGAAGCCCCTCCCCGCCCCGGGACGGCAGGCACGCGACATGGTGTCCGGCCCAGATTGCGGCGACATCCTCGGTGGGGCCGTGCCAGGCGACGCCGTCGCGGCTCCACCCCCGCAACGTCGCCGCGTCGATCGAGCGGCGGTTCGACGGATCGGGCGCCCCGTACAGGGCGAGCTCCACGGCTGCGCCCCGGGACCGGGCCAGGCGGGTCGCCTCCACGGCCACGTCGACGCCCTTGGACCAGAGCATGCGCGCCACCAGGGCGACCTTCAGGGGCGGTACCGGCGGCATCGGCTGCGGTGCGAACGCGGCGAGGGCGACGCCGGCGCCGCCGACCACCGTCACGGACCGATCGGACGGGTCGAGGCCGAGCGCCAGCGCGTCGTCCGGATTCTCGAACAGGAAGCGGGTCCGCGCCGACGCCAGCGGACCCCGGATCAGCGCCTTCAGCCCGAGGCGCGCGACGCGCCCGATCCGGTCCGCGCGGGCGCCGACGAGGCCGAGCCCGGTCAGCGCGTAGACCCGCGCCGGGATGCCGGCCATGGCGGCCGCGGTGCCGCCCACCAGGATGCTGCGCAGGGCGATGCAGTGGACGATGTCGGCCTCGAGCGCCTTCAGGATCCCGGCGAGCTGCCCGGCCGCATAGCCGGCGGTCATCGGGTTGAGGCTTGCCCGCTCGGCCTCCAGCGGCACGACGCGGGCCCCCGTCGCCTCGATGGCGGCGCGGTGCGCCCGCACCCGGGTGACGACGGCGACCGACAGGCCCATGCCGATCGCGGCACGCGCCATCGGCAGGAAGTGGGAGGCGAAGAACCAATCCTCGGTGACCACGAAGACCAGACTTCGCTTGGGATTGGTGAGGGGGTCGCGGGCGGGTTCGAGGTCCATCAATCCTGTCTAGCGCATCGGGCCGGATACCGGAACCGGCACGATGCGCTAGCGCCTTGATCCGCATCGTCTTTTTCCGGAAGCCGGCGGCCCGCTTGCGGAACGAGGCTTTTCGCATGGCCCACGGCGCCGGCCTGCGGCGGATGCGCAGGCCCGGAACGGCCCACCTGCGCCGCCGGTTGACCGGGGCCTTCTCGCCGGGTGTCACCCCGGCGGCGTATCCGGGAGGGGCGGCCATGGCGGACACCGAGACTGACCAAAGCGGCGGAACCCTGCGCGCGGCGGCCGAGGAAGCCGGCCTCGTCTACGTCGATGACGGCCTGCCGGGCCTCACCCGCAAGCGCAGCGGCACCGGTTTCCGCTACCTGGATGCGAAGGGCGCGCCGGTGCGCGACAAGCGGATCCTCGCCCGCATCCGTGCCTTGGCGATCCCCCCGGCCTACACCGATGTCTGGATCTGCCCGCGCAGCAACGGCCACATCCAGGCCACCGGCCGGGATGCCAAGGGGCGCAAGCAATACCGCTACCACGCCGACTTCCGGCAGGCCCGCGAGGAGAACAAGTTCTCGCGGATCATGGCCTTCGCGGACGCCCTGCCGGGCATCCGCCAGCGGGTCGATGCCGACATGAAGCGTCAGGGTCTGTGCCGCGAGAAGGTTCTGGCCACGGTGGTCCACCTGCTCGAGACCACGCTGATCCGCGTCGGCAACGACGATTACGCCCGCACCAACAAGAGCTACGGCCTGACGACATTGCGCGATCCGCATGTCCGAATCGCGGGGGCCGAGCTGTCGTTCCGGTTCAAGGGCAAGAGCGGCAAGACCTGGGACGTGTCGCTGAAGGACCGGCGCGTCGCCCGGATCGTGAAGGCCTGCCAGGACCTGCCCGGGCAGGAGCTGTTCCAGTACATCGACGGCGAGGGCGTGCAGCGCGACGTGACCTCGTCGGACGTGAACGCGTATCTGCGCGAGGTCACGGGCGAGGATTTCACCGCCAAGGATTTCCGGACCTGGGCCGGGACGGTCTTGGCGGCGCTGGCCTTGCGCGAGTTCGAGAGCTTCGACAGCGAGGCGGGGGCCAAGCGCAACGTCCGCGCGGCGATCGAGAGCGTCGCCGGGCGCCTGGGCAACACGCCGACGATCTGCCGGAAGTGCTACATCCACCCCCAGGTCCTCGATTGCTACCTCGAAGGCGACCTCCTGATTCAGGTGCAGGACGCGGTCGAGACCGAGCTGAGCGGGGACCTCGGCAAGCTCCGCTCCGAGGAGGCCGCGGTGCTCGGCCTGCTGCAGGCCCGGCTCGCCGCCTCGCGGGACGCCGCCGAGGCGGGCAAGCCGGTCAAGCCCGGCGCGACTCCGGCCCGCAAACGGAGCAAGACGGCAGCCCGGGCCAAGGCGGCAGCCCTGGTCAAAAAAACCGCCGGGCGGTCCCGCACTGCGGCGCAAGCCGGTGCCACGTAAGCCGTTTTTGGTGTCGGACGGCGCGGCTTCGCTGTGAGGCCTGTGTCCGACCGATTCACGCGGTGGCGACACGCGTTGGCCGACTTCGCTGCCCCCGGTGTCTGACGCGCGCTCCTATCCCGGACGCCCGGAACGTTGATCCGGAACCCGGAAGAGAAAGGGCCGCGCGGCGGCACGATCAAGACCAAGGCGGACGCTTCGCATCGTCTCGTGCTGGGTCCCGAATCGCATTCCGGTCGCGCTGCAGGCGCCCGGGCAAGGACGTAGGGGGGCAGCCCCCGCATTGGGCTGCCCGGGATCCCGGTCAATGCCGGGACTGGTTGCCGCCGGACCCGCCGCGACGGTTCGGGTCGCTGTCGACCACCGGGGCCAGACCGAGCTGGCGCGCCAGCGAGACCAGGTCCTTGAGCCGTCCAGTCTGCGTCTTCCGGCGCAGGTTGAGCCGGTGCGTCTCCACGGTCCGCACGCTGAGCGCGAGGCGACGGGCAACCTCCTTGTTGCTGAAGCCCGAGCTGAGGAAGCGCAGCACCTCCGCCTCGCGCGGCGTGAGCCCGAGGCTGTCGCCCTGCTCCGCCGGCATCGCGGCCTGCTGCTCCGGGGGAACGAGACACTCCGATCCCTCGGCCAGGGCGAGCAGGGCGGCGCCCAGCTCCCGCGGTGACTTCGACCGGGCCACGAAGGCGTCGGCACCCGCCGCCAGCAGCGCCCGGAGGTCGTCGGCGGTGAGTGCCCCGAAAGCTACGAGGGTGCGCAGGTTCGGCTGCCGCTCCTTCAAGCCGACGAGACGCGCGATCCCATCCGCCAGCCGGATCTCGTCGAGGAAGATCAGCGCGACCGCGGATCCGGCATCGGCCCGGTCCAAGTCTTCTTCGCCGATCGTGTGAAACTCCGGCATATGCTCCAGAGTGGCGCGCACAGTCGCGCTCAGGTCCTGCGGTTCATCCAGGATCAGGACGCCAACGGCCGTACTCATGACCTCGCACCTTTCGTCTCCCGGCGATACAAAGGGGCCGGGATCGGATGCGTAGTTCCAAGATCCATTCCACGAGTTTGGGGCGAATATTAAGCTTTATATTCGCGGAATCGGGCGATTCCTGTCTTCGTGCTCCAAATTGGTGTGACAATATGGGTTGCCGTCTTTAACCATGCCGCGGCGATGCGTCCCAGACTGGGGCGGCTCGGCCGTCTCAGCTTGCGACGGCCAAGGTGGCCTCGCCCTGGTACGGCACGACGCGGTTACGCCCGCCGCTCTTGGCCGCGTAGAGCGCGAGGTCGGCCCGCTTGAGCAGGGCGTTGACGTCGTCGCCTTCGACCCAGGTGCTCACGCCGAAGCTGCAGGTGAAGCCGATTGCATGCCGGCTGCCGCGGATACGCAGAGCCTGAACGGCTTCCCGCAGACGCTCGGCCCGGGCGGTCGCCTCCTCAAGGCTCAACCCCGGGAGGGCGATGCCGAATTCCTCGCCGCCCAGGCGGCCGCCGATGCCGGCCCCGGCGATGAGCTCGGCCATGGCCTTGATGGCGACGTCGCCGACATCGTGGCCGTGCTCGTCGTTGATCCGCTTGAAATGGTCGATGTCGGCCAGGATCGCCGAGATCCGGGCCGGGCGCCCGCTCTGCTCGGCGGCGAGGCGCACCCGGTCGAAGAAGGCGCGCCGGTTGAAGACCCCGGTGAGCGGATCGGTCTCGGCGAGGCGGATCAGCTCCTCCTGCATGGTGATCATGCGCTCGGCCGCGCGCAAGCGTGCGTTCAGCTCCTCGGCGCTCGGCGGTTTCTCGATGAAGTCGTCGGCGCCGCTGTCGAGGGCCTCGGCCAGGCTGCGAACGTTGCGGGCGGACGACATGGTGATGACGTGCAGCGGCCTGCGCTCCTCGGCGAGCAGCCGCGCGGACCAGCAGAGTTCGAGGCCGCAGAGCGGCCGGACCTCGACGCTGGTGATCAGGACGCGGACTGACGGGGTGGCGGCGAGGTGTCGCAGCGCCTGTTCGGAATCCGTGAACGCGTGGACCTCGTGGCCGCGTGGCTCGATCAGGGATGCGATGATCTGGAGGACGACGCGGCTCGAATCGACGACGACGATCTGCATGGCATGACCCGGACCCGATCTCGGGTGTCTACCAGAGCAAGACTTAATTTCGACCGAACAGAGAGTGCGAATTCCAGCATGAGCGCCGTCATAACCACCCCTGACTTGCGCTATATCGTGGTCCGCGGTCGCCTGTGGCGGCGCGCCGACCCGCACCTGCCGGAGGCGCGTCGCGCAGCGCTGGTGGCCGGGCTGATGGATGCGCGCCGGGCGGTGAAGGCGGCCAAGCGCGCCGAGCGCGAGGGCGAGCCCGATGCCGCCGCCGCGATGGCCGCGGCCCGGGCCGCGGTCGACGAAGCCAAGACCGAGCTGGGCGAGCGCGGCCCGGTCTGGTGGTACGACGACGCCCCCGACCTGAACCGGCACCTGGTCCGGAATACGCCCTACGCCGACTGGTTCGCGGCGCTCAGCGCCGGGGAACCTGAACCGAGATGATCTGCGCGCCGGAAGCACGGCGGGCCGCCGGCTGGGCAGCGTTGATGACCGTGAGGGTCGGCGGAAGGGCCGGCGCGGCCGCGATGCCGGTGACGGTCGGGACCCCGTAGGTCCCGTAGCTCCACGGCGCCGGCACGATCTGGCTCGGCCGCGGCACCCGGGTCAGGGGCGCGCCGATATAGGTGCCGCGCACGAACGGGCCTGCAAAGCCGTCCTGGCCCGACCCGTAGGCGTAGACGCCCTGCGCGGAGGCGGGTGCGGCCACGAGGGCGGCGAGGAGCGTGAGGGCTGTCCGGGTAATCATGCGGGCGGTTCCGGGACGCGGCGCTTCAGGAACGATCGTGGGGAACCGACACGATCACTGCCCGTTCCGGGCCGCAGCCCCGGCAGAATGCGTAACGCGGCGGCGCGATGTCAGCGGCAGGTGGTGATCCGGCGGACCACCCAGCCCTCGCCCTCGATCCAGAGACGCCGCCGGGCACGGCTGCAGGTCGCGTCGTCCTCGCGCTCGACGGCGGAGATGGGATGGACCTGCTGCGGGCTGGCCTCGGCGACCTTGGTCTCGGTGCCGGCCGGGGCGGCCTCGGCCTGCGTCACGGCGGACAGGAGCAGGACGGCGCTGGCCGCACCGAAAGCCATCGATCGGAGATGCATGCGGATATTCATGGTGGAGCAGCGCCCTGCGGCCGAGTTTAAGGATTCGTCAGTGAAATGCGCGGCGCACCATTTCGGTTTCATCGAGGCCGCGTCTTCCCGGCCGGCGGCGGGCGTGACCGTGTGCTGCGGCACGGCGCCGGCCCGGCGCCGAGACGGCTCGGACGCTTAGACTTCGCAGCGCGCGCGTATTAGGAGGAACGGCCCGGACGCGACGGCTCCCGCGGACCCCTGAACCAGCGGGCGAGCCGGTCCACGAGCGAAGGTCCATGAGCAAGCCCAAGCCCCCGACCAACGTGCTCCTGACGCCGGAGAAGCGCGCCGAGGACGTGGATCAGACGATCCGGCCGCTGAGCCTGTCCGAATTCATCGGGCAGAAGGCCGCACGCGCCAACATGCAGATCTTCATCGAGGCGGCCAAGATGACCGGCCAGGCCCTCGATCACGTGCTGTTCGTCGGGCCGCCCGGGCTCGGCAAGACCACGCTGGCCCAGATCGTCGCCCGCGAACTCGGGGTGAACTTCCGCTCGACCTCGGGCCCGGTCATCGCGAAGGCCGGCGACCTCGCGGCGCAGCTGACCAACCTCGAGGAGCGCGACGTGCTCTTCATCGACGAGATCCACCGGCTCAACCCGGCCGTGGAGGAGATCCTCTACCCGGCCATGGAGGATTACCAGCTCGACCTGATCATCGGCGAGGGGCCGGCGGCGCGCTCGGTGAAGATCGAGCTGCCGAAGTTCACGCTCGTCGGCGCCACCACCCGGGCGGGCCTGCTGACGACGCCCCTGCGCGACCGGTTCGGCATCCCGATCCGGCTCGAGTTCTACGAGATCGACGAACTTGAGAAGATCGTCGCCCGCGGCGCCCGGGTGCTCGGGCTCGGCATGTCGCCGGAAGGTGCCAACGAGATCGCCCGGCGGGCCCGGGGCACGCCGCGCATCGCCGGCCGGCTGCTGCGGCGGGTGCGCGACTTCGCGATCGTGGCCGAGGCCGAGACGGTGACGCGCGCCATCGCCGACCGGGCGCTGAAGCTGCTCGACGTCGATTCGGTCGGCCTCGACGTGATGGACCGCAAGTACCTGACGTTGATCGCCACCTCGTTCGGCGGCGGCCCGGTGGGGATCGAGACGATCGGGGCCGCCCTGTCCGAGCCGCGCGACGCGATCGAGGACATCATCGAGCCCTATCTGATCCAACGCGGCTTCGTGCAGCGCACGCCCCGGGGCCGAGTGCTCACCAAGCACGCGTTCCGGCACATGGGCTTTGCCGAGCCGCGACGTCAGCAGGACGGCCTGTTCGACGACGGCGACGCCGCCTGAGCCGGATCTCCGTACCGTCCATGCGGTCGGGACGGGGCTGGTTCACGCCTCGTTCATAGGTTGCCATCTGCACCCGCAACGGCGATCGGCGCGGACTTGTGCGCCGCACTAAGGCCAAGCGCCTCAACCGGCGGGTGTTTCTCCGCGGGCCAGCGGACACTATTGCCAAGCTTTTGCGTAATCCCGCTCCTGTCGGTTCACGCAAACGCGATCTTGGCGGCGGAACAGCTGCAAAACGCGGCAGTTGAGATGGCGACCGCGCCAGTCTGCGTGGCGCTGGCAGGATTGCGGGACTGTGGCTCTTGCCACGGTATCCCGGCCGATCCTTGAGCCATCAATAAGAACACCAGGGACTTCCTTCCTCCATGAAGACACTCACGCTCGCCGTCCTCGGCCTCTCCGCCGCCGCGCTCTCGACCCCGGCGCTCGCGCAGGACGCGCTCCCGATCCGGATTCTGCCTTTCGCCAACCAGCAGGGCGTCGGCGCCGCCGCGACCGAGACCCCGGCCTTCCGCGCCGAGGCGCTGCGTTCGGATGCGACCAGCATCGAGGCGAGCCGCATCGCCCTCGAGCGTTCGCGCAACCCGCGCGTTCGGAACTACGCCCATCGCGTTCTGGTCGAGCGTAAGGCCACCACCGACGCCCTCCTGCCGGCGAACACCTCGCTGTCGCGCAACGGCACGGTCGTCTCGGACAACCAGGGCATCAAGACGGACCTGAGCAATCCGGTCGGCTTCGTGCTGGCGCCCGTGACCATCGCGGCGAACCTCGGGACCAGCATCGTCGGCGGCGCGCTCGGCGCAGTCGGCATCGTCGACAACAGCCCGACTGAGCCCGGCCGTCGCGTCGCCCTCGGCGAGCGCGGTCAGGCCCGCCTGTCGCAGCTCCAGTCGGCCCGAAGCGGCCGCTCGTTCGACCGCGCCTACATCGACCAGCAGGCCCGTTCGGACGCCCAGACGCTGGCGCTCTACGACGCCTACGCCAAGTCGGGCGACAGCGCCCAGGGCCGCCGCTTCGCCAGCGAGGCGCTGCCCTACATCGCCGACGAGCACGCCCACTCGGCGAGCTTGGCCGCCCGCATCGGCGGCTGATCGTTCAGTCCAGACCCGATCACGCGAGGGCCGCCCCAGGGTGGCCCTCGTCGTGTCGGACGGGTACCGGTTTTATCCCACACACCCGGCGAGGCGTGACGGCTGCTTCCCCCGCTGCCGCATCGTGCCGTAGACGATGTTCGATGAGCGCACAGACCTCCGCCACCGGCGCGCCGACGGACGACGCCCCCCATTGCCTGGGCGTGCGCGTCTACTACGAGGACACCGACTTCTCGGGCTTCGTCTACCATGCCAGCTACCTGCGCTTCCTGGAGCGTGGCCGGACCGAGCTGCTCCGGGATCTGGCGGGCGATCAGTCCGATCTGCATCGAGAGGCCAGCGGCCTCGTCTTCGTGGTCCGGCGCATGGCGCTCGACTTCATCCGCCCCGCCCGCATGGACGACCAGCTCACCATCGTGACCCGGACCCGGCAGCTGCGCGGCGCCTCGATGCAGCTCGCCCAGGAGGTCCGGCGCGGCGACGATCTGCTGGTCGCCGCCGACGTCCTTGTCGCCTGCGTGCGCGACGGACGCGCCATCCGGCTGCCGGAGGCCCTGCGCCGGCTCCTGGCCCCTCCCGGAGCCGCCTGACGCGTCCGGTCAGGCGACCCGCGTCGGGTCGGCGTCGCGCAGGAGTTTGGCGAAGGCGTTGACGATGGTCATCGCGTCGTACTCGACCGAGACCAGCTGGAAGCCCATCGCAACCATCTCCCGGGCCCGCACGGGCGACGGCGAGAACGCGCAGGGCAGCTTGCCGGCAGCCCGGGTCTTGCGCACGATCTCGCCGAGGGCGGTCGTGACCGCAGCGCCGGACGGGTCGATCGCCGTTCCCTTGGACAGGGCGATCGACAGGTCGGCGGGGCCGACCAGGATGCCGTCGATGCCCGGCAGGGCCAGGATCTGCTCCAGCGCGTCGATCGCCTCCGCGGTCTCGCACATGGCGATGGTCAGCGCCCGGGCGTTGGCGCCGGCGAGGTATTCGGAGGCGTCGCTCAGGCCCGACATCCACATGGCGCGGTCGGGCCCCCAGCTCCGCTGCCCGACCGGCGGATACTTGGTGGCGGCCGCTAGCGCCTGTGCGTCCGCCACGCTGTTGATCATCGGCGCGACGATGCCCGCGGCGCCGGCATCCAGCATCCGCGACGCCATGGCAAAGTCGCCGACCGGGATCCGCACCAGGCTCGGCTTGCCGGCGAGCGCCACCTCGGTGATCGCCGCGCAGCACGACTGATAGCCGTGCGCCCCGTGCTGCTGGTCGAGCAGCACGGCGTCGAAGCCGGCGCGCGCCAGGGCTCCGGCGATGGTCGGGTCGGCGATGCAGGACCAGCCGAGAAATCGGGCCGGCCCCGCGGGCAGCAGGCCGTGGAGGCTCGGAACGGGCAGGGTCATGACACGTCCTGGACTGAGGCTCGCGGCGACGGGTTCGCCGTAGGGGTGAGGATAACGGGCCTGGTTTCGCGAGGTCCAGTCTCGGGCGGGAGCGTCGCGACCCATACTGCGGCCGATGTCCTGGAATGCCCTAGGATCGCCCCGATCGAAACCGATCCTTAACCCTGTCGCGCCCTTAACGAAGTCGGTGCGATGCCGCCCGATTACGGGGTGAAGACGGCCCTTACTTTCGACAGATTCGCGGACGATAGCATTGATATCGCTCACGGATCCGGCGGACGTGGGCCTCGCCCGGCGCATCGCGATCCGGAGCAGGAGATCTCGACGGATGAACCCAGCCGACGCGATGCAGGCCGCGCCTGTCGCCGACATGACGCTGCTCGGACTGTTCCTGCAGGCCCACTTCGTCGTGAAGATCGTGATGGTCGGGCTGCTCAGCGCCTCGGTCTGGTGCTGGTCGATCATCGTCGATAAGACGCTGCTGTTCCGCCGCACCAAAGCCGAGATGGACGCGTTCGAGGACGCGTTCTGGTCCGGCCGCTCCCTGGAGGAGCTGTTCCGCTCGTTCAACGACCGTCCGGCCACCGGGCTGGCGGCGGTGTTCGTGGCCGCCATGCGCGAGTGGAAGCGCTCGTTCGAGGGCTCGGGCCGTCAGGTCCAGTCCCTGTCGCAGCGCATCGAGAAGCAACTCGACGTCACCATCCAGCGCGAGGTCGAGCGGCTCGAATCGCGCCTGCTGTTCCTCGCCTCGATCGGCTCGGCCGGCCCGTATATCGGCCTGTTCGGCACCGTTTGGGGCATCATGACCGCGTTCACCTCGATCGCGGCCTCGAAGAACACCTCGCTGGCCGTCGTGGCCCCCGGCATCGCCGAGGCGCTGTTCGCCACCGCGATCGGCCTGTTCGCCGCGATCCCGGCGGTGCTCGCCTACAACAAGCTGCAGGCCGAGGTCTCGAAGTCGCAATCGCGGCTGGAGGGTTTCGCCGACGAGTTCTCCGCGATCCTCTCCCGCCAGATCGACGAGCGCCTGTCGCTCGCCGCCTGACCGGGCCGATCCAGGAGATTGATCCATGAGCATGGCGGCGGGTGCATCCCACGGCGGCAAGCGGCGGCGGCGCAGGGGCCGGCGCGGCGGGCCGATCAACGAGATCAACATGACGCCGTTCATCGACGTCGTGCTGGTGCTGCTGATCATCTTCATGGTCGCGGCGCCGATGATGACGGTGGGCGTTCCCCTCGATCTGCCGCAGTCGAAAGCCTCGCCGCTCAATTCCGACGTGAAGCCGGTGACGATCTCGATCCGGCAGACCGGCCAGGTCTTCCTGGGTGAGGACGAGCTGACCGACGACACGATCATCCCGAAGCTCCTCGAGACGTCGAAGTCTGGCACCGAGGAGCGTGTGTTCGTTCGCGGCGACAAGCGGGTCGATTACGGCCGCGTCGCCCAGGTGATGGCGATCGTGACCGGCGGCGGCTTCAAGAAAGTCGCCCTCGTGACCGAGCCAGAGCATCAGTAGGGTCCGGACCGTGGAGTTCCACTTCGACCGCAAGGAACCGGGTGTCTGGATCTCTGCCGGCACCCACGTGGCGCTGCTGGCCTTCGCGCTGTTCAGCGTGGCGGCTCCGGCCCTGCCGGAGGCCCAGGAGGGCGTCCCCGTCGAGGTGATCACCGAGAACCAGTTCTCCGAGATCACCAAGGGCGAGCGCCAGGCCGACAAGCCGATGCCGAATGCCCAGCCGCGGGCCGATCGCCAGGCCGAGAAGGTCGAGGATCGCGAGCCCGAGAACGCCAAGACCGACGCGCCGACCGCGCCCACCCGCACCGCCGACATGAAGCTCGCCAACGCGGAGGAGATGCCCCTGCGCGCCGAGCCGGATCCGCAGGAGGTGGCGAAAGCCGCCAAGGCTGCCGAGGAGAAGCGCGAGGCGGAGAAGTCTGCCGCCAAGGCCGCCGAGAAGGCGGCTGAGAAAGCTGCGGCCGACAAGGCTGCGGCGGCCGAGAAGGCCGCGGCGGCCAAGGCCGAGGCGAAGGCGGCCGCCAAGGCCGAAGCCGAGAAGCGCGAGCAACTCGACAAGCTGATCGAGCGGCAGGAGGCTGAAGCCGCGGCTGCGGCCGCGAAGGCCGCCGCCGCGAAGGCGGAGGCCAAGGCCAAGGCGGATGCCGCCAAGGCCGAGGCCGCCCGGGAAGCCGCCCGGAAGGCTGCCGAGGCCAAGGCCGAGGCGGAAGCCGAGCGCCAGAAGGAGGTGGCCGAGGCCAAGGCCGCGCACGAGAAGGCGGAAGCCGCCGCCAAGGCCGAGGCCGCCGCCAAGGCGAAGTCCAAGGCGATGGCGGACGCCAAGGCCAAGGCCGACGGCGAGGCCAAGGCGCGCAAGCAGGCCGAGCTCGCCGACAAGTTCAACGCCGGCGACATCCGCTCCGTGCTGGCCTCGAAGGCGCCGTCGCAATCCACCGGGGCCACCGGCCACACGGTGCAGAAGGTCGCGGCTCTGGGCGCCGCGACCGGCACGGCGCAGCGCCTGTCGCCGTCCCTGCGCGACGCCCTGGTCGGGCTGCTGCAGCAGCAGATCGAGCGCTGCTACTCCGCGCCTCCGGGCGCCGCCCAGGGGGTGGTTCTGCCGGTGCTCGACATCCGGCTGAACCCGAACGGCTCGCTGAGCACCGAACCGCGGATCATGCGGGGCGGCTCCAGCGGGGTGGACCAGTCGATCGCGCAAGCCGCGCTCCGGGCGGTGCGCCGCTGTGCGCCGTATAACATTCCGGCCACCTACGCGCCGTACTACAACGACTGGAAGGCCATCAACGCGGAGTTCGAGTTCACGGCGACCTGAGATCGCCCTCCGCGTCGCCTGCCGTCACCCGCCTCCCCGTCTGATCGCCACTTCGTCTGATCGCCACTTCGGGTCCGACCCATGCACAGCACTTCCTCCGCCGGGCGCCTTCTGGCGCCCTCAGCCGCGCACCTGATCGCGCCCATCGTCGCGTTGCTGGCGCTGCTGTCGGTCGCCGTCGGCTTCGCGGCCCCGGCCCAGGCGCAGCTGCAGCTGCGCATCGGCGGCGGCAACTTCCAGCCCTTGCCGATCGCCATCGCGGATTTCGGCGGCGACCCGAGCCTCGGCGGCCTCGTCTCCGGCGTGGTGACCAACAACCTGCGCCGCTCCGGCTACTTCACGCCCCTCGACCACGCCCGCTTCCCCGAACAGCCGAACTTCGACGCCGCGCCGAACTTCGAGAAATGGCGCGCCACCGGCATCCAGGGCCTGGTCACGGGGCGCGTGTCCCGGGACGCCGCGGGCAAGCTGAAGGTCGAGTTCCGCCTCTGGGACGTGAGCTCGGGCCAGCAGATGACCGGTCAGCAATACGGCACCGACACCGCCAACGCCCGGCGCACCGGCCACCTGATCTCGGACGCGGTCTACACGAAGATCACCGGCCTCGGCCCCTGGTTCGACAGCCGTATCGCCTTCGTGGACGAGAGCGGCCCCAAGGAGAACCGGCGCAAGCGCCTGATGGTGATGGACCAGGACGGCGCCAACGTCCGGGCGATCACCAGCGGCGAGATGTCGATCGTCGCGCCGCGCTACTCGCCGGCCACGCAGGACATCGCCTTCATGGCGCAGGCCACCGGGCATCAGCCGCGGGTGCAGGTGATCAACCTCGAGACCGGCGCCCGCCAAGCCCTCGGCAACGTCGATTCGATGAGCGCGAGCCCGCGCTTCTCGCCCGACGGCCGCAAGCTCGTCATGAGCGTGCAGCAGGGCGGCAACGCCGACATCGTGACCATGGACATCGCCTCGAAGGCCCAGCGCTCGATCACCAACGGCATGGCCATCGACACCTCGCCGACCTACGCCCCGGACGGCGCGCAGATCGCCTTCGAATCGGATCGCGGCGGCTCGCAGCAGGTCTACGTGATGGGCGCGGACGGCTCGAACCCGCACCGCATCACCTTCGGGGCGGGCTCAGCCTCCCAGCCGGCCTGGTCGCCCCGCGGCGACCTGATCGCCTACACCCGCCAGCGCAACGGCGGGTTCGCCATCTGCGTCTCGAAGCCCGACGGCACCGGCGAGCGCGTCCTCACCGAGGGCTATCACAACGAGGGGCCGACCTTCGCGCCGAACGGCCAGTACGTGCTGTTCTTCCGCGACCCGGGCGGCCAAGGCGGCGGCAAGCTGTTCATGGTCGACATCACCGGCAAGGTGGAGCAGTCGGTCCCGACGCCCTCCTACGCCTCCGACCCGACCTGGTCGCCGCTGCTGGCGGGACGCTGAGTCGTTTGGAATTATGGAGCCCGGCTACCAGTCGGGCTCCGACCGTTTAGCGTCGGCATCTTCGGGCGCCGGTGGCTTGCCGATCGTATCGGCCAGATCGCGCAGGGCGCGCGGTAGGGGTCTGAGCGCAGGGTCGTCGAACGGCAATCGGGGCAGCCGCGTCCGAATCAGGGATGCGACGAGACCCGCCTGTGCGGCATCGCGCGAACGTTTCAGCGAATCGCGGTCGCCCCTGGTCGAGAGCCATGCCTTGTGGAGCGCGAAGGCGCGCGGGTCGATGACCCACATCTGCACCGGATAGCCCCTGGCATCGATCGCCGTGACGGCGGTCGTCGGGCTGTTGACCAACCATGCGAGCCCCTCGATCTCGACCGCCTGCAATTCATCCGAGGCCGATCCGATGCGATCGAGAACCGGAGGCCGTATCGGATCCTTCCCGGCCGGCATGATCAGATCGACCAAGTAACCGTCGCGGTTGACGGCGCGGAAGCCGGGATTCCCGACGACGGTGAACGAGCGATCAACCTTTCGCAGTTCGGCCAGCAACCCGCCTGCCGCCATGTTCGGCGCAACGAGGCGCAGGCTTTTTCGGGCATCGTACAGCAGATCGATGTCGCCCGTCGCGAGCTGCGGGCCTGCAATCTGAACGCCTCCGAGGCGTTCATAGGCGTATAGGGCGTTGGTACCGACGACCCCGACGACGGGACCGTAGAGCCGCGTCTCAGTCAGGCGGCGCAGGACACGGGCCGCGATGATGGGCATTCTCCCGAGGCGGAGCGCGCGATTGACCGGGGCCATCGCGTCCATGCGGGCAGCGAGGTTTGCGATTCGATCCTGCAGATCCGCGCGGCCGTCATGGAAGCCGCGGTGGATCTCCTCCGTGTCGGACGAGCGGGCACCGAGAGATTTCCAGACGCCCTGTCGCTTCCGATACAGGTACGTATGCGAGCCCACCGTCTTCCAAGCCATCGAACCCGCATAGCGGTGATCGAGCTCGGTGCGGGCCGCAACGTAGGCGCCGAAGGCCTGCTCCGTGTCGATCGTCTGTCGGGCTTGATCGCCATTCAAGTCGGTGAACAGCATGGCTCGATTCCGAGCCCTTTTCGACGAGCTTGGTTTGATAGCACACGTCGCGTCCGGCACAAGGTATTGAAAAGGAATGCATTATCCCTTTCTGATTGTGATACTGACCTCGAAGGGATAATGGCCGGCCGCTACCCCCGCACCAGCAACCGGTCCCGCGCCCGCAAGGCCGGGAAGAACCGGCCCCAGAGCAGCGCGACCGCGATCGTCGCGGCGCCGCCCGCCACCACCGCCGGGACCGCCCCGATCGCGGCCGCCAGTACGCCGGATTCGAACTCGCCGAGTTCGTTCGAGGCGCCGATGAACACCGTGTTTACCGCCGAGACCCGGCCCCGCATGGCATCCGGGGTCTCGCCCTGCACGAAGGTCTGGCGGACATAGACCGAGATCATGTCGGCGGCGCCGGTGACGAACAGGCAGGCCATCGACAGGGGCAGCGAGGTCGAGAGGCCGAACACGACGGTGGCCGCACCGAACAGCGCGCAGGCCCGCAGCATCCGCACGCCGGCATGGCGGCGCAGCGGACGGTAGGCGAGCAGGACCGCCATGGCGACCGCCCCGAAGGCCGGCATGCTGCGGAGCGCGCCGAGCCCCAGCGGGCCGACATGCAGCACCTCGCCGGCATAGATCGGCAGGAGCGCGGTGGCGCCGCCCAGCAGGACGGTGAACAGGTCGAGGCTGATCGCACCCAGCACCACCGGCTGCGAGCGGATGTAGCCGATGCCGGCCGAGAGGGCCGCCCAGGTGATCGGCGGCCGCTCGGTCACGGCAGCAGGCCGGAACCGGATCAGCCCCGTCAGGACGCTCGCCAGCGCGAAGCTCGCCGCCGCGCCGCCGAACACGACCGACGGCCCGAGCGCGTAGAGCAGGCCGCCGAGCGCCGGGCCCATCACCGACGCGCTCTGCCAGAGCGAGGCGTTCCACGCGATGGCCGATCCGAATTGCGGCCCCGGCACCAGGGTCGGCAGCAGCGCCTGCAGGGCCGGGTTGGCGAAGGCCCGCGCGGTGCCGACGACGATCACCAGGGCGTAGATCGGCCAGATCGCCTGGAAGCCGGCCAGCGCGTAGGCGAGCAGGCCGAAGCTCGCGAAGCTCTGGAGCCCGAAGGCCGCAGCGCCGACCAGGCGGCGGTCATAGGCGTCGGCCACGTGGCCGGTGATCAGGGCGCAGATCACCGCGGGCAGGAAACCCGCCAGCCCGACGAGGCCCAGCGCCAGCGCGGAATGGGTCAGGTCGTAGACGAACCAGCCGATCGCCACCGCCTGCATCTGATACGCGAGGCCGGTGAGGAAGCGGGCCGAGCCGAACAGCCGGAAGTCCCCGATCCCGAAGACGGCCCAGCCGGAACGATCTTTTTCGGACATGCGCCCTGCTGAGCCCGGCAGGGGGATTAATCAAGCCCGGCGGAGGGCCCGCTCCGGCAAACGGAGCGTCCTGTTCGCCGCCCTGGTCAGGGCGCGTTCGACGGCACCCCCCGGCCGACCGAGTGCTCGAATCGACGGAGATCCCGATCCCGAGATCCTGAGGTACCGCGTCAGTGGCTGCGCAGGAGCCCTCCGGTGAGCGCCCGCCGGTTGGAGGCCCCCGTCGCGGTTTCCGCTTCGCTGCGTCCCGTCCGGACGAGGTGGGAGATCGGGAAGGACCGGTGAAACAGCGCTTCAGTGGACCGCCAGGCCCGGCTTGCGCGCGGCGATCACGGTCGGGGTCGTGGCGGGTCGTCGTTCGGGATGCTCGCGCTGCAGCCCGTCAAAAGGGAAGAGCGGGAAGATGCAGGTCACCTGGGTGCCGGCCCCGGGTGCGGTCTCGAGGAGGACCCGCCCGCCATGGAGTTCGACGAAGGACCGCACGATCGACAGGCCGAGCCCGACCCCGCGATGGCGGGTGCCCAGGGTGTGGCTCTCGAAGCGGTTGAAGACCGAATCGGCGATCTCCGGCGGCATGCCGCGGCCGTGGTCGCGCACGCTCAGGATCAGCTCCTGGGCCTCCCGGCGGGCGCGGACCTCGACCCGCTGCCCGGCGTCCGAGAAGCCGACGGCGTTGGACAGCAGGTTGAACAGGATCTGGCGGATGCGCTTCCCGTCCGCGTGGACGCTGCCGATATCCTCGGGCACGTCGAGGGCCAGGGTGATGTGGGATTCGGCCAACCGGTCCTCGATGCCGCGCAGGGCGGCCTCGATCGTGGTCTGGACGTCGACCTCCTCCCGCTGAAGCTCCAGCGAGCCGGCATCGATCGAGGCGAGGTCGAGGATGTCGTTGATGATGACCAAGAGCGCCGCCGACGAGCGCATGATGTGGTCGGAATATTCGCGCTGACGGTCGTTGAGCGCCCCGACCGTCTCGTCGCCCAGCAGCTGCGTGAAGCCGATGATGTTGGTGAGCGGCGAGCGTAGCTCGTAGGAGACGTGGTGCACGAAGGTGTCGCGCAGCTGCGCGGCCTTCTCGAGCGCGTCGTTCTTCTCGGTCAGCGCCCGCTCGACGTTCACGCTCGCGGTGACGTCGATCAGGGTCAGCAGGGTCGCGCCCTCGGGCAGCGGCTGCGCGGCGCAGTCGAGAACCGTGCCGTCCACCACCTCCAGGCGGCAGGACTGGGCGGTGCGTGATTCGAGGCCGACCACCGCGTCGCGGATGTCGAGCCACGGCTCCTCGGCCGGCGCCAGCGACCGGCAGGCGGCGATGACGGCATCGACATGCGGCCGCTCCTCGACGGTCGCCGGATCGAGGCGCCAGACGGTGCAGAACGCCCGGTTGGCGAGCGTCATGCGCCCGTCGGCGCCGAACACCGCCACCGGCTCGGCCAGGGTGTCGAGGGTCTCGGCCTGGAGGCGGCGCAGGGCGATGTAGCGCGTCTCGGCGTTCAGGCTGTCGGAGACGTCGTCGAACAGGTAGGTCAGGCCGCCCTGCGGGTTGGGGTCGGCCACGACGCGGAGCGTTCGTCCGTCGGGCAGGTACCACCAGCTCTGGTTGGCCTCGGCGGCCCGGTAGGCGGCGAGCACCCCGTGCTTCCAGCCGCGGAAATCGGCCTGCTCCTCGAGCTTCCGCTCGGCCCGGAGATGGTCGAGGATCTCGCCGTCGGAGGGGCGGCTGTCGAGGAAGGCCTGGTCGAGGTCCCAGAGCTGGCGGTAGGCGGCGTTGTGGAAGATCAGCCGCTGCGAGACGTCGAACATCGCCACCGCGGTCGGCAACTGGTCCAGGGTGCGGACGTTCGCATTCATCTGGCGCTGCAGGTCGGCGCGGACGCTCTCCAGTTCAGAGACGTCGATGGCGATCCCGACCCGGCCGCTGTCCAGGGTGGTCTCGAACACGTCCAGCATGCGCCGGCTGCCGGCCACCACGGCCGAGAGCCGCGGGACGGTCCGGGTCAGGCCGGCGGCGCGCGCCGCCTCGTCGCGGATGATCGCCTCGCGGGCCGGACGGTCGAACAGCTCGACGCCGCCGTCGAGAGCGGCCTCGCGGGTCTCGGCCTCGACGGCCGCCGCGTAGGCGGCGTTGACCCAGCTCAGGCCGCCGTCCCGGTTGCGCCGCCAGACGGGCTGCGGGATCGCGTCGAGGAGCCCGGCCAGCGCCGACAAGCCGCGGCGGGTCTCGTCCAGGGTCGCGCGCAGGTCGGCGATCTCGCAGCGCTCCTGGCTGGTCTCGCGCAGGCGCAGCAGCGCGCGGCCGGCCACCGCCTGCCCGTGGGCGTCGATGCTGCGCCCGGTCTGGGTGCGTAGGCTCAGGGAGAAGCTCGTGCCCCGCGCCCGCAGGGTCTCCACCGCAGCCTCGACTGCGGCGGCGTCGGAGGCGACCAGCCAGGTGCCGAAGGCGAGGACCCGGCGGGCATAGCCCGAGGTCGGCCGCTCGCCGTAGATCGCGAGGCTGATATCGCCCTCGACCACCGGCTCGCTGCGCCGGTCCCAGGTGACGATGACCTGGCGCTCGGCGTTGAGCAGCATCTCGGCGCGATCGTGGGCGCCGCGGAGCACGTCGAGGGCGCCGGCCAGCTCCCGCTCCCGGCGGGTCCAGCGTGCGCGCTCGTAGAGGTGGAGCAGCGAGAGAATCACCGCAAAGGCGACGAGGCCGCCGAAGATCGCCAGGGCGGCGACGCCGTGCATCTCACGCGGCGCGTGCGTGGTCGCGGTCTCGGGCAGTTCGGCGAGCGCAGCGCTCGCCGCCGTCAATGTGAGCGCACCCACGCAGATTCGAACGTGCGCGGCACGACCGACACCCATGATAGCCCTGCCCCCACCCCTGGCGATCCGACATGCGCGTGCAACCGCGTGGCGCGAAACGCACCGTCCCCGCGACGATTCTCTCGAACCCTCGCGGACCCACCGATCTAAGATTCGGCTGCACCTTACCGTGCGGCGGAATCCAGCCGGAAGGGGAACGAAGCGTGGCTATACGCCGGGGGCTCACAATCATCCGTTAACGACACTCAGAAGACACAGTGCGTTGGCGCTCAAACGGGTTGACAAACGAAAGGGCCCGACGCAGCGCGCCGGGCCCTATTTTGCATGGTGATGGAGGCGTCGAACGCCGTCCCGGCCCTTATAGGTCCGGTTAGGAATTCAACCTCCGGTTTGGCTCGCGCGCCGAACCGGAGGCGCCGCCGGCCGGAGCCGGCTCAGTAGCGGTAATGCTCGGACTTGAACGGGCCGGCCTCGGAGACGCCGATATAGGCGGCCTGGTCGGGGCGCAGCTTGGAGAGCTTCACGCCGATCTTCTCGAGGTGCAGGGCCGCAACCTTCTCGTCGAGGGTCTTGGGCAGGGTGTAGACCTGCTTCTGGTACTTGGACGTGTTGGTCCAGAGTTCGATCTGCGCCAGCGTCTGGTTGGTGAACGAGGCCGACATCACGAAGGACGGGTGACCCGTGGCGTTGCCGAGGTTCACCAAGCGGCCCTCCGACAGGAGGATGATGCGGTGGCCGTCCGCGAAGGTGATCTCGTCCACCTGCGGCTTGATGTTGGACCACTTGAGGTTCTTCAGGCCGGCGACCTGAATCTCGTTGTCGAAGTGGCCGATGTTGCAGACGATCGCCCGGTCCTTCATCGACCGCATGTGATCGAGGGTGATGATGTCCTTGTTGCCGGTGGCGGTGACGAAGATGTCGGCGCGCGGGGCGGCGTCCTCCATCGTCACGACCTCGTAGCCCTCCATGGCGGCCTGGAGCGCGCAGATCGGATCGATCTCCGACACGAGCACGCGGCAGCCGGCATTGCGCAGCGAGGCGGCCGAACCCTTGCCGACATCGCCGAAGCCGGCGACCATGGCCACCTTGCCGGCCATCATCACGTCGGTGCCGCGGCGGATGCCGTCGACCAGCGACTCCTTGCAGCCGTAGAGGTTGTCGAACTTCGACTTGGTGACCGAGTCGTTCACGTTGATCGCCGGGAAGAGCAGCTTGCCCTCCTTGGCCAGCACGTACAGGCGGTGCACGCCCGTGGTGGTCTCCTCGGAGACGCCCTTGATGCTGTCGGCGAGGCCGGCGAACCAGCCCTTCGGCTTCTCGGCCAGCTTCTTCTTGAGCAGCGCGAAGAAGACCTCCTCCTCCTCGCTCTCCGGCTTGTCGAGGAAGGCGGTGTCGCCGCGCTCGGCGCGCAGGCCGAGATGGACGAACATGGTGGCATCGCCGCCATCGTCGAGGATCATGTTCGGCATGCCGCCGTCATGCCAGTCGAACAGGCGCGAGGTGTAGTCCCAGTACTCCTCCAGGGTCTCGCCCTTCACGGCGAAGACCGGGATGCCGGCGGCCGCGATGGCGGCGGCGGCGTGGTCCTGGGTCGAGTAGATGTTGCAGGAGACCCAGCGGATGTCGGCGCCGAGCGCCTTCAGGGTCTCGATCAGCACGGCGGTCTGGATCGTCATGTGCAGCGAGCCGGCGATCTTGGCGCCCTTCAGGGGCTGCGCAGCGCCGTACTCCTCGCGGACCGCCATCAGGCCCGGCATCTCCGTCTCGGCGATCGAGATCTCCTTGCGGCCGTAATCGGCCAGCCCGATGTCCTTGACGATATAATCCTTGGCCATGAGTCGGCGGCTCCGTGTGTTCGCGTTGCGGTTCGGGGCCAGCCCCTACCACTTCGAACGTTACGAAGCAATCAAGACATAAACATGTCTTTATGCGTTCCAGGCTGCGAGGGCGTTCGCCGCCGGTTCTTTTCGCCTGCTCAGATCTCGATCTCCGTGCCGACCTCGACCACCTGCCGGGTCGGCACGCCGAAGAAGGCGCCGGTGCGCTCGGCGTTGCGCTGCATGAAGGCGAACAGGTTTTCGCGCCACGGCGCCATGCCGAGATGGTCGTCCTTGGGGATGATCGTCTCGTGCCCGACGAACACGGTCATGTCGTCGACGACGTTCGCGGGCAGGTGGCGGGACGCGACCGCGCAGGCCAGCCCTTCCGGGATCGAGGCCTCCTCCATGAAGCCGTAGCGCAGGATCACCCGGTAGAAGTCCGGCGCCAGGATCGTCACGTGGGCGCGCTGCTCCACCGGGACCGTGGGAGTCTCCTCGTAGAGCGCGGTGATGATCAGGATGCGCTCCATCAGCGCGTGGTTGCGCTCGACGAAGCGCGACAGGTGGAGGGGGATCCCGTGCTCGGCCGCCGACAGGAAGGCCGCGGTGCCGGGCAGGCGCAGCAGGTCGCGGTGCTGGAGCCCGGCCAGGAACGCATCCTCCGGCAGGCGCAGCGCGACCCGGGCCTGCTCGACCAGCTCGTTGCCCTTCTTCCAGGTAAGCATCATCAGCGCGACGAAACCGGCGAGCACCAGGGGAAACCAGCCGCCCTCCAGGATCTTCACGCTGTTGGCCGCGAAGAACACGGCGTCGATGGCCAGGAAGATGCCGTTGACCGCGAAGACTAGGATCGGGTTGTAGCCCCACCGCAGCGCGATCAGCGCCGCGAGCAGCGTGGTGATGGCCATCAGCATCGAAACCGCGATGCCGTAGGCCCCGGCGAGCGCGTCGGAGGACCCGAACAGCACCACGGCCACCAGGGTCGCGGCGGCGAGTAGCCAGTTCACCATCGGGACGTAGATCTGGCCGCGCTCCTCCCGGGCGGTCTGGACGATGCGCATCGCCGGCAGGAAGCCGAGCTGCACCGATTGCTGGGTCAGGGAGAACACCCCGGAGATGATCGCCTGCGAGGCGATGATGGTGGCGAGTGTTGCCAGCGCGATCAGCGGGTAGTGGCCCCAATCCGGGCACAGGCGGAAGAACGGGTTCTCGATCGCGTCGGGCGCGGCGAGCAGCAGGGCGCCCTGCCCGAAATAGTTGAGCACCAGCGCCGGCAGGACCAGGACGAACCACGCGGCCCGGATCGGCATCGCGCCGAAATGGCCGAGATCGGCGTACATCGCCTCGCCGCCGGTGACCGCCAGGAAGGCCGCGCCCAGCATCGCGAAGCTCACGTGCCAGCCGGCATGCAGCATGAAATCGACGGCGCGCAGCGGGTTCAGCGCCGACAGGATCTCGGGCTTGCCCAGGATGCCGACGATCCCGAGGGCCGCCAGCACCACGAACCAGACCAGCATCACCGGGCCGAACACCCGGCCGATCACCGCGACGCCCTTGTGCTGGACGGCAAACAGCACGACCAGGATCGCGATCGTGATCGGCACGACGAAGTGCCCGAGCGACGGCGCGTCGACCTTCAGCCCCTCGATCGCCGAGAGCACCGAGATCGCCGGGGTGATCGCGCCGTCGCCGTAGAGCAGCGCGGCACCGATCAGCCCGACCACCAGCAGCACGGCCTTCAACGTTCCGGGCTGCGCCTGCCGGGCGCCGAGCAGCGCCAGCATGGCCACGATGCCGCCCTCGCCCTTGTTGTCGGCGCGCAGGATCAGCACCGCGTATTTCAGCGACACGATCAGGATCAGCGACCACAGGATCAGCGACACCGCGCCCGTCGCGGCGGCCGGGACCGTAGCGCCCCCGGCGGTGGCCGCCTTCACGGCCTCCTTGAAGGCGTAGAGCGGGCTGGTGCCGATATCCCCGTAGACGACGCCGAGCGCGCCGAAGACGAGGGCGGGCTTGAGCCGGCTTTTCTGGGAGGCATCGTCGTCGTCGCCCGCGCGAGTTCGCGCATCCGGAGCCGCCGCGGGTGCAAGGGACTGACTCAACGCACGTCTCCCGCGGGCTCAAACGCGCCGGCCCTGGCGGCACAGGTAGAGCGCTGTCCGTCCGAGTGGAAGCGGTCGCGTTCGGATGGGCTCCCGGTCAAAGGGCTCGCCATGGGTCGAACGATCACCGGGAAGCCGTATCGCGTCTCCAACGGCGTGGTCGTCGCCGGCGAAGGGACCACGCCGCTTTTCCCGGACGGTCGGACCGTCAGCGGACTGCGACCCGGGAACGGGACGGCGCGCAACAGGCGCTTTCCGGCCCGTACCCGGTCACACCCGATCGGCCAGGGCGTCCGGGCACGGCTCGCCCCGCCGCAGGCCGAACACCGGCACGCCGGCATGCCGGGCGATCGACGCGGCGACGGTGGAGAGCGGCGCGGGCGCGCCCTCGCTTTCGCTGATGGCGACGGCCAGCAGCGGCACGCGGTGCAGCCGCAGGGTCTCGCAGGCGGTGAGCGCGTGGCTGATCGCCCCGAGATAGCTGCCGGAGACGACCAGCGCCGGCACGGCCAGCTCCCGGAGCCAGTCGAGGCCGGTCGCGGCCCCGGTGACCGGGCTCATCAGCCCGCCGACCCCTTCGATCAGCAGCGTGCCCTCGGTGCGGGCGATCTGCGCCCGGCACCAGGCGACGAGCTCGGGCAGGTCCAGCGCCCGGCCCTCCAGGGCGGCCGCCTGATCGGGCGCAAGCGGGGCCGAGAACCGCCAGGGTGAGCAGGCCTCGACGGTCTCGGCTTCGACAGCGAGGCCCTGCGCGTCGAGGAGGTGCGCCGTGTCGCTCTCCGCGAAGGCCGGATCGCTCAACGGTGGCACGCCGCTCGCCAGGGGCTTCAGGGTCCGGACCTGCCGGCCCTGCGCCCGCAGGCGCCGGGTCAGCGCCGCGGTGACGTAGGTCTTGCCGATCTCGGTGCCGGCGCCGGCGACGAAGACCGTGCGGGCGGCCATGATGCCGGCCGCCTCAGGCCTGGAACGTGCCGTGGCAGTGCTTGTACTTCTTGCCCGAACCGCACGGGCACGGCTCGTTGCGCCCGACCCGGCCCCAGGTGGCGGAATCGTTCGGGTCGCGCTCGAGCACCGCGCCATCCACCGACAGGCCCTGGGCCGCGTAGCCGTAGGCGGGACCGCCGCCGCCGTCGCTACCCGAGCCGCGCTCGCCGTAATCCATCTCGTTCTCGCCGGTCACCGGGTCGAGATGCTGGGCGAACATCGGCGGCAGCTCCGGCGTGCCGCCCGGGAAGCCCTGCTGCTGATCGGGCTGCTGGTGCACGATCTCGACGCGGGAGAGCTGCGCCGTCACCTGCTCGCGCAGGGACGTCACGAGGCTGTTGAAGAGGTCGAATGCCTCGGACTTGTACTCGTTGAGCGGGTCGCGCTGGGCGAAACCGCGCCATCCGATCACCTGCCGGAGGTGGTCGAGGGTCACAAGGTGCTCGCGCCACAGGTGGTCCAGCGTCTGGAGCAGGACCTGCTTCTCGATATAGGCGGTGATCTCGGTGCCGTTCTTCTCGGCTCGCTCGGCGTAGCCCGTCTCGGCGGCCTTGAGCAGGCGTTCGCGCATCTCCTCGTCCGCGATGCCCTCTTCCTTGGCCCAATCCTCCACCGGCGCGTCGAGGTTCAGCACGTCGCGGACCTGTTCGCGCAAGGCCGCGACGTCCCACTGCTCGGCGTAGGCGTTCTGCGGGATGTAGCGGGCGACGAAGTCGTCGATCACGCCCTCGCGCATCTCGTCGACGGTCTCGCGCACGCTCTCCTGGGCCATGAAGTCCCGGCGCTGCTCGAACACGACCTTGCGCTGGTCGTTCATGACGTTGTCGTATTTGAGCACGTTCTTGCGCATGTCGAAGTTGCGCGCCTCGACCTTCTGTTGCGCCTTCTCGATCGCCTTGTTGATCCAGGGGTGGATGATCGCCTCGCCCTGCTCCAGGCCGAGCTTCTGCAGCATCCCGTCCATGCGGTCGGAGCCGAAGATCCGCATCAGGTCGTCCTGAAGCGATAGGTAGAACTTCGAGCGGCCCGGATCGCCCTGGCGGCCGGAGCGGCCGCGGAGCTGGTTGTCGATGCGCCGGGATTCGTGGCGCTCGGTGCCGATGATGTAGAGGCCGCCCGGCAGGGCCTTCTTGCGGCCGGCCTCGGGGTCGGCCGGCTCGCCGGAGGCCAGGACCTTGGCGCGGTTGTCGGCGATCTCCGCCTTGATGGCGTCGATGGCGGCGTCGCGCTCCGGACCGTCGGCGAGCTGACCGAGCTCCTTCTCGATGCGCATCTCGAGGTTGCCGCCGAGTTTGATGTCGGTGCCGCGGCCGGCCATGTTGGTGGCTATGGTGATCGCGCCGGGCACACCGGCCTCGGCGACGATGTAGGCCTCCTGCTCGTGGAAGCGGGCGTTCAGCACGGCGAAGCGCTTGGTGACCCGGCCCTCGCGGGCGGCCTTGTAGACGTCGGTGAGCGCATTCGGATCGGAATAGTCGAGCAGGGTGTAGCCGGCCTTCTTCAGCATCTCGGCCAGGTGCTCGGACTTCTCAATCGAGCCGGTGCCGACCAGGATCGGCTGGTGGCGGCTATGCGCCTTGTCGATCTCCGCGATGATGCCTTCGTACTTCTCGCCCACCGTGCGGTAGACCTCGTCGTCCTCGTCGACGCGCTCGACCTCCTTGTTGGTCGGGATGTCGACCACGTCGAGCTTGTAGATCTCGGCGAACTCGTCCGCTTCCGTCGAGGCCGTACCGGTCATGCCGGCGAGCTTGCCGTATAGGCGGAAGTAATTTTGGAAGGTGATCGAGGCCAGCGTCTGGTTCTCGGGCTGGATCGTCACGCGTTCCTTGGCCTCGAGGGCCTGGTGCAGTCCCTCCGAGTAGCGCCGCCCCTGCATCATGCGGCCGGTGAACTCGTCGATGATCACCACCTCGTCGTTCTTGACGATGTAGTCCTTGTCCCGGGTGAACAGGGTGTTGGCGCGCAGGGCCTGGTTCACGTGGTGGACGAGGCTGACGTTGTGGGCGTCGTACAGGTCGCCGTCCTTGAGCAGGCCGACCTCGCGCAGGGTCTCCTCGACGAACTCGTTGCCGGCTTCCGTGAGCGAGACCGTGCGCTGCTTCTCGTCGAGGTCGTAATGCTCGCGCACCAGCCGGGGCATGATCGCGTCGACCGAGACGTACAGCTCGGAGCGGTCGTCCACCGGCCCGGAGATGATCAGCGGCGTCCGGGCCTCGTCGATCAGGATCGAATCGACCTCATCCACGATCGCGAAGTTGTGTCCCCGCTGGGCGAGCTGCGACAGCTCGTACTTCATGTTGTCGCGCAGGTAGTCGAAGCCGTACTCGTTGTTGGTACCGTACGTGATGTCGCAGGCGTAGGCCGCCTTGCGCTGCTCGTCGTCGAGCCCGTGCACGATGGTCCCGACGGTGAGGCCGAGGAACCGGTAGAGCTGGCCCATCCACTCGGCATCGCGGGCGGCGAGGTAGTCGTTCACGGTGACGACGTGGACGCCCTTGCCCTCCAGGGCGTTCAGGTAGACCGGCAGGGTCGCCACCAGGGTCTTGCCCTCGCCGGTCTTCATCTCGGCGATGGCGCCCTCGTGCAGCACCATGCCGCCGATCAGCTGCACGTCGAAATGGCGCTGGCCGAAGACCCGCTTGGCCGCCTCGCGGACGGTGGCGAAGGCCGGGACCAGGATGTCGTCGAGGCTCTTGCCGGCGGCCAGCTCCGCCTTCAGCATGTCGGTCCGCGCCCGGAGCGCGTCGTCCGACAGGGCCTGGATCTCCGGTTCCAGCGCGTTGATCAGCGCCACCCGCGGGCGGTAGCCCTTGACGCGGCGGTCGTTGGAGGAGCCGAAAATCTTCTTGGCGATCGAGCCGAGCATCGTTGACCTGCAGACGCGCGAGCCCGCCGACGGGTGAGCGTGGCGGGCCGGCCTTGGCGGAGTTGGCCGGGCTTATAGAGGTAAACATCCGCCGACGCACCTGAAAGAGGCAGGCTCCGATAGGCTCGGCGCCGGAAGGCCGAAACGGCAGCGCTTGCCTTCTCGCGCGACGCGCGCCACCTGTGCCGCGGCCCGCCGCCCGGCCTCGACAGGGGCGGCAACGAGACGTCAGCCGAGGACCACGCCAGCATGCCGAACACCGCCCTCCTCCGGCGCGCGAGCGCGCTTGCCCTCATGCTCGCGATACCGGGATCCGCGCTGGCCCAGGCGCCCCAGGCGGCCCCGTCCTCGACATCGACGCCCGCGGCCAACACGGCGACTGCGCCGAGCCCCGACACCGTGGTGGCGAGCGTCAACGGCAAGCCGATCACCCAGGGCGACCTCGCCATCGCGTCCGACGACCCGGCCCTGTCGCTCCCGGGGGTGGACGAGGCGCAGAAGAAGTCCCTCCTGGTGGATTACATGGTCGACCTGCGGGTCGGCGCGCAGGCGGCCGAGGCCGCCAAGATCGGCGACACGCCGGAGTTCAAGCGCAAGCTCGCCTACTTCCGCGACAAGCTCCTGCTCGACGATTACCTGGAGCAGGAGGCCAAGCGGGCGGTGACCCCTGAGGCCGAGCACGCGATCTACGATCAGACTGTCAAGCTGATGAAGCCCGAGGAGGAGGTGCACGCGCGCCACATCCTGGTGGACAACGAGGGCGACGCGAAGAAGATCGCGGCCCGGATCAAGGGCGGCGAGGATTTCGCCAAGGTCGCGGCCGAGGCCTCGAAGGATCCCGGCTCCAAGGCAGAGGGCGGCGATCTCGGCTGGTTCACCAAGGAGCGGATGGTCCCGGACTTCGCCAACGCCGCCTTCGCGATGAAGCCCGGCCAGGTCTCCGATCCTGTGAAGAGCCAGTTCGGCTGGCATGTCATCAAGGTCGAGGAGAAGCGGACCAAGCCGCAGCCGACCTTCGACGAGCTGAAGGAACAGATCGACCAGCACATCGTCCGCAAGGCGCAGCAGGACATGATCCTGAAGCTGCGCGCCGAGGCCAAGATCGACCGGACCGACGCTGCGCCGGCCGCTGCGCAGCCGGCGCCGGATACGAAGAAGCCGTGAGCCGGTCGGGACGAAAGGTGTTCCCCATCCTCTCGTCAGGGAACGGGATCGGATAACAAATCGTGGCCTTCCGGGGCGCCGCAGGCGAACCCGGAGGCCAGATCCACCGACAGCGCTAGGCCGGATCGGTCTGCGTCTCTGGATCCCGGGCTTCGCTTCGCGGCCCCGGGATGACCAGGAGGGTGGTCGAACGACTAGCGAACGCTCACGCCTTCAGACGGTCAGTCCTTCCGCGCCCGGATGCCTCAATACGGCCGGTCGGGATGCAGGTAGGCGGAGTGGGTGGGCGCCACCGGTACGGTCACCCCGAGCGCGGCGAGTTCGGCCGTGCGGCGGCCTTCGGCGATCCGGTCGAGCACCGCGATCAGCAGCCAGGGACACGCGATCCCGATGAAGAAGGCCATGTGATCCTCCAACGCCGGATCTGCGAGGCGTCCAGCTTTGGAGGATGATAGGCCGGTCCGGGCAGTCCGCAAGCGGTGCGCGGACGCTTTCGCGTCAGAGCCAGCCCTGAAGCTCGCGGCGCACGACGTGCTCGATGACCTTCATGCCCAGGTCGGAATCGTTCAGGCACGGGATGTAGGCGAAGCGCTCGCCGCCGTTGCCCTCGAAATAGTGGCGGTTCTCGCCGTCGAGCTCCTCCAGCGTCTCCAGGCAATCGGCCGTGAAGCCCGGGGCGACGATGGCCATGCGCTTCACGCCGGATTTCGCCAGCTCCGTGACGGTCTCGTCGGTGTAGGGTTTGAGCCATTCCTCGGTGCCGAAGCGCGACTGGAACGTCACCCGCATGCGCTCGGGCGACATCCCCAGGGCCTCCCGGATCAGGCGCCCGGCCTTGTGGCACTGGCAATGGTAGGGGTCGCCCTTGAGCAGGTAGCTGCGCGGCACGCCGTGGAACGAGGTCAGGATCACCTCGGGCTCGAAATCGAGCTTTGCCAAGCCCTCGCGGATCGAATCGGCCATCGCGGCGATGTAGACCGGATCGTCGTGATAGGGCGGCGACACCCGTACGGTCGGCTGCCAGCGCATGTCCATCAGGGCGCGGAACGCCTGATCGCAGGCGGTGGCCGAGGTCGCGGCGGCATATTGCGGATAGAGCGGAACCAGCAGGATCCGGTCGCAGCCCTGGTCGAGCAGCGCCTGGAGCCGGTCGGCGACCTCCGGCTTGCCGTAGCGCATCGCCCAGTCGACCACGACGGAATCCCCCATCGCGGCCTGCAGGCGCTCGCTCTGGCCCCGGGTGGTGGTCTTGAGCGGGCCCTCGTTGCGGGTGTTGTTCCAGACGCTGGCGTAGTCGCGGCCCTTCGGCCCCGGTCGCTTGGTCAGGATGATCAGGTTGAGCAGCGGCCACCAGATCAGCCGCGGCACCTCGATCACCCGCCGGTCCGACAGGAACTCCTTGAGGTAGCGCCGCATCGGCCAGTAACTGGTGCCCTCGGGGGTGCCGAGGTTCATCAGCAAGACGCCGACGCGGCCCCAGGCGACCTTCGGATGGTCGGCCGGCATGCCGCCCGCAGCGGGGACCATTGTGGAGAGGGGCCGGCCTTCCGCCAGCGCGGCGGGTTCGACGCGTTCGTTCATGGCAGCGTTCCGGCGCCGCGCGCCGAGTCCTTCTTCTGGCTTCAGATACCCGGCAGCCGGCGCACGCGCTTGGGCCGGAGGCTTCCCGGTGTCAGAGGCTTCCCGGTATGCGCTGCAATCCCATGTAGGGTGCCGCGCCGCCCAGCGAAGGCCGGCTGCGACATGCTGCACCGGACGTGCCATGCATGATCGACCGTTCCTCCCTAGCTACCGCCGTCCCGGCCCGCAACCGCGAGACCCGATGTCCGACACCCCCGTGGCCGCCGCACTGGCGGCTTTCCGCGCCTCCGGGTCGCCGTGGCTGGCGCTGCCGTTCTTCGTCGGCGACGCGGCCGACGCCGTCGCGGCCCGGGTCGATGCCCGGATCGCCGCGGGCGCGCGGGTTCTGCCGGCGCCGGCCGACATCTTCCGGGCGCTCGCCGAGACGCCGCTGCCGGCGGTCCGCGCCGTCATCCTCGGGCAGGATCCCTACCCGACGCCGGGCGACGCCAACGGCCTTGCCTTCTCGTATGTCGGATCCGGCCGCGTCCCGGCCTCGCTGCGGGTGATCCTGGCCGAGGCCGGCTCGGAACGGTCCGCCGGCGGCGACCTGACGGCCTGGGCCCGGCAGGGCGTGCTGCTCCTCAACAGCGCGCTCACCGTCGAGGCCGGCAAGGCCGGCGCGCATCTGCGCTATGGCTGGTCGGCGTTGACCGACGAGGCCGTCGCGGCGGTCTCGGCGCGTCCGGAACCGGCGGTTTTCCTGCTGTGGGGCGCTCAGGCCCGCGCCCGGGTGCCGCTGATCGATGCGGCGCGCCACGGCGTGTTCGAGAGCGGGCACCCCTCGCCGCTCAACCGCGCCCGGGATTTCCCGGGCTCGGACCCGTTCGGCCGCGCCAACGGCTGGCTCGGTGAGCGCGGGGTGGCGTCGATCGACTGGCGCCTCGGCTGACCGGTTATTGCGCCGGCTTTGCGGGCTCTGCCGGCTTTACGGGCTCCGCCGGAGCCGGCGCGTCGGCGGCTTGGCCGGCCGGCAGCAGGACGTTCTTGGTGATGGAGCCCTCGGGCCCGTACTCGCCGGCCACCGCGATGCAGGCCTGATCCCGGTTCTGGGCCATCTGGTTCGACATCAGCGTGAACATGGTCTGGACGCGGTTCCCGAACGGGCCGCGCGGCTGGACGTCGTCCACCCGCACGTTCTGCTTCGCCAGCAGGCCCTCGAAGGCCGCGTTGCCGATGCGGTAGCCGCAGACGTTCGAGGCGGCGAAGATGTAGGCGGCGAATTCGAGCGCGCGCGGCGACGGGGCGTTCCGGATCTGCGCCTGCGCCGGCAAGGCGGCGAGCGTCACGGCGAGCGTCAGGGAGAGGGCTGTGGCGTTGGGGGCGACCCGGCGCGTGGGGCGGTTCATGGGACGGTGTTCCTCGGTCCGGGGCGACCTCTTCCGGGCCGCCCGCGTGGAGCCGGACATAGGCCGGACCGGGCACATCGCCAATGCGACCGAATTCGCATGCAAATTGCGGTCGGCCGTTCATCAACGATTCGGCATAGGCGCAGTCGCAGGGGTCCGCGGACCGGAAAACAGCCCAGTGTTCCGATGATCTGCGTTCGTGAGACAGAGTGTTAACCGGCTCGCGTCACGCCAAGGTCCACCGTTTAACCAGATCCAGGCGGTTCGCAGCGTATGTTTGGCGTGAACTCCACTGTCGCAGACATCTCCGTCCCGACGCCGGTTCCCAATCCGGTCACCCGTGATCCGGGCCGGCGCCTCCGCTCCGGCGGCGCTTCCGGGGATCGGCATCCGCACCACGCGCAGACCGCCCCGGCGATCTGCGCCAACCGGGTCGCACATTGGGCTTACGGCGAAGGCCTCCGGGCCGGCGCGACCGTCGCGCTCCTCGTCCGCGACCTCGGCCAGGCGGAGGCGATGCGGCTCGGCCTGGCCCGGCTCGGGATCCGGGTCGTCGCCATCGACGGCAGCCGGCGCGGCGAGGCCCTCGCCGACAGCCTGGCCCTCTCGGCCGCGACGCTGGTAATCGCCGATACGGTTTTGGCCGAGGCCTATGCCGGCGTGATGGGCCGCCTCGCCTCCTATCCGTCCGTGTGGTGGAACGGTCCCGGCGCCGACTTCGCCAGCCTGGATCTCGCCCTGGCCGAGCAGGATTGAGGGGCGATTGGCTTCGGCGCCGTGAGGCATCTGCTGCGGATCGGTGATACGCGTGTCACAGATCCGATCGAAGCGCTCACGCATGACGGCGACCGAGGCCACGAAGCCCGGTGATTCGAGCAACGCCCTCCGGCGAGATCTCCTGAGCGTCCGCGACGACGTTGGCTCCGCGGCTCGCGAACATCGGCAGGCCGGGTTTCCCATCTGCTCCGTCGAGGACGATACGCCCGAAGACTTGCTCGTGAAGGAATACCCGGTCGGACGGCCGCAACGGGTCCGGTTCGATGTCGCAGGCGACCAAGTCATCCGCGATCTATGACACCGCAGCGCCGGGGTTTTGCCGGGCCGACTGGCGCTGGCAAATCAAATCCGGCCCGCCGTTATGCAGCTGGACCAATCGCGGTCGTAAATCCGGACGCCCTCGCGTTGCTGCCGGTGCGAGCCGCCTCGCCATCGAGCATGGCCGGGCTTTGCGAGACGGGCGGCAGACTTTCGGCCTCGCAACGACCTCGGCCGGTCGACGCCAGCGCGCTTCCCCGGCCGAGACCCGTGCACCGGGCTTCCAGATCAACCTCGTCTTTGTCGGGATCGCGCGCCTCCTCCAATCGCGGACCCGCGTGGCCGAGCGCGTGAAGCGCGGCGGCCATCCTGTTCGGCCGGCCGACCTCGAGCGGCGTTGGGCCCGCAACTCGGAACATCTGCTGGACGCTCGGCGGGTCGCCCACCGTGTCTCGGTCTTCGACACTTGAGCGCTCGCCGCCGAAGTGGAGGCCGGTTCGGCGTTAGCGAGCACGTTGAATCAAGGGCTTAGCGCTGTTTCTGATCGCAACGTGATCGGGAAAAGCTCGAGCGGCAAGCGAAGCAAACTGATCTTGAGCCGCGAAAATGATGATACGAAGCTGGCCAACCGCATCTTGCCGCTCTGGGCCATGACCGCCATCCCCGTCACCATGGGACACGTTGCCGGCGAGGAAACGCTCATAGACGATCGTGGCCATGCCGATCGCAACCGGATCCCAGGGGGCATCGGCCCCAGGCAACGATGACCCGCATCGGCCGCGGGAGCACATGTGCGCCCCTTCGCGCGACTCAGCTCAAGTGAGGATCCCGGAATGTCCGCAGCCCTGACCGCCCAAGCACCCGCAGACGCCCCCGTCCTGCTGCGCCACGATGCCGACGGCGTGGCCACCCTCACGCTGAACCGTCCCCAGGCGCGCAACGCCCTGTCGATGACCCTGATGGGCGCCCTTCAAGCGCAACTCGACGCGATCCGGGAGGATGCCGGGGTGCGCGTGGTGATCCTGCGCGGCGCCGGCCCGGCCTTCTGCGCCGGCCACGACCTCAAGGAGATGCGCGCCGATCCTTCGCGAGCGGCGACCGAGGCGGTGTTCCGCACCTGCGCCCGCCTGATGCTGAGCCTCACGCGCCTGCCGCAGCCGGTGATCGCCCAGGTCCACGGCATCGCGACCGCGGCCGGCTGCCAGCTCGTCGCCACCTGCGACCTCGCGATCTGCGCCGAGGGGGCCCGGTTCGCCACGCCGGGCGTGCAGATCGGCCTGTTCTGCTCGACCCCGATGGTCGCCGTGTCGCGGGCGGTGTCGCGCAAGGCCGCCCTCGAGATGCTGCTGGTCGGCGAGCCGATCGACGCGCAGGAGGCGCACAGAATCGGCCTCGTCAACCGCGCCGTGCCGGCCGCGGATCTGGAAGACGCGGTGGCCGCCATGGCCCGGAAGATCGCCGGGAAGGCCCGGCGGGTTCTGGCGGTCGGGAAGGAGGCGTTCGGCCGCCAGATCGAGATGGGCCTGGAAGAGGCCTACGGCTACACCGCCGAGGTCATGACCCGGAACATGATGATGGCCGACGCCCAGGAAGGCATCGACGCGTTCCTGACCAAGCGGACGCCGCGCTGGGAGCCGTGAGCCCGGCGCGATACGACGCAGGCCCGGTGCCTCGCGACGCGTAGGCTCGAGCTCCGCCCTGCCCTAGGATCGGGGCACACCCTGTCCTGCCGGTCTCGGCACGTCCTCGCGGAACGGCTGATGAGCACCCTCGACCTGTTCGGACTGACGCTCGCCTTCGTCGGTGCGATGCCGCCGCCCCGGCCGCCGCGTCCGCGGCCCGACCGCGCGACCTGGGCCGCGGCCCTGCTGTTCGGCGGCGTCTGCCTGGGCACCGTCGGGCCGATGATCACGATCTGGAGCTTCCACCGGCCCTATGCCGAGGCCAAGGCGCGGTGCATCGCGGATGGTGGCCGGATCCTGTACGCGGCGCTGGACGGCAGCGGCCCCTATCGCTGTGCCCGCCCGCTCGGTGCCGCCGATGGCGGCGCGCAGCCACCCCTGCGGGCGTATTAAATCCGCTCGCCCACGTTTCCTTCGGTTATATCCGGCGGCGTCTGACACGAACCGGATGCCGAGACCTTGGAAGACGCGCTGTATCGATGGCTGCAGTCCACCGCCCTGTTGCGGGCGGATGTCGCGGCGCTCATCGGCATTGCCCTGGCGCTCGGCGTCACCCTGCACGCCCTGCTGCGCAAGCGCCGGGTCAGCGTCGCGGTCGGGTGGATCGGGCTGGCCTGGCTCTCGCCGATTTTCGGCACCGCCCTCTACCTGACCTTCGGCATCAACCGCGTCTCCCGGCGGGCCCGGAAGCTGCGCACCAAGCCCACCGACGCGACGCAGCTCCCCGACACCGATGATGCCGTGGTGCCAGAGACGCTCTGGCCCCTCGACCGGGCGATCCGGCGCATCACCGGCCTGCCGGCCTTCTCGGGCAACCACGTCGAGATGTTCCGCAACGGCGACGCCGGATACCCGGCCATGCTGGCGGAGATCCGCGCGGCGCAGGCCAGCATCGGGCTGTCGAGCTACATCTTCCGCGACGATCCCGTCGGCCGGGAATTCTGCACGGCGCTGGCGGAGGCGCAGGCCCGCGGCGTCAAGGTCCGGGTGATCATCGACGGGATCGGCGGCGGCTACTTCCGGGCACCGGTCTATCATCGCCTGACCAGCCTCGGGGTGCCGGCGGCCCTGTTCATGCACTCCGCCCTGCCCTGGCGGATGCCGTTCCTCAACCTGCGCTCGCACAAGAAGCTGCTGATCATCGACGGGCGCGTCGCCTTCACGGGTGGGCTGAACATCTCACAGCCCAACCGCGTGGCGCTCAAGCCGAAGCACCCGATCCGCGACACGCATTACCGGCTCCGGGGGCCGGTGGTTGAGCAGCTGGCCGTGGCGTTCGCGGCCGACTGGGCCTTCGTGGACGGCGAGATCCTCGATTCCGAGCCGTGGGTCGCCGACCTTGCGCCGGTTGGGACCAGCGTCGCCCGGGTCGTCACCTCGGGGCCGGATGCCGACGTCGAGAAGATCGAGCAGGTGATCCTCCAGGCGCTGTCCTGCGCCCGCCGGACCGTCCGGTTCGTCACCCCGTACTTCCTGCCCGACGAGCTGGTGACCGGCGCCCTCGCCCAGGCGGCGACCCGGGGCATCACCGTGGACCTGATCATCCCGCGGGTGAGCGATCATCCGTTCATCGACTGGGCGACCCGGGCGCATCTCGATCCGCTGCTCCGGGCCGGCGTGCGGGTCTGGCTCGACGAGCCGCCGTTCGATCACTCCAAGGTGATGGTCGTTGACGACGTCTGGTGCTTCATCGGAAGCGCCAACTGGGACATGCGCAGCTTCCGTCTCAATTTCGAGCTGAACGTCGAGATCATCGATGCCGACCTCGCGGCCCGGCTCGATACTTTCATGCGCGGCAAGATGGAGACGCGGCTCAGCCGTGAGGTTCTCGCCGCCCGCGCCCTGCCGATCCGTCTGCGCGACGCAGGCGTGCGACTGCTGCTGCCATACCTTTGAGGCGCGCGGGGGCGTGTGCCTCCGGCGCCGGCCCGAGATGGACCACGATCGGCTTATGGTCCGAGGGCCCGCGCGGCAGCACCGCGTGCTCGTGGCAGATCAGGCCGCGGGCCAGGCAGCGGTCGAGCCGCAGCGGCAGCACGTCGACCATCGCGTGGGTCGGTCTCCGCGGGCCGACGTCGCGAAAGCCCGGGATCAGCGCCGGGCCGACGATGTTGTAGTCGCCGAGCACCGCGGCCCGCGGCGGCAATTCGCCGACGATCCGGCGCAGCTGGCGGCGGTTGAGCATCTGCCCGTGCGACAGGTGGACGTTGGCCACACCGAACTCGCCGAGATCGAGCACCTGGCAGACCCGGTGCACCAGGGCGCCTGCCGGGAGCTCGATCACCCGGGGCGGCGTCGCGAACGGCTTCGGGCTCCACATGGCGAGCCCGTGGATCCGCCCCGGCAGCGGCGCCCAGGCGTAGTGACCGCCGATCCGGTCGCGCAGGAAGCCGATCGCCCGGGTCGCCTCCTGCATCAGCAGCAAGTCCGGCTTCTCCTGGGCGACCAGGGCGGCCACGTCGTCCACCGCGGCGCCGGTGCGCCGGAGCAGGTTCCAGCTCACGATCTTGAACGGCCGGCGACTGCGCTCGGCCGGCCGGATCGGGAGGGCCGGGGCGAGGCCGGAGCGGTCCGGATGGGCGAAGCTGTTCATCGGGCCGGACTCGTACCTCACCGGCGGGCTCCGTCGCCACCGCCGCGCTTCAACGCGCCGGGGGCTTAGGCGTTCGCTCCTGTGCGAGGCCAATCGGCTTTTGCCACGGGCGGCTGCGCGGTTTCCCCACCGTCGGCACGCATGGCGTCCTGCTGGTCGGCAGCGTGGATCGGCCGAGTGATGGCCGACGCTTCCATTGTGCGCCATTGACTCGCGCAATCGTGAGGTGCGTCTTCCTGAGGCGTACGGCCAGCCGGCGTACCGGTATGGGTGGCGTCGGCACCTTGATTTTCGAGGCGGGCGGCTGATGTCGCTTGCGGTGCAGCATCGTTCCTGCGCGGCCGTTCGCGAGAGCGGCACGCCGATCGCTGCTGTCGGCGACAGGCTGGCGGACCGAACGGTCCAGTGACGCCGGTCCTGCGCCAAGGGGGGACATTCATGACCACGACGACGATCGACAAGACCAATACCCAGTCGTACCCGATGGCGGGTCAATGCCCGTTCGGAGGCGACCGCGTCGGCGGGGCCTTCGGCAGCCGTCCCGCCCTGGAGAACTGGTATCCGCACCGGCTCAGGGTCGAGCTCCTGCACCAGAACGGGCTGGCGGCCGATCCGCTGGGCCCGGATTTCGACTACGCCGGCGCCTTCCGGACGATCGACCTGGACGCTCTCAAGAACGACATCAAGCAGTTCCTGACGTCGTCGGTGGCCTGGTGGCCGTCCGATTACGGCAATTACGGCCCGCAGATGATCCGCATGGCCTGGCACTCGGCCGGAACCTACCGCATCGCGGACGGGCGGGGCGGAGCCGGCACCGGGATGCAGCGCTTCGCGCCGATCTCGAGTTGGTGGGACAACGGCAATACCGACAAGTCGCGCCGCCTCCTGCAGCCGCTCAAGCATAAGTACGGCAACGCCCTGTCCTGGGCCGACTTGATGGTGCTCACCGGCAATTGCGCCCTGGAGATCATGGGCCTGCCGACCTACGGCTTTGCCGGCGGACGTCTCGACGCCTGGGAGGCGGACGACGCCACCTACTGGGGTCCCGAGGTGGTCGAGATGGGCTCGGTGTCGAGCTTCGACGAGATGGTCAACCGCGATCAGCGCTGGCGCGGCAAGAACGGCGACGCCGACTACGACCTGGAGAACCCACTCGCCGCCTCGCACCAGGCGCTGATCTACGTCAACCCCGAGGGGCCCTACGCGAACGGTGATCCGCAGGGCTCGGCCAACGATATCCGGGTGACGTTCACCCGCATGGCCATGAACGACGAGGAGACCGTGGCGCTGATCGCCGGCGGCCATGCCTTCGGCAAGAGCCACGGCATGACCCCCGCCAAGGAGATCGGGCCGCCGCCGGAGATGGCGCCGATGGAGGCGATGGGGCTCGGCTGGCACAACCCGAACGGCACGGGGGCCGGCAAGGACACGATGACCAACGGCATCGAGGGCAGCTGGACCCCCGACCCGACCCAGTGGGACAACGCCTACCTGGAGAACCTCTTCAAGTTCGACTGGGAGCAGACCAAGAGCCCGGCCGGCGCCCTGCAATGGACCCCGAAGGACCCGAATGCGCCCAAAACCCCCGACGCCCATGTCGCGGGGCAGATGCACCCGCTCATGATGATGACCTCCGACATCGCCCTCAAGGTCGATCCGGAGTACCGCAAGGTCTGCGAGAAGTTCCTCAACGACTTCGACGCCTTCACGCAGGCCTTCTCGAAGGCGTGGTACAAGCTCACCCACCGCGACATGGGCCCCAAGCACCGCTACCTCGGCCCGGAGGTGACGATCGAGGACGGCCTGCTGTGGCAGGATCCGATTCCCGATGCCGCCTACGCCCCGGTGGGGGAAGCCGAGATCGCCGCCCTGAAGCAAGCGATCCTGGCCACGGGCGTCTCCGTCTCTGACTTGGCCTTCACCGCCTTCTCGGCGGCCTCGACCTACCGCGACAGCGACAAGCGCGGCGGCGCCAACGGCGGCCGTCTCGCCCTCGCCCCGCAGAAGGACTGGGCCGTCAATCGCCGGGCCGCACCCGTGGTCGAGGCGCTGCGCGGTGTCATGGCCACGTTCAACGGCGGGCGCGGAGACGGCAAGCAGGTTTCGCTGGCCGACCTCATCGTGCTCGCCGGCTGTGCCGCCGTCGAGAAGGCTGCCCGGGACGCGGGCGTCGAGACGCGCGTGCCGTTCACGCCCGGCCGGGCCGACACCACGCAGGACCTCACCGACATCGAGATGTTCGAGTGGCTGAGGCCCCTCGTCGACGGCTTCCGCAACTACGTCGACGGCGGGTTCAGGGACATGGCACCGCGCCTGTCGCCGGAGGAGATGTTCCTCGATAAGGCCAACCTGCTGACGCTGACCGCCCCGGAATGGGTGGTGCTGACGGGCGGCCTACGGGCCCTCAACGCCAACCACGACGGATCGAACCAGGGCATCTTCACCGATCGGGTGGGCGTGCTGACGACGGACTTCTTCCGGACCCTGACCGACACGAACCTTGTCTGGGAGAAGGTCGATTCGGACGGGACGTCCTTCGTCCTCAAGGACCGCGAGACCGGGCAGGCCAGGTTTGAGGCGACGCGCAACGACCTCGTCTTCGGGGCGAACGCGCAACTGCGCAACATCGCCGACGCCTATGCCGGCCGCGACGGTCAGCAACGGTTCGTGGCGGACTTCGTGCGGGTCTGGGACAAGGTGATGATGCTCGATCGCTACGACGTGAAGGGCCACCGCCGTTACGGGCCCATGGCGGCCTGAACGACGCGGCGCAACACTCCGTGCCCCCGTCGCACCGCCGGGTGTGACGGGGGCATCGCCAAACGGGTGACGGCAAAGCCGGTGTCACGGCACCGTTACGTCGTCGGTGCGATCGGACGGACGTGACACGCCCGGATCATGGTCTCAGGCGAGGATCGGAACAGTCAGCGGGGCGGATCCGGGGACGCCGCCGCCGTTTCTGGATCGGCGGACGAAAGGACGGGTCTTCGCGCCGGCCTCGAAGGGACGCCCTGCTTGCGACACTTTCGCGCTCCGCGGACTGCACACACGCATTTGAGTTGCCCCACCGAGGGCCGAATGATCAACCTCCGCCGTTGCACGGGTCGGATAGTGATGGATCGGGCCGCGTGAGTGCAGACGACACGACGGCTGAGCCGGGTCTGCCGCACTTCTTCCTGACGACCTCGGGCTTGCCGCCCGGGGAGGCCTTCGAGCGATGGCGCACCCTCCTGGCGCCGATGTACGCGGTCAGTCCGACGACGCCCTCGGCCCCGCTGCCGTTCGGCAGCAACATCGCGTACCCCATCGATGACCTCGTCGCGCATCGCACGCTGCTCTCGACCCAGCGGCTCCAGCGGGACCGCCGACGCGTCGAGGCCGGTCCCGACCACTACATCGTCCAGCTCTACCGATCCGGCCGTTTCCAGGGCACTGTCGGTGGCAAGCCGGTCTCGGCCTCGCCCGGCACCGTGACCCTCATCGGCCGCCGTCATCTGCTCGACGGGATGCTCGACCGAGCCGATGCGATCGGCATCGCCGTACCCTGCAACCGCCTCCACGGGCTGCCGCTCGAGGAGCACGGCCTGCTCTTCGATGCGACCCGCAACCGGTTGCTGGCCGCGCGCATCTCGGACATCTACCGCCGATTGCCGACCACGCGCGCCGACGAGGCCCCGGCTCTCGCCCATGAGTTCGTGGCCTTCCTGCACCGCCTTCTCGATCGCTCGCAGGCCGCGGACGTGCTGGAAGGTCGCGAGCTCAATGGCGCCCTGCTCGCGCTCGCCAGGGTCATCGTGCAGGAAAACCTGTCGCGGCCGACGCTGTCGCCCGAGTTCATCGCCGGGCAGATGCAGGTCTCGCGGTCCACGCTCTACCGGCTGTTCGAGCCGGAGGGCGGCGTGATGCATTTCGTGCAGGGCGAGCGCCTGCGGGCGGTGCGCGACGCCCTCGCCGATCCGATGGAGCGGCGCACCATCAGCCGGTTGGCCGAGGTGTTCGCGTTCAACACCATCTCGCAGCTCAGCCGCAGCTTCCGCAACCGCTACGGCGCCCCACCGCAGGCTTGGCGTGGCGAGCGCCGGGTGGCCCAACGGATCGGCGGCCAGGGGACGGAGCAACACGTCTGGAAGTGGCTGCGCGAAACGTGATGCCCGCACCGGCGGCGTGCCGGATAGACCGACGCCGTGAGACGGCGGCCGCTTGGCGCACCCAATGATTCGGGCCGACCGGTCGGCGCCGGCGGAAGCCCCGGCCGATGTCCGGCACAGGCATTCCTTGCCCGGAAGCACCCGGTCAGGAATGTACCCCGCTGGGAGATCACGTTTGCCGGGCCGATCGTGCCCAGCCCGTCAGGACGGTCACCGGCCTTTCGTGCCTGTGCAGCAATCGGAGCGCCACGCTTGAGGCCGCACGCCCCGGCGGCCTAAGACCCCCGCTCACCGATTGCGCCTCGGAGACCGATGTCGGGCTTCAGCTTCATCCACGCGGCGGACCTGCACCTCGGCAGCCCGCTCTCAGGCCTCGCGACCCGGGACGCGGAGCTCGCCCGGCGTCTCGCCACGGCCGGGCGGCAGGCGTTCGAGGATCTGGTGACGCAGGCGATCGAGCGGCGGGTCGCCTTCGTGGTGGTTGCCGGGGATATCTACGATGGCGACTGGGCCGACAACACGATCGGGCTGTTCTTCGCCCGGCAGGTGGCGCGCCTCGACCGGGCCGGCATCCCGACCCTCCTGGTCCGCGGCAACCACGACGCCGAGAGCGTGATCACCCGCTCGATCACCCTGCCGCCCTCGGTGCACGTGTTCCCGGCGGCCCGAGCCGAGACCCTGCGTCTCGAGGCCGTGCGGGTCGCCGTGCATGGCCGCAGCTTCCAGGCCCGGGCCGTGGAGGAGAACCTGTCGCTCACCTACCCGGCCGCCCTGCCCGGCTGGTTCAACCTCGGGATCCTCCACACTTCCTGCACCGGCCACGCCGCCCACGAGACCTACGCGCCCTGCTCGATCGCCGACCTGGCCGGGCGGGGCTACGAGTACTGGGCGCTCGGCCACATCCACGAGTACGCCGAGCTGTCCCGGGATCCCTGGATCGTGTTCCCCGGCAATATCCAAGGCCGTAGCGTGCGCGAATGCGGCGCGAAGGGCGCGGTCCTGGTCGAGGTCGCGGACGGGCGGGTCACCGGCCTCAGCCGCCTCCCCCTCGACCGGGCGCGCTTCGAGCAGGTCACCGTCGACCTGGGCGCGGCCGCCGACACGAGCGCGGCGCTGGACCTGTCGAGGCCGCCCTGCGGCCCCTGGCGGAGGTGGCGCGCGGCGCCTCGTGCTGGTGCGGGTCCACCTCACCGGCACGACGCCGGCCCACGACGCGCTGTCGGCCGACCGCGAGGGCGTCACCGCCGAGATCCAGGCCGCCGCCCACCGGCTGCACGAGGACATCTGGCTGGAGCGCCTGAAGATCGAGACCCGCCGGCCCCGCGCTCCCGTGGACGCCTCCGGGGCGGCGATCGACCCGGCGGCTTTGCTGGCCGACCTCGACCGCGACCCGGATTTCCGCACCCGCGCCAAGGCCGCCCTCGCCGAGATCGGCGCGCGGATGCCCGCCACCGCGGCGGCCGAAGCCGACCTGGAGGCCGAGTTCGACGCGCTCTGCGCCGAGGCGGAGGCGCTGATCCTGGGCCGCCTCGGCGGCCGGCACTGCTGAGGCGCGTTCCATGCGGCTGATCCGCCTCGCCCTGGAGCGCTACGGCGCCTTCACCGACCGGACCGTGAGCTTCCGGCCCGACGCCCGCCTGCACGTGGTGCTGGGCGCCAACGAGGCCGGCAAGAGCACGGCACTCGCGGCGGTGACCGACCTCCTGTTCGGCTTCGAGAAGACCACCCGGTACGCCTTCCTGCACGACATGCCGCTGCTGCGCCTCGGCGCCGAGGTCGAGGCCGCGGACGGGCGCCGCCTGGCGTTCCGCCGCCGCAAGGGCAACACCCGCACCTTGATCGACGCCGACGAGGCGCCGCTGGCGGACGACGCCCTGGCGCCATTCCTCGGCGGCATCTCCCGCACGGTGTTCTGCCGCGCGTTCGGGTTGGATGCCGGAAGCCTCCGGGCGGGCGGGCGCGAGATGGTGGATGTCGAGGGCGAGGTCGGCGCCAGCCTGTTCGCGGCGGGCTCGGGCCTGCGCGGCCTCACCGAGCTGCAATCCGCCCTGGACGCCGAGGCCGAAGGCATCTTCGCGCCCCGGCAGGCCAAGCACCGGACCTTCTACCAGGCACTGGAGCGTCACGAGACCGCCCGCAAGGCGATCCGCGAGAAGGGCCTACGGGCCGGGGACTGGCGCGCGCTCAACGACGAGATCGCCGCCGCCGCCGAGAAGCTCGATGGGCTCCGGGCCGAGACGCAGCGCATCGCGACCGAGCGCGCCCGGCTGGAGCGGCTGAAGCGCGCCCGGCCGATCGTCGCCGAGATCGACGTGCTGGATCACCGGATCGCCGCTGATTCCACCCTCGCCGAGGCGGATGCCGCCTGGATCGAGCGCCTGGGCGCCGCCCTCGAAAGCTGCCGCAAAGCCGAGGCCGAGGCGGCTCGGACCGACGCCGCCCTCACCTGGGCGCGCGGCGAGGCCGAGTCCGTGCCCGTAGAGGCGGCGCTGATCCTGCACACCGAAGAAATCCTGGCGGCGTTCAGCGGAACCAAGGAGTTCGAGAAGGGTGGCACAGACCTGCCCCGGATCGAGGGCGACGCCCACAAGGTGGGACTCGACTTGGAGCGCCTGCGCGCCCGGATCGGCGTCCCGGACCTCGCTTCCCCTGGAGGCCGGCCAGCCCACCGACGCCGCCCGCGCCCGGGTCGAGCGCCTGATCCGCGACGGCCGGGCCCTGGCCGCCGCCGAGGAGCAGATCGCCCGCGACGGCGCCGTCGCCCGGACCGAGCGCGACCGGCTGGCGGGAGGTCGAGGCGGCCGGCGCCACCCACGATCCGACGCCGCTGCGCGAGGACCTGAAGCCACTCGCGAAGCTGCACGAGCGCATCGCCGCCCACGAGGCCCTGGAGACCGCGATCCGGCGGGAAGCGGCGCTCTTGCGCAACCAGGCCGGCCGGTTGTCGCCGCCGGTGACCGACACCGCCGTTCTGGCCCGCCTGCCCCTGCCCGCCGCCGACACGGTGGCACGCTATCGCACCCTGCTCGACGGCAAGCGGCGCGAGCACGAGCGTGCTGCAGACCGCCGGGACGCGGCGCACAGCCGCTGCTCCACCTGTGACCGCCTGCGCGAGCGCGAGGCCGGCCGGCCGATCGCCACCCAGAGCGGCTCGACGCCGCCCGTACGGCCCGCGATGCCGCCTTCGCGCTCCTGCGCGACGCCCCGCGGCCGGGCGCACCGCCGGGCCCGGTGCGATCGCGGTCTACGAGCGCGCCCTGTTCGAGGCAGACCGCCTGGCTGACGCGCGCGCCGCCGATGCCGCCCGGGTCGCGGCCCACGCCGCCGACCTGACCGGCTGGCCGCCGAGGACGCAGCCTGCGCGGCGGCGGATCGGGTGCTCGCCGGGATCGTCCAGGACGTCGCCGAGGGCGAGGCCGCCTGGCGCGAAGCGTGGCGGCCTGCCGGCCTGTTCCCGGCCCGCCGGCCGAGATGGCGGCCTGGCTCACCGAGACCGAAAACCTGATCGAGGCCGAGCAGCGCCTGGCCGAGCAGCGGATCGAGCGGGACCGGCCTCGGCCCGGATCGAGGCCGCCCGGGCGCCGCTCGCCGGCCTGTTCGCCCGCGCCGGCCTCGATCCCGCCCCCGATCTCGAGGTCGGGCAGGCGCTCGAGCGGTGGAGACGCGGGTCGCCACTCTGGCGAGCCGGTGGGAGGCCAATCTTCAGACCGCCGGCCTCCTCCGCGCGGCTGCGGCGACCGCCCAGAGGCTCGATGCGGCCCTGGCCGAGACCGAGGCCCGCCGGGCCGCTTGGCAGGCCGAGTGGGCGGAGGCTCTGCGCCCCTCGGTCCGCCGCGGGCGCCCGTCCCGACGAGGCCGAGAGCGCCCTGGAGGCGTGGCGCGCCGTTCCGGATCGCCTCACGGCCCGCGCCGACCTGCAGCGCCGGGCGACGAAGCCTGCGGCGCGACCGGGAGGCGTTCCGGTCACGGCCGCGTCCCTGGTCGACGCCTTGGCCCCGACCTCGCCGGCACGTCGCCGACCGCAGCCGTTCGCACGCTGCATGACCGCCTGGTCGCCACCCAGGCTCCGGGCGGCCCGCCGTGCCGAGCTGGACCGGCGCCTGGCGGATCTGGAGGAGGCGGCACAGGCCGCAGCCGGGCTGCACGCCGCCGCCGGGCCGAGCTGACCCGGCAGATTGGTGCGCAGACCATGCCGGACTCGCCGCCGCGCCCATCGCGGGATCGAGATGGTGTTCGGGCGGCTGAACACCGGGAGTCGCTCCGGGCCGAGCGCCTGCGCCTGCGTGGCAGCCCTCGCGGGCGCCGCCGACGGTTTGCCGGAAGCCGAGATCCGCGCCGGCTCGACGTCTTTGCCCCGGAGGCGGTCGAGGCGAACTCGCCCGCCTCGCCATGGAGGCCGAGGAGCAGGCGGAGCGTGGCCAGGTCATCTACGCCGACCGCGACCGCGCCGAGCGGCGCCGGGCGGAGCTGGAAGGGCGGCAGCGGCGCTGAACTGGCCGCCGCCGAGCGCAAGGCCGCCGAGGCGGATCTGCAGGCGGCGTCCCGCCCTGGCGGTGCTGCGGCTCGCCGGCCTGATGCTCGGCCAAGCGGTGGCCCGGCACCGGGCCGGCCAGCAGGACCCCCTGGTGGCGCGGGCCGGAGCCCTGTTCCGCGCCCTCACCGGCGGCGGCTTCGCGGGGCTGGCCCAGACCTACGACGAGGCCGACACCCCGAAGCTCGCCGGACAGCGCGCGGGGGGCGGGCTGGTCGGGATCGAGGGCATGAGCGAGGGTACCCGCGACCAGCTCTACCTCGCCCTGCGCCTCGCCTACCTAGAGGATTACGCCGGGCGCGCCGAGCCGGCCCCCTTCATCGGCGACGATCTGTTCTCGACGTTCGACGAAGCGCGAACTGGATACGGCCTCGACGCGCTGGCCGAGATCGGTGCCAGCGTCCAGCCGATCCTGTTCACCCACCACCGCCACGTCGCCGAGATCGCCCGGGACCGGCTGGGGGACGCGGTGGACGTTTTGGAGCTGTAGGGGGCGGTTTTGACCGAAGAGCGCGGCCGTCCGGCAACTCCGTTGGCTACGACCGCCCCAACGGCGGGGAGTAACCCTCTCCGTCATGCCGGGGCGCCGTAGGCGATCCCGAAATCCAGAGCCGCCGACCGCGCAAGTCCTTCAAGGGTCGGCGGTTGTGGTTCCCGGGCTCCCCTGCGTGGCCCCGGGATGGCGAGGCGGGGGATCGTGCGGTTTTTGAACCCTCACTTGCTGCAGCAGGAGCGTTTCGTCCGTTGAATGCCCCGCTCCGTTGATGGCAGGCGCGCGGTCCTCGCGGAGAAGGTACTCGTTGGGTTCCCCCTTGCCGCAGTGGAGAGCTCAGCCCCCCAGATACCGCGCCTTCAGATGCGCCCGGAACGCCGCCGTCCCGAGCGGCGCCCCCGTCGCCCGCACCAGCAAATCATCCGTCCCGAGGAGGCTGCCCACTTCGTGCACGTTGGCCCGCAGCCAGGTCCGCAGCGGTGCGAAATCGCCCTCGGCCAGGCAGCCCGGCAGGGCGGGCTCCGCGGTGCGGGCCGCCCGGAACAGCTGGGCCGCCGCGAGCGCGCCGAGCGTGTAGGTCGGGAAGTAGCCGAACGCCCCGCTCGGCCAGTGGATGTCCTGCAGGCAGCCGAGGCGGTCGTCCGGGACCGTGAGGCCGAGGAGGTCGCGCAGGCCGTCGTTGAAGGCGCCGGGCAGGTCGGCCACCGCGAGGTCGCCCGCGATCATCGCGGTCTCCAGCCGGTAGCGCAGCAGGATATGGGCCGGGTAGGTCGCCTCGTCGGCATCGACCCGGATGAAGCCCGGCCGGACCCGGGTGTTCAGCGCGTGCAGGTTCTCCGGCGACCATTCCGGCCCGGAGCGGCCGAACGCCTCCCGCAGCAGCGGCGCCAGACAGGTGAAGAAGTCGCGGCTGCGGCAGGCCTGCATCTCGACGATGAGCGACTGGCTCTCGTGAAGGCTCATGCCCCGGGCCGCCCCCACCGGCTGGTGCCGCCACGCGGCGGGACGGCCCTGCTCGTAGAGGGCGTGGCCGGTCTCGTGCAGCACGCCCATCAGGGCGCGGCCGAAATCGGCCTCGTCGTAGCGCGTGGTGATGCGCACGTCGTCGGTGGCTCCCCCGCAGAACGGATGCAGGCTGATGTCGAGCCGGCCGCGGCTGAAATCGAAGCCGAGCGCGCTCATCAGCTTGAGGCCGAGGGCGCGCTGCGTGCCGACGTCGAACGGGCCTTCCAGTGGCAGCGGCGCCGGGCGGGAATCCTGAATCTCCCGGGCGCGGGCGATCAGGTCCGGCAGCCAGCTCGTGAGATCGGCAAACAGCGGGTCGATCACCGATCGGCGCATCCCGGGATCGTAGCTGTCGAGCAGCGCGTCGTAGGGATCGAGCCCGAGCGCCGCACCCTTGGCCTGCCCGATCTCGCGCTGGAGCCGCAGAACTTCTTCCAGATAGGGCGCCAGCCGGGCGAAGTCGGCGTCGCGCCGCGCCTCCCGCCAGACCATCTCCGACCGGGACACCGCCCGCGAGCTGGCCTCGACCAGATCCCTGGGCACGGCGGCTCCGTGGGCCTGGGTCCGCCGCATCTCCCGCAGGTTGGCGGCCGGCCACGGATCGAGGCCCCCCGCCGCCTCGGCCGCGTCGATCTCGCCACACGTTTCGGGCGCCGTGAGGATCTCGTGTGCCAGCCCGCGCAGGATCGCCAACTGGTCGCCCCGCGCCTCGGCCGCCCCGTCGGGCATCAGCGTTTGCGCATCCCAACCAAGGATCCCGGCCGCCCCTTCCAGGGCCGCCAGGCGGGAGAAGCGCTGTTCGAGGATCTGGTAGGCGGTCATGCGATCATCCGTCCCGGTCGGTTCCCGATCGTCGCGCCTGCATGCTTACATCGGGCGTCGATCTCTAGGATATAATTCCTTGATCCTGTCAAGCGTAAGCGTCACTCACCCCGCCTGCAGCATCTCCAGCTCCAGCCACCGGTCCTCCGCCTGCGACAGCTCAGTCTCGGCCTGGGCGAGCATGGCGGTGGCCTTGTCGAACCGGGCCGGGTCGCGGGCGTAGAGGTTGGCATCGTCCAGGACCGCCTTGAGCTGCCCGATCGCCGCTTCCAGCTTCGCGATGCGGGCCGGGAGCGTCTTCAGCTCGTGCTGATCCTTGAAGCCGAGCTTCGGCTTGCCGGAGGCCTGCGGGGCCGGAGCGGCGGACTGGCGCTCGCGCGGCCCCTTCTTGGCCGTGACCGTGCGCGCCTCGACCCCCTGCCCGCGCTGGACCAGCATGTCGCTGTAGCCGCCGGCATATTCCATCCAGCGGCCCGCCCCCTCCGAGACCAGCACGCTGCTGGCGACCCGGTCGAGGAAGTCGCGGTCGTGGCTGACCAGGATCAACGTGCCCTGGTAGTCGCCGAGCATCTCCTGGAGCAGGTCCAGGGTCTCGAGATCCAGGTCGTTGGTCGGCTCGTCCAGCACCAGCAGGTTGGCCGGTTGCGCCAGCGCGCGGGCGATCAACAGGCGGTTGCGCTCGCCGCCGGACAGCACCGAGACCGGGGTCCGGGCCTGCTCGGGGGTGAACAGGAAGTCCTTGAGGTAGCCGATGACGTGGCGGCTCTGGCCGTTCACCGTGACGCTGTCGCCCCGGCCGCCGGTGAGCACCTCGGTGACGGTCATCCCGGGCTCCAACGTGGCCCGCGCCTGATCGAGCACCACCGGCATCAGGTTGGTGCCGAGCACGATCTGCCCCGAATCGGGGGCGAGGCGGCCCATCAGCAGGTTGATCAGCGTCGACTTGCCGGCGCCGTTGGCCCCGACGATGCCGAGCCGGTCGCCGCGCATCACCCGCAGCGACAGCCCGTCCACGATGGTCCGCTCGCCGTAGGCCTTGGCGATATCCCGGGCCTCGACCACGAGGCTGCCGGACGATTCGGCCTCCGAGGCCTGCATGCTGACGCTGCCCACCGGGCGGCGGACCTCGCGGCGGTTCTGGCGCAGCTCGTGCAAGTTGCCGAGGCGGCGGACGTTTCGCTTGCGCCGCGCGGTGACGCCGTAGCGCAGCCAATGCTCCTCCGCGACGATCTTGCGGTCGAGCTTGTGCTGGTCGCGCTCCTCCTCTTCGAAGAAGGCGTCGCGCCAGGCCTCGAAATTCGAGAATCCCTGCTCGATCCGGCGCGTTTCCCCGCGGTCCAGCCAGATCGTGGCCCGGGACAGCGCGGAGAGAAACCGCCGGTCGTGGCTGATCAGGACCATGGCGGCGCGGGTGCCTCGCAGCTCCGCTTCGAGCCACTCGATCGCCGGAAGGTCGAGATGGTTGGTCGGCTCATCGAGGAGCAGCACGTCGGGCTCCGGCGCCAGCGCCTGGGCCAGCGCCGTGCGCCGGCCCTCTCCGCCCGAGAGCTTGGCCGGATCCTCCGCCCCGGTCATCCCGAGGCTTTCCAGCAAGTACTTGGCGCGATAGGTCGATTCGCCCGGCGGCAACCCGGCCTCGACGAAATCGAGGGTGGTCGAGAAGCCCGAGAAATCCGGCTCCTGGGCCAGGTAGCGGATCGTGGTCCCGGGCTGCAGGAACAACCGCCCCTTGTCCGGCTCGACCAAGCCGGCGGCGATCTTCATCAGCGTCGACTTGCCGGAGCCGTTCCGCCCGACCAGGCAGGTCCGCTCGCCGGGGGAGATGGTCAGGTCGGCGCGGTTGATCAGCGGGGTGCCGCCGAAAGTGAGCGCGATATCCTGGAGGGTCAGAAGCGGGGGAGCGGCCATGCCGGGCTTATGGCAGCGCCGGGCTTCCGGTTCAAACGGTGCCGCCCCGCGGGGCGGGGCGGCACACGCGCTCAGGCGATCGGGTTGGCCGGCCCGGTGGGCGGGCTGATCTCCGGCGGGCCGGGATCGTTCACCGGGATCTCCGGCGGCTGGATGCCGGGCGCCTCGGCCGGGGTGTTCCCGGGGATCTCGGGACCGGGCGGCTGCGTCGGGGCCTGCGGCGGCTCGTAGGGAGCGTCCGGCACCGGCGTGGGCTGCGGCGGAACCTCGGGCACTTGGCCGGGATCGGCGAGGGTGAAGTCTGGCACGGCTGTCCTCCAGATGGCCCGCGGTGCTGGGCTGCACCGTTCGGGCGGCAACGAGGGCCTGCCGCTCCGGTTCCGGCGTGCTACTTCTTGGTGAGGAGGAGATTGCCCTTCTTGCTCGCCACCTTCTGAATCTTCTCGGCGAACAACGCGAGCAGGAACGGCAGCTTCACCTCGAGGCGCACGCTCTCGGGGCCGACATCGATGGTGCCGCCGATCTTCTGGGTCATCGCCGAGACCCCGAAATCGAGGCGATCGCCCGTCCAGGCGAGCTGGTCGACGCTGACGCCGCTCTTGGCCAGGAAGGCCCGCGCCTGGTCGGTGCCGTGCTCGAGGCGCCGCTTGGCCTCGTCGCGGCCGAGGTCGTGCGGGATGTCGACGATCAGGGGTTTGGGCATGGGGCGGCTGGGTCCGGACTGCTTTCGCAGCACATGGGGCCTCCCGATGCCGCAGACAACGTCGGGAGGCCGCAGGGCTTCAGGACAGGCTCGCCCTGCAAGCCGTCAACGCCGGGTCTTCAGTTCAGGACCTGAAGCGAGACGTAGCTCGTGCCGCCCATACCGAGGGCACGCGCCGAGCCCCGCGAGAGATCGATGATCCGGCCATGCACGAACGGGCCGCGATCGTTGATGCGCACCACCACCGAGCGGCCGGTCCTGCGGTTCTCGACGCGGACCCGGGTTCCGAACGGCAGGCTGCGATGGGCAGCGGTCAGTCCGTTGGGGTTGAAACGCTCACCGTTCGCGGTGCGATGGCCGCTCCCGTACCAGGAGGCCCCGCCGCTCTGGGCGGCAGCCGGGAGGGTCGTTCCGACGATGGCAGACAGCATTCCAACGGTGGCCACGAACTTACCGAAACCAGATGTCATTCTTCCCGCATTCCCTTGTTGTTTCCGGGACGGCGCAAGTCGTTTCAGAAATCGGCCGGAATAAGGCGGCCTTTCCGGCCTGCTGCGGGTCACATTTTAGCCGGTTTTCAGCTGGTCATGCAGATTACATTACGTTTTGTATCTCAATATTTCTCGGAGGTCTTCGATTTGTAGACACGACAGTCGTTCGCGGTAATCGGTAAGTTCTGATCGCGGATGCCGCAACGATCCTACGATGAGCTCGAATTCCTAAGCCCTGCGTGGGGTGTGACCCTGTATCCCGCTCAGTTGGACGCGAGCGTCATTCGGACGTGACAATTGTCGTTCGGAACGCCGGAGTAAGAATGGGCCGTTCGGGACCCGCACTCCGTCAGCAAAGCCCAGCCCCAGCAATTGACGACGCGCCTGTAGGCACGCGTCGATGGCTGGCTTTCTCTGCTGAAAGACTGGCGGATCGGGCGCTAGGCAAAAAATGCAGCCCCAGAACGGGACGCGCGGCGGAAGAATCCGAAAACCCGGCCTTTACCGTGTCCGACGCATGGTCTGCCGGTCAGTCGCGTAACCGGTGTTTGCCATGGCTTCCCCGCGTACCGTGGCTGCCGATGCCGTCGCCCGGAAACAGGTCTCGCGTGCCGGGCGGCCCGCATCGGCGCCACGGATGGGTCTCGTACCCGCCCAGCGTCCCCTTCCCCTTGACCAAGTTCTGGTCGGGGATTGCATCTCGGCCATGAACGCGCTGCCGGCTTCGAGCGTCGACTGCGTGTTCGCCGACCCACCCTACAACCTGCAGCTCGGCGAGGCCGGCCTGCTGCGTCCGGACCAGAGCCGTGTCGACGCGGTCGACGACGACTGGGACAAGTTCGCGACCTTCGAAGCCTACGACAGCTTCACCCGCGAATGGCTCGCCGCCTGTCGCCGCGTGATGAAGCCGAACGCGACCCTCTGGGTGATCGGGTCGTACCACAACATCTTCCGGGTCGGGAGCGCGTTGCAGGATCTCGGTTACTGGATCCTCAACGACATCGTGTGGCGCAAGGCCAACCCGATGCCGAACTTCCGCGGCAAGCGCTTCACCAATGCCCACGAGACCCTGATCTGGGCCTCGCGCTCGGCGGATTCGAAAGGCTACACCTTCCACTACGACGCGCTGAAGGGAGGCAACGAAGACCTCCAGATGCGCTCGGACTGGTTCATCCCCCTCTGCACCGGCGAGGAGCGGCTGAAGGATGCGGAGGGCCACAAGGTCCATCCGACCCAGAAGCCCGAAGCGCTGCTCGCCCGCACCCTGATGGCGGCGACCAATCCCGGCGACGTGGTGCTCGACCCGTTCTTCGGCACCGGCACCACCGGTGCCGTCGCCAAGCGCCTCGGCCGCCGCTTCATCGGCATCGAGCGCGAGGCCACCTACGCGAAGGCCGCCATGGAGCGGATCGCCGCCGTCCAGCCGCTGTCGAAGGCCGCCCTGATGGTGGCGCCGACCAAGCGCGCCGAGCCGCGGGTGCCGTTCCTCTCGGTGATCGAGGCCGGGCATATCCGCGCGGGCGAGATCGTCACCGACGAGCGGCGCCGCTTCCGCGCCACGGTGCGTCCGGACGGCCAGCTCGACAACGGCCTGGTCATCGGCTCGATCCACAAGATTGGCGCCCTGGTCCAGGGTCTTCCGGCCTGCAACGGCTGGACCTTCTGGCACGTCGAGCGTTCGGGCAAGCCGTTGGTGATCGACAGCTACCGGGCCGGCCTGCGGCAGGCGATGGCGAACGGCTGAGCCCTCCCCGTATCGGTCCTGGGATCCCAAAGGGCCGAGCCCTCTGGGATCCCGCTTCCTTTGGAACTAGCGGCGCCGCGCGGCGCCCGGTCGGCGCGGCGTCGATCGCGCGCGCACCGGCGCAACAGGCGCCTCCGGCTCGCCATCCAAGAAGTCGTCCGTGTCCGGCGGTGGCTCCGGTGCCGGTTTCGGCCGGGGCTTGGGGACTGCGCGCACGCTCGGCCGTGGCTCCGGATCGGCCATCGAGATCGGCGCCTCCATGGCCGCGAGCAGCGGCATCGCCGGTGGCTCCTTCTTGGGGCGGCCGCGCGGCTTCTTCTCGGGCTCCGGCTTCGGGTCGAAGGCGTGGGCCAGCACCTTGCGCATCAGGCCTGGCAGCGGCTCGTCGTCCAGCGCGCTGCGCGGGGTGAAGCGCATGCCCGGCGGCGTCGGGGTCGAGAGCGCGACCCGGGCCGCGAACACGGTCAACTCCAGCGGGAAGTGCGTGAAGCCGTGCCGCACCAGGCCCGGCAGCCGCTTCCAGCGAGCGTCGATCGGCGCGTCCAGCAGGGCCGCGGCGACGTCGTAATCCGGTTCCCAGGCGCTGCCGGGCGGCTCGGCCATGGTGCCGAGCAAACCCTCCGGCGGACGCGTCCGCAGTAGTACCGCCTCGTCGCCGCTGCGAATTGCCACGAAGGCTGCGCCGCGGCGCAGCGCCCCTTTCGCAACCTTGATCTTGCGCGGGAACGTGTCCTGCGTGCCGCGTGCCCGGGCCTCGCAGGGCCGCATCCACGGGCAGAGCGCGCATGCGGGGCGCTTGGGCGTGCAGATCGTCGCGCCGAGATCCATGAGCGCCTGCGCGAAGTCGCCGGGCCGGTCGTGCGGCACCAGGGCCTGGGTCAGCCGACGGATCTCCGGGCGGCTGCCGGGCAGCGGCGCCTCCACGGCGAACACCCGGCTCAGCACCCGCTCGACATTGCCGTCGACCGCGGCCTCCGCCCGCTCGAACGCGATCGCGGCGATCGCTCCGGCTGTGTAGGCGCCGATGCCCGGGAGCTTGCGGAGGCCCTCGGCCGTGTCGGGGAAGCGGCCCGCCGCCGCGACGGTTTTGGCGCAGGCGTGGAGGTTGCGGGCCCGGGAATAGTAGCCGAGCCCGGCCCAGGCCGACATCACCGCCTCCTCGGGGGCTCCGGCCAGCGCATTCACGTCGGGGAAGCGCGTCAGGAAGCGCTCGAAATACGGGCGCACCGCCGTGATCGTGGTCTGCTGCAGCATCACCTCGGAGAGCCAGACCCGGTAGGGATCGGGCACCTCGCCGGCGAGCGCGCGCCACGGCAGGACCCGCCGGTGCCGGTCGTACCAGGCGAGCAGGTCGTCGGCGCGTGGTCCGGGAGCGGACCCGGAATCCGTGGCTGAACAGGTCGGCATGGGCCAGGCTGCATACCCGGAGGGACCGGGCGATCATAGGCCCGCCCGGCGCCGGGGCGGTGCTCCCTTCTTAAACGAAGCTGCGCTACCGTGATGCGATTCATCCGGGGCGAGGCCCAGAGCACCATGGCGCGCGTCAAACCGCTGGCCGAGCTGATCGAGAGCTGCATCGGGCCCGCCTTCGCGGCGCAGGGCTTCGCGTCCACCGATATCCTGGCGGCCTGGCCGGAAATCGTCGGCGAGCGGCTGGCCCGCTATTGCCGGCCCTCGAAGCTCGAATGGCCCAAGCGCCGCCGCAAGGAGGCCGACGCGCCGGAATCCGGCACGCTCGTGGTCCGGGTCGAGGGCGTCTTCGCGATCGAGCTCCAGCATCTCGCGCCTGTGGTGATCCAGCGCATCAACGCGCATTACGGCTGGGCCTGCGTCTCGCGCATCGTGCTGCAGCAGGACCGGGTCGGCCGCGGCGGCCGGCCGGCGCCGCGCACCGGTATCGACCCGTCCCGGGCCGTGGAGGTGAAGCGCGCGGTGGCCGGGATCGAGGATGACGGGTTACGCGCCGCCCTGGACCGCCTCGGGATCGCCGCGGTGGCCACGCGGCCGGAGCGCTGACCTGCCGGTTTCAGCGGCGATTGCGTCATCTTGCCAGGAAAGCCGCGCCCGAGTACCCGCATCGGGACGCCAAGATAAAAACGCCAAGACCGACCAGATCCGGCGGAGCCTGCCCATGACCACGCGACGCGACGCTCTCAAGTTCACCGGCCTCGCGCTCGGCGCCGGATTGGCCCTGCCTTACCTGGCCCGCTCGGCCTGGGCGCAGAACGCCGATCTGGCCGCCCTGATGCAGCCGGGCCCGCTCGGCGACGTCTGGCTCGGCCCGGCCGATGCCAAGTGCACGATCATCGAATACGCCTCGATGACCTGCTCGCACTGCGCCGCGTTCCATCGCACCACCTGGCCGGTGCTCAAGGAGCGCTACATCGATACCGGCAAGGTGCGCTTCACTCTGCGCGAATTCCCCCTCGACCCGCTGGCCACCGCAGCCTTCATGCTGGCGCGCTGCCAGGGCGAGGCCAAGTATTACCCGATCACCGACCTGCTGTTCGACCAGCAGCCGGCCTGGGCCTTCACCCAGAAGCCCGTCGACGCGCTCGAGCAGATGCTCCGTCAGGCCGGCTACACCAAGGAGACGTTCGAGGCCTGCCTGAAGGACCAGAAGGTCTACGGTGCGGTCAACGCCGTGAAGCAGCGCGGGCTGGACGTGATGAAGGTCGATTCCACTCCGACCTTCTTCATTAACGGCGTGCGCTACACCGGCGAGATGACGATCGACGGCATGGAGAAGGTCATCAAGCCGATCATCGGTGCCTGATCGTCGCGGCGGTCGATGCGCGAAGCACCACCGCCGAGCCAGAGCCAAAACCTGAAAACAACATAAAGATCAAGTACTTACTATGTATCGACGTCGCCTTGACACCCAAGATAGGCGAAACTATGGTGCGCCCGCTTGATGGGGGCGTCCAGCCGGTTTCAGATCCTCCCGCCCTGTGAGTTTCAGCCGTGAGCGGCGACGATTCCAGGGAAGGGAAAGAGACCGCGGGAACGCCGACGGACAGCGAACTCTCCGCGAGGCTCAGACGTCTCGAGACGCAGATCGAACGGAAGCGTCCGCAGGCCGCTCCCGATCCTTCCTTGCGGCCTCGGGGTACCGGGCCCTCCTCGCTCGGTCAGGCCATGACGATCTCCACGGAGTTCGTCGCAGGCGTGATCGCGGGGGGCATACTCGGCTGGATCGTCGATCATGTCTTCGGGACGAAACCCTGGGGCCTGATCGTCCTCCTCATGCTGGGGTTCGTGGCGGGGATCTACAACGTGATGCGGGTGTCTGGTTTTGCCGGCGCGCGTCCCGGACGAGGCGATCGGCAGGAGCCATAAGGCGCGCCGGTCGATAGGGGTTTGAGGCGATCGACGCTGTCGATGCGCCGGATCAAGAGGGGCGGAAGCGGGAATGGCGGTCACGATCGACCCGATCCATCAGTTCGAGCTGAAGCCGCTCGTATCGCTCGGCCATATCGGCCATCAGCAACTCGCGTTCACGCAATCCGCCCTGTACATGTTCGCCGCCGTCGGCGTGATCGCCCTGATCACGATCGTGGCGACGGCATCGCGCTCGGTGGTTCCGGGGCGGATGCAGTCGCTGGCCGAGATCTTCTACGAGTTCATCGCCGACACGCTCCACCAGGCGACCGGCGACGGCGGCAAGCGGTTCATGCCGCTTGTGTTCTCCCTGTTCATGTTCGTGCTGATCCTGAATCTGTTCGGGATGATCCCGTACGCGTTCGCGGTGACCAGCCACCTGGTCATCACCTTCGGCCTCGCCGCCCTGGTGATCTCCGTCGTGGTGATCTTCGGCGTCATGAAGCACGGCACCCACTTCTTCGGACTGTTCGTGCCGTCGGGCGTGCCGAAGCCGCTGCTGGCGATCCTGGTGCCGATCGAGATCATCTCGTTCATCTCGCGGCCGATCAGCCTGTCGGTGCGTCTGTTCGCGAACGTGCTCGCCGGCCACATCGCGATGAAGATCTTCGCGTTCTTCGTGGTCCAGCTTCTTCTCGCAGGGGCCTGGAGCGTGCTATCGCCCCTCCCGCTGTTCCTGACGATCGCGCTGACCGCTCTCGAGTTCCTCGTTGCGGCGCTTCAGGCCTACGTCTTCGCGACGCTGACGGCGATCTACCTCAACGACGCTCTCCACCCCGGCCACTAGGCGCACGCCCAGGCCGCTCAGCTTCACCCCGGCCTCCGGACTTGGCCGGCTCCACCCGCCGCGAACGTCACCGCACGTTTCGATCTGAAGAGACCTCAGGAGTTATCATGGATCCCGTCGCTGCGAAGTACATCGGCGCCGGCCTCGCCTGCCTTGGCATGGCGGGTGCAGGCATCGGCCTCGGCAACCTGTTCGGTCAGTTCCTCGCCGGCGCCCTTCGCAACCCCTCCGCGGCCGACGGCCAGCGCGCCACGCTGCTCCTGGGCTTCGCCCTGACCGAGGCGCTGGGCATCTTCTCGCTGCTCATCGCGCTGCTGCTGCTCTTCGCTGTCTGATCGACGCGCTCGGGGGCCGCGGACACCGCGGCCTCCACCGGGCTCTCACCGCCCGACCAACGGGTGGACGCTTCGCGAACGAGGCGTCCGCCTTCTTCCGTCACCGCGTCGGCGGTGACCTGTGCGAACGGTGTCAGTGTAGCGGTCTCATGGCGCAGCCGAATCCCCTCACCACGCCGCCCCCGGGCGCCGACACGCAGCTTGTGCCCGGCCATGTCGAGCACGCGGAAGCACATAGCGGTGCCTTCCCGCCCTTCGAGACCTCCGGGTTCCTGTCGCAGCTGATCTGGCTCGCGCTGGCCTTCGGTCTCCTCTATTACCTCATGGATAAGGTTGCGCTGCCGCGGATCCAGGCGATCCTGCACGCCCGCGCCGAGCGCCTGCGGACCGATCTCGACCAGGCCCAGGCCATGAAGTCCGAGGCCGATGCCGCCGGTCTGGCCTACGAGTCCGCGCTTCGCGATGCGCAGGGCAAAGCCCGCGACATCGCCCAGACCACCCGGAACGAGCTGGCCGCCGAGGCCGATGCCAAGCGCAAGGCGCTCGAAGCCGACCTGAACACGAAGCTCTCGTCCGCCGAGGCGACGATCCGCACGCGGACCGAGGCTGCGATGGGCAACGTCCGCAGCATCGCCGGCGAGACCGCGGTGGCGATCGTGGAGCGCCTGACGGGCCAGGCGCCCGATCCGGCGACCCTCGACCGCGCCCTCGACGCCACCGCACACTGAACGGGAACCCACGATGCTGCTCGAAGCCGAATTCTGGGTCGCCGTCGCGTTCGTGATCTTCATGGGGATCGCCTGGAAGGCCGGCGCCTTCTCGACCATGACGAAGGGCCTCGACGGTCGCGCCACCCGCGTCCGCCACGAGCTCGACGAGGCCAAGCGCCTGCGCGAGGAGGCCGCTACCGTGCTGGCCGACTACAAGCGCCGTCGCGCCGAGGCCGAGAAGGAGGCCGAGTCGATCATCGCCAGTGCCCGCGAGGAGGCCAAGCGCGCCGCCGAGGAAGGCCATCGCAAGCTGGACGACTTCCTGGCCCGACGCACCAAGGCCGCCGAGACCAAGATCGCGCAGGCTGAGGTGCAGGCCGAAGCCCAGGTCCGGGCGGCGGCAGCCGATGCGGCCGTGAAGGTCTCCGAGACCATCCTGCGCGAGCGGATGCAGGGCGATGCCGCGCAGGGCCTGATTCGCGCCAGCCTCGGCGAAGTTCGGACCCGCCTGCGGTCCTGATTCCGAAGGGTCCACGCCGACGAGAAGCCGCCTCCGGGCGGCTTTTTTCGTTTGATTGCCACGGATGCCGGTTCCCGGCCGCGACCCGGTCCCGACGGCGGTGTGGCAGGGACGTCACGGCGTGGGGACGATCCGAAGCGTTGCCGGGAGCACGTAGGGTGAGCCCGGCAGGTGCGCGCCGTCGCCCTCCCGCCGCACGCTGATCGCGTAATCCTGGCGCGGAGAGAGCAGCCCGACCGGGAGGTCCAGCGCGAAACCGCATCGGCCCGTGCCGATACCTTCGATGGCGAGATCCTCGCGGAACAGGTCGGCCCGGCAGCGTCCGAGGATGCGCCGGTCGACCGCCACCAGGATGGCGACCGGAACGTCCGGAGAATCCATCTCCCACGCCCAGCCGACGATGCGGCGATGGCTGAGCACGTCGATACTGCCGCGCATCGTCATGGTGTCGCTTTCCGAAATCAGGCGACCTGCGCCCGACTCCATTCACCCGTTGCATCGAGCCGCATGGCCCCGATCTTGGCTCCGTCGGCCGAACGACGCACCGATACGGTTTGGAAGACGCCGACCGCGAGCGGCACGTCGAGACCTAGGTCGAACCCGTGCCGCCCCTCCCCGATCGCGGCCGCACCGAGATCGGGCCGATCGATCTCCGCCAGCGTCATGGCGACCACGACGCCGTCCAAGAGGACATCCAGGCAGACCGGTCCACTCGGATGCGTGGCATCCTGTGCCCAACCGGCGACGCGCAGGTCGCCGTTCCGGATCTCGCACAAATCCAGGCTGCCTCGGAGATCACCGAAAACCGGCTCGTTCACCGACAGGCCGGCCCGTTGGATCAGGCGACGGGCCAGCGCCGTGAGGGTCGGACCATCCTCCACGCGCTCGGCATAGGGCGCGGCTGTCGGACGCGTTCCCGGCCAGCCCATGCCGCCGTCGAACCGCGCGCGCAGGTCGGCTGCGGGGAAGAAACTCTCGGCCGGTGCTCCCTCGGCCAGCAGCAGGTCATGCGCGTCGAGTTCGACATGCCAGTAGGTCAGGTCGGCCACCGCCTCACCGCGCGTGATGGACCGGCCGTTGACGAGATGGCCCGCGGCGACGAGCAGGCCGTCCAGATGGAGCGCATGGTCCGGCGAGACCCAGAGGTCCCGGAACGGTATGCCGTCCGCCAGGGAACCCGCCGTGATGCGGACGGGCCGGTCCGCTCGCGGAGCGGTCGAGTCGGGATAGCGGCGCGTGCCGATCCAGCGGATCGGCCGAAGCGGCCCGGAGGCGGTCACCACCCGCTGCCCGACCCGGAGATTCTCGACTGCGACCTCACCGTGTTCGGTCAGGATGCGGGTGCCGGTGCAGTAGCACGGCGCCGGAGTGGCGGATGGCGACGATCCGGGCGTGGCCTCCGTGCTGGACGGCGCCGCGGCCGCACCTGTCGCGGGCGATGATGTCGCCGCGCCGGATGTCGGCGACGATGCTGCGGGACCTGACACGGATGACGACGCGGCTGCCCCTCCCCGGATGGGTGACGACCCGACCGCTATCGGGGCGACCGAACGGGCGGCGGCGGCTCCGTAGAGGCCCGGATCGTACCCATCCGGAGACGAAACCCGGCCCTGAGGGACCGCGACCGCGTTCGTGCTGTTGGAGTAGACCCGGATGTAATCGATGTTCGATGTGATCGGGCTTCCCGTGGCGGTCCCTTCGCTCCGGACCGCCAAATCGGCGAGCAGATACATCGGGCTGTGTAGATCCGACGGCGTGATCTGCGATCCGGTCAGCTGGCCGTCGACGTAGAAGCTGATCTTGTCCGCCTGCCAATTCATCCCGTAGGTGTGATAGCCGGATGGATTGTTGAGGCCGGTGACGACTTGCCGATTGGTCTGCCAGGGTATGCCGTTCTGCGGATCGGTCGTGTGGATCGTGCTGTAGACGCTCCGGTCGTCGTTGCCATAATGCTCGACGACGTCCAGTTCCTGGTGACCATTGGTTGCGCTCGACGTCGGACTCTGCTGGTTCGGCAGCAGCCAGAACGCGTCCCAGGCATTCGAATCGTTGGAGAAATCAGCCCGGATCTCGAAGTAGCCGTAGGTCTGCGAGAAGTTGCCCTGCGTGGTGATCAGGCCCGATTCCCAGCTGCCTGGAACGCCCGACGCGGTTCGGTCGGGCACGGCCGTGATCGAGAGCGTGCCGTTCTGGACGCTGAACGGATCGTAGCCTGACGACGGATCCACGAAGGATGAACGCCCGAAGCCGACATCAGCTTTGCCGTCGGCCGTTCGCCATTCGGCGCGGATGTCCGCGTAGGTGGTCCCGGCCCCGTTCGAAGAGATGCTGCGGCTGTTGAACTCGTCGTCGAACGTCAGCCGATAGCCGGTCAGATCAACCATTCAGCCGCCCCTCTTAGTCAGATTGTCCGCTATTAAACGCTAATCTCGGCGTTAATCATCGGTCATTAACAATGATTAAATGGTAAACGAAGCGTTACACAATATCTTCGGCGCGTCGATAAGAGGCGTCGGACGCCGGGCCGCGACCCGACCGGGGATCTGCGTTGGCGCGGCTGTTCCGGGTGGTGCCGCAATGATCCGGATGCCAACCGACGACACCGGGTTCGTCGATCCAACGCCGACGGTCTCTTGTCGACCGTGAAGTCCGCGCTGAGATGACTGACGGCACGGTATGTCCGGACAGCAGGTTGCGAACATCGACGCCGGGACTGCGTTCACCGGGAACGGAAGTTCCGGGAGACGGCATGGCGGACAAGGCGCGGATCGTGATCGTCGGTGGTGGGGTTGCGGGAATCGAGGTGGCCACCAGCCTCGGCCGCGGTGGCAGAGCCGAAATCGTGCTCGCCGATCGCAGCCTGTCACATGTCTGGAAGCCGATGCTTCATACCTTCGCCGCCGGCACCGCCCGGCCCGATCGGCAGAAGGTTGATTTCTTCGCGCAGGCGCGCCGGAACGGCTTCCGGTTCCAGCCCGGGACCCTGATTGGGATCGACCGCGCGACCCGCCGGGTGCGCCTCGCGGTCGAGGCGGCGCAGGGGCGGCCGGACGTCGATCTCGACTACGATCTCCTGGTCCTCGCCATCGGCAGCAGGGCCAACGATTTCGGAACCCCCGGCGTCGCCGAGCACTGCCTGACCATCGATGACCTCACCGAGGCGGAATCGTTCCACCGGCACCTGCGGCGCCACCTGCTGGCCCGGCTCGACAGTCCCGACCGGCTCGAGATCGCCATCGTCGGCGGCGGCGCCACCGGTGTCGAACTGGCCGCGGAGCTGAAGCACGCCATTAACCTGGCGTCGGATTACGGCTCGCCGGATCTGCCGCGCCGGCTGCGCCTGACCCTCATCGAGAGCGGTCCGCGCCTCCTGCCGGCGTTCCCGGAGCGGGTCTCCCGGGCCGCCGCCCGGACCCTGTCGGATCTTGCCGTGGAGGTACGGACCGGCGCCATGGTGACGGGCGCGGACGCATCTGGCTTCACCCTACAGGATGGCAGCCGCATCTCGGCTGGGTTGAAGGTCTGGGCCGCCGGCGTGAAGGCCCCGGACGTGCTCGGTGCCGTCGAGGGGCTGGAGCGGTCGCGGACCGGCCAGCTCACGGTCGGCTCCGACCTGCGCACGACCCGGGACCCGGCGATCGTCGCGCTCGGGGATTGCGCCAGCCTCGTTGACCGCAAGACCGGTAAACCCGTGCCGGCCACGGCCCAGGCGGCGCGGCAGCAGGCGCAGCACCTCACGTCCCACCTCGGTCGGGCGCTGGCCCGGGGCGACACCGTCGCGACCGAGCTGCCGCCGTTCCAGTATGTCGAGAAGGGCGCCATCGTCTCGCTGGCCGATTTCAACGGATGGGGCACTCTGGGGCGCTACACGTTCGGTGGCGGCCGGCTGAACGGCCTCTCGGCGCGGCTCACGCACGACCTGCTGTACCGGCAGCACCAGATCGGCCTGTACGGCCCCCTCCGTGGGACGATGACCTGGATCCTCGATGACCTCGACCACCTGATCAGCCCGCCGGTGAGCCTCGATTAGCCCCTAGGCACGCGCGAACTGGAGACCGGTTCGGCGTCAGCAAGCGCGTCCGGTCAGTCGGGGCGGTCGCCCTCGACCTCTTTGGTCTCCTCGACCTGCGGGGCGACCTGGCCGTAGTTCAACACCGCCACCAGGGTGACGCCGCCGAAGACGTTGCCGAGCAGCGTCGGCAGGAAGAACCGGTACCCGTAATCCTCGAGCGAGGCCGCGCCGGTGATCAGCAGGTAGAAGGCTTCGACGGAGCCGGCGACGATGTGGGCGAGCCCGCAGAGCGAGACCAGCCAGGTCATCAGCAGGATCACGATCGGCGCCGCGCTGCCGGTGGCCGGCAGGAACCAGACCATCAGGGCGATCATCCAGCCGGCGAACACCGCCTTCACGAAGGTGGCCCAGAACCCGTGCGCGATGGCGTCGTGGCTGATCTCCGCGAAGGCCTTGAGCACCGGCGGCTCGAACGCGCCGGCGCCGGCGAGCACCGCGGCGATGGCAAGCGTCCCCAGGATGTTGCCGCATAGGACGATCAGCCAGAGCCGCACCACCCGGAAGGCGGTCTTCACCGTCCGGTCGTGCAGCAGCGGCAGGATCGGCGTGATGGTGTTCTCGGTGAACAGCTGCTGGCGCCCCAGCACCACGACCAGGAAGCCCACCGCGTAACCCATCGTAGTCACGATCTTGGCCCAGTCGGCCTCCGGCAGGTGGCTCTTGAGCACGCCCGGCACGATCAGCGACAGCGCGATGCTGAGGCCCGCGGCGAAGGCGGAGAGGAACAGGGCGATGCCGTGGCGGCGCAACTCCTCGTCGCCCTCCAGACGGATCACCTCGTGCAGCACGTAGGCGTCGGGGCGGCCGATCTCGGACACCTCCTTCAGCAACTCGTCGCGCCGCGCCTCCTTGTCGGCCCGGTCCCTCTGATCTTGGATCATCCGTTCAGCTCCCTGACGCCACGCGACCGAACGTGAGAGTGTCAGTTCGTGAGCCGCGCCACGAGCGCTTCGACCGCCGCCTTCGCCTCCGTCAGGGCCTGCGCATCCCGGCTGCGCACCACGATCCGGTTGCGGAATCCCTCCGGCGTCAGCGCCGGGTAGGAGCCGATCGACACGGCCGGCCGGGCCCGGGCGATCTCGCCGAGCTCGCTCGCGTACTGACCCTCGGGAAGCCCGACGGCCTCGATGGTCTCGGAGATCATCGCGGCACCGCCTTTCAGCGTCGGCGCGACGGCATCGAGCATGGCCTGCATGATGCTCGGCACCCCGGCCATGACCTGGACGTTGCCGATGCGGAAGCCCGGGGCCTTCGACACCGCGTTGGGGATCAGGTCGGCGCCGAACGGGATCCGCGCCATGCGCAGGCGGGCCTCGTTCAGGTCCTCGGGCTTGTGGCGTTCCAGCAGCATCGCCCGCGCCCGCTCGTCGATGTCGATGCCGACCCCGAAGGCCTGGGCGACGCAATCGGCGGTGATGTCGTCGTGGGTGGGCCCGATCCCCCCGGTGGTGAACAGGTAGGTGTAGCGCGCCCGCAGGACGTTCACCGCCTCCACGATCATCGCGGCCTCGTCGGGCACGATCCGCACCTCGCGCAGGTCGATCCCGGCGGCGGTGAGGAAATCGGCGATCGTGCCGATGTTCTTGTCCTTGGTACGCCCCGATAGGATCTCGTCGCCGATGACGAGGATCGCGGCCGTGATCGGATCGGAAGGCTGGTCCATGGAACTCTGTCGGCGAGGAGCAGGTCGAGGCCGGATCGCGGTCCGGCCGACGGTATCCCGCGCGCATCGGTCTCGCCGCCGCAGCGGTGACACCTTTGGCGTCGGTTGTTCTGCAGATAGCGCATCCACCGGCCCGGACCACACGAACCCGGAGATATCCCCCCGATGCTGTTCGCCGCGCCGCTCGCGTCCGGTCCGCTGGTGCGGCGCTACAAGCGCTTCCTCGCCGACATCGAAACCGACGACGGCCTCGTCACCGCGCATTGCCCCAATCCCGGTGCGATGCTGGGCCTCAACGTGCCGGGACGGCCGGTCCTGCTCTCCCGCTCGAGCAATCCCGCGCGCAAGCTGCCGCTGACCTGGGAATTGGTGGAGGCCGACCTGCCGGGCGGCCCGCAATGGGTCGGCATCAACACCCTGCGCCCGAACGCCCTGGTGGCCGAGGCGTTTCGCGCCGGCGTGATCGCCTCACTCGCCGGGCACGACGTCTTCCGTCCGGAAGTCCGCTACGCGAAGGCCAGCCGCGTCGATTTCCTCGCGAGCGGCGCGGCCACCGGGCCCTGCCACGTCGAGGTCAAGAACTGCCACCTGATGCGCCGGGCGGGCCTCGCGGAATTTCCGGATTGCATCGCCGCCCGCAGCGCCCGGCACATGCGCGATTTGGCCCAGGTGGTCGTGGATGGCGGCCGGGCGATGGTGATCATCGTGGTGCAGATGCACGCGGAGGCGTTCGACGTCGCGCGGGACATCGACCCGGCCTTCGACCGGGCGTTCCGCGACGCCCGCGCGGCCGGCGTCGCGGTCCATGCCTATCGCTGCGCGGTGAGCCCCGCGGGGGTCGCCGTGACCGACGAGATCCCGGTGATCACGCCGCCCTGACCGGTGCCTGGCGCTCGAACATCAGGTTCAGCCGGGAGCGCGAAATCTCGCGATAGCCTAGCCTCTCCAGGTGCTTGGGCAGGTCGATCTGCCACTGGCCGGTGCCGTTCTCGATGAGCAGGATGCGGGGGAGCAGCGCTTCCGGCGCCTCGCGCAAGAACGGCTCCAGGATCAGGTCTTCGGCGCCCTCGACGTCGAGCTTGATGGCATCGACCCGGGTCAGGCCTTCAGTTCGCAGGAGGTCGATGAGCGGTACCGCCGGCACGGTGATCCGGGCGCCCTCGTTGGTGCCGACGATCCGCAGGCTCGACTCGCCGCGGTTGCGCGGGTCGATGAACAGGGTCAGCTCGCCCGCCTTGTCGGCCACCGCGCAGGCGACCGCCTTGACGGTGTGGAACGGGTTCTGGGCGATGTTGTAGGTGAGGCGCTCGAATACGTCGGGTTGGGGCTCGACTGCGACGATCCGGGCGGCCGGCCCCGAGAACGCCGCGACGCACAGGGCGTAGGCGCCGATGTTGGCGCCGATATCCAGGAAGACGCAGTCCTTCGGCAGGCGCTCCTGCAGCAGCGCACGCTCCTGCGGATCGAAGAATTGCGGCGTGAACAGCACCTTCTTCTCGCAGTTGTTGTTGTAGGGGTGCAGGCGCATCCGGGCGCCGTAGCGGGTCACGTCGAGGGGCTTGCCGCCCAGCCGCGAGATCGCGATCCGGCGAAGGAACAGCGCTAGGCGCCGCCCATACCAGGACTCGGCCGGGATCCGGTTGGTCCGGCGGGTGATCGCCGCCACGAGGCCGGCCGGTTCGTAGGTGCCGTAGGGCTTGGGATCGGTCATAGCCGGGGCGGTGTGCCAGCCGGCGCCCGCCCCGGCAAGCGGAGCGATCCGCGTTGCCCCCGCGCGGCCCTGTGGTCTAAGCGGAGGCCGAGCTTCGACGGCACGGGTTGCACGGCATGGATTCCTTCGATTCGGACGGCGTGCGGATCGCGTATATCGACGTCCCGCCGGCGGAGGGGCCCGGCACGCCGATCCTGCTGATCCATGGTTTCGCCTCCAACCACGCGGTCAACTGGGTCAACACCCAGTGGGTGCGCGCGCTGACGCAGGCCGGATACCGGGCGATCGCCCTCGACAATCGCGGGCACGGCGAGAGCCAGAAGCTCTACGACCCGGCGGAATATAGCTCGGAGGCCATGGCGGGCGACGCGATACGGCTGCTCGACCATATCGGCATCGAACGCGCGCACGTGATGGGCTACTCGATGGGCGGGCGGATCACCGCCCACATCGCCCTCGACCATGCCGACCGGGTCCGGTCCGCGCTGATCGGCGGGCTCGGCATGCACCTCGTCGAGGGCAAGGGCTTGCCGTCCGGGATCTCGGAGGCGCTGGAGGCGCCCCCCGGCACCCCCGCTCCGAACCCGACCGCCGCGGCGTTCCGCACCTTCGCCGAGCAGACCCGCAGCGACCTTCGCGCGCTCGCGGCCTGCATGCGCGGCTCGCGCCAGACGCTGAGCCGGGCGGAACTCTCACAGATCGAGGTGCCGGTGCTGGTCTCGGTCGGCACCCTCGATACGGTCGCAGGCTCGGGCCCCGCGCTGGCCGCCCTGATGCCGGATGCCCGGGCGCTCGAGATCGAGGGCAAAGACCACTCCACCGCGGTGGGGGCCAAGCCGCACCGGGACGGCGTATTGGCCTTCCTCGCCGCGCAGCCCTGACCGTCAGCTCTTCAGGCGGTAGCCGGTGCGGAAGATGTAGGTCACGAGGCCGAGGCAGATCACCAGAAACAGCATCGTCATCCCGAGGCTGATTGCGATGCTGACATCCGCCTTGCCGAAGAACGCCCAGCGGAAGGCGCTGATCAGGTAGACCACCGGGTTGACGAGGCTCACCGCGTGCCAGAACGGCGGCAGCATGTCGATGGCGTAGAAGCTGCCGCCCAGGAACGTCAGGGGCGTCACCACGAGGAGCGGCACCAGCTGCAGCTTCTCGAACCCATCCGCCCAGAGCCCGATGACGAAGCCGAACAGGCTGAACGTCACCGCGGTGAGCAGCAGGAAGCCGATCATCCAGACCGGATGGTCGATCCGCAGCGGCACGAACAGCGCCGAGGTCGCCAGGATGATCAGGCCGATCAGGATCGACTTGGACGCAGCCGCGCCGACGAAGCCCAACACCACCTCCAGCGGTGAGATCGGGGCCGAGAGGATCTCGTAGATCGTGCCGGCGAAGCGCGGGAAGTAGATGCCGAACGAGGCGTTCGAGATGCTCTGCGTCAGCAGCGAGAGCATAATCAGGCCGGGCACGATGAACAGCCCGTAGGGCACGTCGTCCACCGCCGAGACCCGCGAGCCGATCGCGGCCCCGAACACCACGAAGTACAGGGTCGTCGAGATCACCGGGGCCAGGATGCTCTGCCCGGCGGTACGCCAGAAGCGGCCCATTTCGAAGCGGTAGATGGCGCGGACGGCCGGCCAGTTCATGCTCATGGTCGCGTTCATATCCGTGCCTCTCCCTCGCGCACCAAGCCGACGAAGATGTCCTCCAGGGAACTCTGCTCCGTCTGAAGATCGCTGAACCGGATGCCGGCAGCGGCGAGGCCGGTGAGCAGGCCGGTGATCCCGGTCCGCTCCGCGCGGGTGTCGTAGGTGTAGACCAGTTCACGGCCGTCGCCGGCGAGCGCCAGCTCGTACTCCGCAAGCTCGGGCGGGATCGCGGTGATCGGGGTCTGGAGCTGCAGGGTCAGCTGCTTGCGCCCAAGCTTGCGCATCAGCGCGGCCTTCTCCTCGACCAGGATGATCTGGCCCCGCCGGATCACGCCGATCCGGTCTGCCATCTCCTCCGCCTCCTCGATGTAGTGGGTGGTCAGGATCACGGTGACGCCCTGCTGGCGCAGGTCGCGCACGAGCCGCCACATGTCCTGGCGCAACTCCACATCGACGCCGGCGGTCGGCTCGTCGAGGAACAGCACCCGGGGTTCGTGCGAGAGAGCCTTGGCGATCAGAACCCGGCGCTTCATCCCGCCCGAGAGGGTCATCAGGCGGCTGTCGCGCTTGTCCCAGAGCGACAGCGCCCGCAGGATCCGCTCGATATGGCCGGGATCGGGCTGCAGTCCGAACAGGCCGCGGGAGAAGCTCACGGTGTTCAGCACCGTCTCGAAGGCGTCGGTGGTGAGTTCCTGCGGGACGAGCCCGATCGCCCGGCGCGCGGCGCGGTAATCCACGGCGATGTCGTGGCCGTCGACCACCACCGTTCCGGAACTCGCGGTGACGATGCCGCAGACGATATTGATCAATGTCGACTTGCCGGCCCCGTTCGGGCCCAGCAGCGCGAAGATCTCGCCCCGCTCGATGGTGAGGTCGATGCCGCTCAACGCGGTGAAGCCGGACTGATAGGTTTTCGAGAGCTTCGAAATGGAGATGATCGGCATCGGGGCCTGAATGGAATGCGGGGCGTCGTGCACCGGCGACCGCCGGCTCGGCTCTGGGCCCGTCTGCCGCCGCGACGTTCCGCACGGCCTGACGATCGGGTGGGCCTCTGGCGGAAGCGGGCGCCCCGATAGCACGGCGTCTATACGGTTCTCACGCCACCCACGTGCGCAAGCGCACAGCGAGACCGGCGTCATTCCTGAGCGTCGGCGCAGCGAGAGACCAGCGCCAGGCAGTGCCGCCGGGCCTCCGGATCGCGGATGCGCGAAAAGGTCGCCAGGATCGCGTCGCATTCGGCGGCCGTCGGGCCGTCATCGCCTTGCGCGGTGCGGCGGCGAAAGAGTGATACCGGAAGGTCCAGGGTATCGGCGATGTAGCGGAGGAGCTGCGCCCGCTCATCGAGCCGCTCTGCAGCTTCGGAGGATTCGAAGGCGCCTGGCGTGGTCATCGTGCGGTCCAGCTTAAACGGCAGCCGAGCAGGGGTCTGCGCACCTCGAAAGGCCGACGCTGCTCGGGACGGAATTCGACCCGACCATTCATGAGTTTTCGCGACGCGGCAATCAACCGTTACGCTTCTCGGTAGTCACATGGACCGGAGACGCAGGATTGGTTTTGAGCCGGCCGGTAACGACCGGCTGCGGAGATTGAATACCGCGGTCGACTGAATTGCGCGCCGTCGCCGCTCTTGCATGCCGAAACGCACCGCCGATCGCGAAGATCAGTAGAGGCGTGCTCCCGCTGAGGTCCGGCTGTCGATCCCGGGGCTCGGGTTCGTGTGCGGCTGCTGACGCGCCTACGACGAGCCTATCCACCGCGCCGGAGCAAGACGAGCGCGGCCAGTCCGACCAGCGTCGCGAGGCCGAGCATCCTGCGCCATGGGTTGACGCCGCGGACGAGTTCATCGACCGCCCACCAGCCCAGGGCGACATCGGCGCCGATGGCGAGCCAAGATCCCAGGGGCTCGGCGCCGCTTGCCAGCCATGCCGCCAGCGTCAGCGCGAGGAACAACCAGAGCGGCAGGTTCGGCCATTGCGCAATCGTGATGGCGCCGGTCTGCCGGTCCCGGAAAAGCCAGTCGCGCACCCGCAGGAGGGGACTGGTCGATGGCTGTATCATGGTCCGGCGCCCTTCCTGTTGCCGCGCGATCGTGCGGCGGCGCACCGCCGGCCGGCCGAAGCTCCGTTAAGACGAACTCAACAGGCCGGATCGAACTTAACCTTTTATCAACCTTACTAAATGGAAAGCGCGGTCCAATCCCTAACAGTTCCTGAAACGACTCTCGAAACAGTCGTTAATCAGACGATAATGCATCATCGGAACGGCGACGAACCGCACCAAGAGGACGGATCCACCATGAGCACTCGCTTCGAAGACCTGAAGTTCATGCTCCTCCTCAGCGCCGTCACGCTGCTCGGCAGCGGCCTGGACGTCATCCTGCGCTGATCGAGGCCGCCACCATCCCGCCCATCTCCGTCGAGCCGTGTCGCGCGAAGGCGCGTCTCAAGGCTGACCGTGCCGCCGTTTCCTGAGGCCGCCCGTCACGGCGTTGCTGGGTAGCGACGGGGACATTCACGACACGGGGCGTGGGCGAAAACCATCGGTTCTGCGCGACCGGCGTGGGAACCGCCACCGAAGTCTGGCCGGAGAGGAGGAAACTGCGCAATTCGGCCACCCGCGCTTTCCGCTCCGTACGCATTACGAACGCGGCCACGACGATACCGCTCAGCCCGGCCACTTCGAGAAGCACCGCGACCACGTAACCCGGACCCATTCGTCCCCACCATGTGCGATCCGCGACGCCGAATAAACCGGCAGCCACCTGCCCCAGTGGACACTCTTGGTTACTAAAATCTTAAAATCTACATCAATTGATAGACTGCCTGGCCGTTTCTGTACTCGTTTCACAGTAGCTGTCGAATTGAAGCTCATCGGCCGGTCGAGCGCTGCTTCCATCGCGCCCGTCGACGTGCAGGCCTATAGCGCGATCGACGCTCTCTCGACCCGGGCGGGCGGCCTTAGTATTAGCCCTGCCCGTGGAAGTTGCTCGTGTCGTGGCCGATGCGAACGATTGAAACGTTTGGCACGGGTGAAGGGGCGCATGTGGAGCATGCGCCCTCCCGATAGCCGGCGTCGGTGTTGAGCGTCGGCCGTTCGGGGCTGCGCTACCACATATCCAGGGCGACGCGAGCCTCGTCCGACATCCGGCTCTGATCCCACGGCGGGTCGAACACCATCGTGACGGTGCACGATTGAATGCCCGGCACGGCGCTGACGGCGTTCTCGACCCAGCCCGGCATCTCACCGGCGACGGGACAGCCGGGAGCGGTCAGGGTCATGTCGATCGCGACCTTCCGGTCGTCGCCGATATCGACCTTGTAGATCAGGCCGAGCTCGTAGATGTCCGCCGGGATCTCCGGATCGTAGACGGATTTCAGCGCCGCGACGATGTCGTCGGTCAGCCGGTCCAGCTCGGCCGGCGGGATCGCCGATGCGGCTTCGACCGCGGGGGCGTTCGCGCCGCCGGTGATTGTGGCGTCGGTGCTCATGGTTTCACTCTCCCCCGGGCCCGTCCAGACGGCCCCGGTTTCCTCGCGGCACGCGCATCGTCCTCACGATCGGGTTCGGAACGCTGCGCCGATCAGGCGAACATCATCTCGGCTTTGCCGAGCGCCTCGGCAAGGGCATCGATCTCGGCCGGCGTGGTGTAAAGCCCGAACGAGGCCCTGCAGGTCGAGGTGACGCCGAAGCGCGTCAGCAGCGGCATAGCGCAATGCGTGCCGGCCCGCACCGCGACGCCCTGTCGGTCGATCACCGTGGCGATGTCGTGCGCGTGGGCGCCCTTCATCTCGAAGCTGACCACGCCGCCCTTGCCCTTGGCGGTGCCGATGATCCGCAGGGCGTTCATGGCGCCCAGGCGCTCGTGCGCGTAGCGCGTCAGCATCGCTTCGTGCGCCGCGATGTTCTCCCGGCCCAGGCCCAGCATGTATTCCAGCGCCGCCCCGAGCCCGACCGCCTCGACGATCGCTGGGGTCCCGGCTTCGAAGCGATGCGGCGGGTCGTTGTACGTGACCGTGTCCTGGCTGACGGCCCGGATCATCTCGCCGCCGCCCTGGTACGGGGGCAGGCGCTCCAGCCACTCCTTCTTGCCGTAGAGCACGCCGATGCCGGTGGGCCCGTAGACCTTGTGGCCGGTGAAGATGAAGAAGTCGCAGTCGAGCGCCCGCACGTCGATCGGCTGGTGAACGGCGCTCTGCGCGCCGTCGAGCAGCACCGGAACGCCGTGCGCATGCGCGATGCGGACGATCTCCTCCGCAGGCGTCACCGTACCCAGCACGTTCGACATGTGGGTGATCGCCACCATCTTGGTGCGCGGCGTGAACAGCTTCTCGTATTCCTCGACGAGGAAGTTGCCGTCCTCGTCCACCGGCGCCCACTTGATCACGGCCCCGCGCCGCTCGCGCAGGAAGTGCCAGGGCACGATGTTGGAGTGGTGCTCCATGATCGACAGGATGATCTCGTCACCCTCGCCGATCAGCCCGGCCCAGCCCATGCTGGAGGCCACGAGGTTGTAGGCCTCGGTGGCGTTGCGGGTGAAGATGATCTCGTCGGTGGAGGCGGCGTTGAGGAACTGGCGCGTGGTCTCCCGGGCGCCCTCGAACCCCTCCGTGGCGGCGTTCGCCATGAAGTGCAGGCCGCGGTGAACGTTGGCGTAGCCGGTCTCCATGCAGGAGACCATCGCGTCGATGACCCGTCTGGGCTTCTGAGCCGAGGCCGCGTTGTCGAGATAGACCAGCGGCTTGCCGTAGACTGTCTGCGACAGGATCGGGAAGTCCTTGCGGACAGCCTCGACGTCGTAGCCGGTGGTGCGGACGGGTGCGTTCATGGTCGCGACCTTCTGGGACCTCGAGTCCGTCCCATGGGCCACCTCGATCCGAGGGGCCGAAGCGAAGCGAAGGTCTCGAAGGAGGCCTCCGGAAAGGGCGTCGCGACCCCGATGACCCGCGAACGGGGCTCGGGATTCGCGGAGCCGGCCGATCCTGCGGGAGGACCGGCCGATCGTTCAAGCGCGTGCAGCGAGCCAGGCCTCGATCTCGCCGATCAGCGCCGCGCGGGCACCCTCGTGCGTGACCGATTCGATCGCCTCGCCGACGAAGGCCTGGACCAGGAGGCTCTCGGCCACCGAGCGCGGCAGGCCACGGGCCATCAGGTAGAACAGCAGGTCCTCGTCCGGGGCGCCACAGGTGGCACCATGGCCGCAGGCGACGTCGTCGGCGAAGATCTCCAGCTCCGGCTTGTTCATCATCTGCCCCTCGTCGTTGAGGAGCAGGCAGTCCGACTTCATCTTGCCGTCGGTCTGCTGCGCAGCCTGCCGGACGATGATCTTGCCCTGGAATACCCCGGTGGCATCCCCGTCGATCACCGTCTTGAACATCTCGCGGCCGATGCCGCCCACGGCCGCGTGGTCGGCCAACAGGGTCGAGTCGGCCAGCTGCCCGTTGCCCAGCATCGCCGCGCCGTTGACCACGGCGTTCACGTTTTCACCGGCGACGTGCATGTAGATCTGGTGGCGCGACAGGACGGCACCGGTGACCAGGTTGACCGTCTCCAGCCGGGACTCGTCGTCGAGGCGCACGCTGATCGTCGAGAGTGCGATGGCGGCGTTTCCCTCCCGGTTGAGCCGGGCATGGCGGAAGACGGCCTGCTTGCCGACCCGCACGTCGAGCGCATCGTTCGGCTGGTAGGTCAGGCCGTCCGGACCCTCGTGGCTCTCCAGCATGGTTATCTCGGCGCCGTCGCCGAGATCGACCAGGACCCGCGTCGCCGTGGAGAAACCCTCGGAGCCGCTGCCGATGAAGCGCAGATGCAGGGCCCGCTCGATCTTGGTACCGGGAGCGACCGAAATCAGCGCGCCGTCGGCCAGGAAGGCGGTGTTGAGCTGGTAGATCGGGTTCTCGCGAGCCTGCTCCACCGGCGCGAGCAGCCGGAGGCGGGTGTCGCTCTTGCCCATCGCATCGTTGAGCGGCGTTACGGTGAGGCCGGCCGGCAGCCCGTCGAGGTCCGACAGCGGACGGACGAGATGGCCGTTGACGAAGGTCAGATGCGCCGCGTCGAGGCCGGCAAAGCCCTTGGCGGATGCCGCGGCGGCCTGGGCGGCTTCCGCAGACGGGGCCTCGGCCGGCGGTACGGCCTCCTTCATGGCGGCGCGCAGGTCGGTGTACTTGAACGCCTCCACCCGCCGGCTGGGAAGGCCGGCGGCCTCGAAGAAGCGGAACGCCTCCTCGCGGGCGATCGCCTCTTCCGAGGCGAAGCCCTTGCGAGCAGCCTCGAACAGGCTCGACAGCCCGGTCTCGGCGCTGGTGCGCAGGTTCTGGATCTCGGCCATGGGCTTACGCGGCCTCGTTGGTGCGGTACTCGGCGTAGCCAGACGCCTCGAGTTCGAGCGCCAGTTCCTTGCCGCCGGTCTTCACGATCAGGCCCTTCGACATGACGTGCACGGTATCGGGCACGATGTGGTTGAGCAGGCGCTGGTAGTGGGTGATCACCAGGAACGAGCGGCCCTGGGCCCGGAGCGCGTTGACGCCCTCGGAGACGATGCGCAGGGCGTCGATGTCGAGGCCGGAATCGGTCTCGTCGAGCACGCAGAACTTCGGCTCCAGCAGCGCCATCTGGAGGATCTCCATGCGCTTCTTCTCACCGCCGGAGAAGCCGACGTTGAGGGCGCGCTTGAGCATCTCCTTGTTGATCTCGAGCTTGTCGGCGGCGGCGTTGACCTTGCGGATGAAGTCCGGCGTCGAAATCTCGCCCTCTCCGCGGGCGCGGCGCTGGGCGTTGAGGCAGGCCTTGAGGAAGGTCATGGTGCCGACGCCGGGAATCTCCAGCGGGTACTGGAAGGCCAGGAAGACGCCGGCCGCGGCGCGCTCGTCGGCGGCCATCTCCAGCACGTTCTGCCCGTCGAGCAGGATCTCGCCGTCGAGGACCTCGTAGTCCTCCTTGCCGGCGATGACGTAGGACAGGGTCGACTTGCCCGACCCGTTCGGCCCCATGATCGCCGCGACCTCGCCGTCGTTCACGGTCAGGTTCAGGCCGTTCAGGATGCGGTTGTCCTCGATCTGCACGACGAGGTTCTTGATTTCCAGCATGTTAGTTCAAGTCCTATCGAACGGCGGATCGGGTTGATGCACCGACCGCGTGCCGTCAGTTCCTTATCGCCGTCACCGAGACGGCCATTTCGAAGGCCTTCAGCTCCGGATGCGGCGCATGAACACCTTCGCGCAATCCGGTCGGCGACCGCGGGGATGCCGCGATCGCCATGGGTATCGACGCCCGTCGGACCTTAGCCGACCGAGCCTTCGAGGCTGATCGAGATCAGCTTCTGGGCCTCGACGGCGAACTCCATCGGCAGCTGCTGCAGCACGTCCCGGACGAAGCCGTTGACGATGAGCGCGGTCGCCTCCTCCTCGGAGAGGCCGCGCTGCAGGCAGTAGAACTTCTGGTCCTCGGAGATCTTCGAGGTGGTCGCCTCGTGCTCGAACACCGCGGACGCGTTCTTCGACTCGATGTAGGGCACGGTGTGCGCCCCGCACTGGTCGCCGATCAGCAGCGAGTCGCAGTTGGTGAAGTTGCGGGCGTTCTTGGCCTTCTTGTGGGCGGAGACCAAGCCCCGGTAGGTGTTCTGCGAACGCCCGGCGGAGATGCCCTTCGAGATGATCCGGCTGGTGGTGTTCTTGCCGAGGTGGATCATCTTGGTGCCGGAATCGACTTGCTGCATGCCGTTCGATACTGCGATCGAATAGAACTCGCCGCGGGATTCGTCGCCACGCAGGATACAGGACGGGTACTTCCAGGTGATCGCCGAGCCGGTCTCGACCTGGGTCCAAGAGATCTTGGAGCGGGCGCCGCGGCAATCACCGCGCTTGGTGACGAAGTTGTAGATGCCACCCTTACCTTCGTTGTCGCCCGGGTACCAGTTCTGGACCGTCGAGTACTTGATCTCGGCGTCGTCCAAAGCGACCAGCTCGACCACCGCGGCGTGGAGCTGGTTGTCGTCGCGCTTCGGGGCGGTGCAGCCCTCGAGGTACGAGACGTACGAGCCCTTGTCGGCGATGATCAGCGTGCGCTCGAACTGGCCGGTGTCGCGCTCGTTGATGCGGAAGTAGGTCGACAGCTCCATCGGGCAGCGGACGCCCGGCGGGATGTAGACGAACGAGCCGTCGGAGAAGACCGCAGAGTTCAGCGTCGCGAAGAAGTTGTCGGTCGAGGGCACCACCGTGCCCAGGTACTTCTTCACCAGCTCGGGATATTCCTGCACGGCCTCGGAAATCGGCATGAAGATCACGCCGGCCTTCGAGAGCTCCTTCTTGAAGGTCGTGGCCACCGAAACCGAATCGAACACGGCGTCGACTGCGACGCGGCGCTCCGGCGCGATGCCTTCCAGCACCTCGACCTCACGCAGCGGGATGCCGAGCTTCTCGTAGGTCTTCAGGATCTCCGGATCGATCTCGTCGAGCGACATCGCCGCCGGGCGCTTGGGCGCGGCGTAGTAGTAGATGTCGCTATAGTCGACCTTGTCGTACGCGACACGCGCCCACTCCGGCTCCTTCATGGTGAGCCAGCGGCGATAGGCGTCGAGGCGCCATTCGAGCAGCCATGCCGGCTCGTTCTTCTTGGCCGAGATGAAGCGCACGACGTCCTCGGAGATGCCCTTGGCGGACTTCTCCATCTCGATGGTGGTCTCGAACCCGTACTTGTACTGGTCGAGGTCGATCGAGCGGACCCGGTCGATTGTTTCCTGCACGGCAGGCATGAGCATCTCCTGGCAAGCCCGGTTTCAAGGACCGGGAAGCGTCTTTCGGAAAGCGTGGGACGCGGCTGATTCAGGCCGCGTACCCTCGCCGCTTATATAGGGGCTGCAAGACCCGTTCGAAGGCGTCGAGAAAGCATGACGCATCCTCGTCCACCGTGTTCCAGCCGAGGCTGACGCGCAGCGCGCCCCCGGCAAGCTCGGGCGCGACGCCCATCGCCGACAGTGTCGCCGAACGTGCGACTTTGCCCGACGAGCAGGCCGAGCCCGACGACACCGCCACGCCGGCGAGGTCGAAGGCGATCAGGGCGGCGGGCGCGTCGAGGCCCGGAACCGCGAAGCTCAGCGTGTTCGGCAGTCGCAGCGCGCCGGCCGCGAACACCACGGCCTCCGGGGCGCGGACGCGCAGGCCGGCTTCGATCCGGTCGCGCAAGCCGGCGAGGCGAACGCCCTCCGGCACGAGGGCTTCGGTCGCGATCCGGGCCGCCTCGCCCATACCAACGATCGCCGGCAGGCACTCGGTTCCGCAGCGCTGGCGCCGCTCCTGCCCGCCACCGCGGAGGAACGCCGCGTCCAGGGCGACATCGTCGGCCAGGATCATCGCGCCGACCCCCTTGGGGGCCGCGAATTTGTGCCCCGACAGCGTGAGCGCGTCGATTCCCAGGGTCGCCATGTCGAAGGCGACCTTGCCGACCGCCTGAACGGCATCGGTGTGGACCAGGGCCCGGCCATGCGCGCGGGCCAGGGCGACGACGTCGGACAGGGGCTGGATCGCGCCGGTCTCGTTGTTGGCCGCATGGACCGAGATCAGCACGCTCTCGTCCGCGAGCGCGCCGAGGCGTTGTTGGAGGACGAGGAGATCGATCACGCCCTCGGGTGTGACCGGTATTTCCTCGACTGCGTCTCGGGAGAATCGGTGGCCTGCGGCAACGCAGGGGTGCTCGGTGGCGGAATGGAGCAGCCGCGTCGGCTTCGGCTGGCCGCGCCGGCCGAGGGCGCCGGACAGAACCGCATTCGCGGCCTCCGTCCCGCCGCTGGTGAACACCACCTGCGCCGGCCGGGCATTCACGAGGGCCGCGACCTGACCGCGGGCCGCTTCCAGCGCGGCGCGGGCAGCCCGGCCCTCTTGATGGATCGAGGACGGGTTGCCGGGCAGCATCAGCGCGCGCGCCACCGCTTCCGCCACGGCGGGGCGGACGGGGGCGGTCGCGTTGTGATCGAGATAGGCGCGGGCCCGGCTCATGCTGATTCCGTGTGGTCCCCTGCATACGGCGCGTGACAATTCCTTGCCCGCGGACCGGCTCGCCGTGCTAAGGCGCGCCGACAAATGAGATGTCGCCAACCGAACGGCTGGTGCAGAGAACTGGCACCGCGTGCCCGCTCACCTACATTAGAATAGTTCTAATCGCCTAGAACTGTTCTAAGAGCGTTTGTATGGTGTGCGTGCGGCGAGTCAAGGCTGCCTCTTCACTGCCCGAGATCGCGCGGCCGGCGACCGCTGAAACGAGAGTTGAACGATGCCTGAAGTCATCTTCACCGGCCCGGCCGGACGTCTGGAAGGCCGCTATCAGGCCCCCAAGAAGCGCGGCGCGCCGATTGCCATCGTCCTGCACCCGCACCCCCAGTTCGGGGGTACGATGAACAATCAAATTGTGTACAATCTTTTCTACACCTTCGCCAATCGCGGCTTTGCAGCCCTGCGTTTCAATTTTCGCGGGGTCGGCCGCAGCCAGGGCGCGTTCGACCACGGTTCGGGTGAGCTCTCCGACGCGGCCGCGGCCCTCGACTGGGTGCAGTCGGTCAACCCGGAGGCGAAGTCGTGCTGGATCGCCGGCGTGTCGTTCGGCGCCTGGATTGGCATGCAGCTGCTGATGCGGCGTCCCGAGATCGAGGGCTTCATCTCGATCGCCGCGATGGCCAACCGCTTCGACTTCACCTTCCTGGCCCCCTGCCCCTCCTCCGGCCTGTTCGTGCACGGCTCCGAGGATCGCGTCGCGCCGGCCCGGGACGTCATGCCGGTGATCGAGAAGGTGAAGGTGCAGAAGGGCGTGATCATCGAGCACCAGATGGTCGAGGGCGCCAACCATTTCTTCGACGGCAAGGTCGATGAACTGACTCAGACGGTGGACACTTACCTCGACAAGCGCCTGGGGAAGCGTGAGGAGGCCGCCTGACGCCGCAGGTCCCGCGCCTTGACGGGGGCAGGCCCGGGGAATACGGCGCGGGCTTCGAACGTCGCGACTGAACCTTTGCAGGTCTGATGACTGAAAGCTTGTCCGACCAACCCGTGGTGCTGCTGGTGGAGGATGACGGCCTCCTGCTCATGGAGGCGTCCGATACCCTGGCGGATGCCGGCTTCACCGTGCTGGAGGCCAGCCACGCCGACAAGGCGCTGAAGGTCCTGGAAAACCGCGACGATGTCGGCGTCCTGATGACGGATGTCGACATGCCGCAGGGCTCGATGGACGGGTTCGCCCTGGCCCGCCTCGTGGCGCATCGCTGGCCGACCATCCCCGTCCTCGTCGTATCCGGCATGGGCACCCCCGGCCCCAACGACATGCCGGAGGGGGCCCGCTTCATTCCGAAGCCCTACGAGCCCACGACCCTGGTCCGAACCCTGCAGGCCTTCATCCGTCGCGCGGCGTGAAGCCTCCTCCGGCTCGGGCGCGTCGACGATCCGGGCGCCGTACAGCCGACCGAGAGCCATGACGGATACCAGCCGACAGCACCGCTTCGCGACCCGGGCCATCCATGCCGGCGCGGCGCCCGATCCCGCCACCGGCGCGCGGGTCCAGCCGATCTACTTCACCAACGGCTTCGTGTTCGATTCCACCGAGCAGGCGGCGGACATCTTCGCGGGCCGCCGGTCCGGGTTCTCGTACTCGCGCGGGTCGAACCCGACGGTGGCCGCCCTGGAGCGCCGGGTCGCCGACCTGGAGGGCGCCAAGGCCGGCGTCGCGGTCTCCTCCGGGCAGTCGGCGATGATGCTGGTGCTGATGACCCTGATGAAGAGCGGCGACGCCTACGTGGCCTCGCCGCGGCTGTTCGGCGGCTCGCTGGGCCTGATGCGCCGACTCGACGGCCGCTACGACCTGAAGCCCCGCTTCGCCGCCGGCATGCGGCCGGAGGATTTCGAGGCGGCGATCACGCCGGAATGCCGGGCCATCTTCTGCGAGTCGATCGTGAACCCGTGCGCCTCGGTGGTGGACCTCGACGGGATCGCCGCGGTAGCCCGTCGCCACGGCCTGCCCCTCGTGGTCGACAACACCCTGGCCTCGCCGGCCCTGATCCGGCCGATCGAGCACGGTGCGGACATCGTCTGGCACTCGACCTCGAAGTTCTTGAGCGGTTCGGGCCAGACCATCGGCGGCATGATCTGCGATGCCGGCTCCTTCGACTGGACCCGGACCACCGGCTACAACCTGATCACCGACCCCTGGCCGGACTACGACGGCTTGGTCCTGACCAAGAGCTTCCCCGAGACGCCCTTCGCGGCGGCCTGCCGGTTCTTCGGCCTGCGCGATCTCGGCCCCGGTCTGTCGCCGATGAACGCCTTCCTGACCCTGATGGGCATCGAGACCCTGCCGTTGCGCATGGAACGCCACTGCGCCAACGCGCGGGCCGTGGCAGCCTTCCTGCAGGACCACCCGGCGGTGGCCTGGGTGAGCTATCCCGGACTGCCGGGGCAGATTGGGGAAGACCTCGCCCGGCGCTACACCCCGCAGGGACCGGGCTCGATCTTCACCTTCGCGCTGAAGGGCGGTGAGCCGGCGGCCCTGGCGTTCATCGCCGGGCTCGAACTGATCTCGCACCTGGTCAACATCGGCGAGATCAAGTCGCTGGCGATTCACCCGTCCTCGACGACGCACCGGCAATTGCCCGAGGGCGAGAAGGCCGCCGCGCAGGTCGGCCCCGAGACCGTGCGTCTCTCGATCGGCCTGGAGAACGAGGCCGACCTGATCGCCGACCTCAGCCAAGCCCTCGACAAGCTCGGCTGAGAGGGGATCGCTCCCCTCCCCTCTGTTGGCCCGATGTGGAGCGGTGCTACCGCCGCCGCTCCAGGATCGACACGTAGTTGGCCACCGCGGCCCCGCCCATGTTGAAGATCCCGGCCAGGTTCGCGCCTGGGACCTGCATCTCGCCCGCCTCGCCCATGAGCTGGAGGCAGGCCATCACGTGCATCGAGACGCCGGTGGCGCCGACCGGATGGCCCTTGGACTTCAGCCCGCCCGACGGATTGATCGGCAGCCGGCCGCCCTTCTCGGTCAGCCCCTCGCGGACGACGCGATAACCCTGGCCGGGTTCGGCCAGCCCCATCGCCTCGTACTCGATGATTTCGGCGATGGTGAAGCAATCGTGCGTCTCCACGAACGACAGGTCGTCGTTGCCGATCCCGGCCTGCGCGCGCGCCTTCTCCCAGGCGAGCCGGGCGCCCTTGAACGCGGTCGGGTCCCGGCGGGACAGGGGGAGGATATCGTTGACGTGCGCACGGGCGCGGAAGCCGACGGCGCGGGCCAACCCTTCCGCCGTCTCGGCATCGGCCACCACCAGGGCGGCGGCGCCGTCGGAGATCAGCGAGCAGTCGGTGCGCCGCAGCGGTGCCGCCACGTAGGGGTTCTTCTCGGAGACTTTGTTGCAGAACTCGAAGCCCAGGTCTTTCCTGAGCTGCGCGTAGGGGTTGCCTACACCGTTGCGGTGGTTCTTGGCGGCGATCCGGGCCAGTTCCTCGCTGCGGTCGCCGTAGCGCTGGAAGTAGCCGGCCGCGATCCGCCCGAACACGCCCGCGAAGCCGCCCTCGATGTCGGCCTCCTCTTTCCGGTAGGAGGCGCCGAGCAGGATGTCGCCGGTCTCGGCAACGGATTTCGCCGTCATCTTCTCGGCGCCGACCACCAGGGCGATCCGCCCGCGGCCGCTATCGACGAAATCGAGGGCCGCGTAGAGCGCCGCCGAACCGGTGGCGCAGGCGTTCTCCAGATGCGTCGCCGGTGCATGGGCGAGGCCCGGCCGAGTGAGCGCGACCTGCGACCCCTCGAAGCCCTGCTTCGAGAAGCCGGTGTTCATGACGCCCACATAGATCCCGTCGACTTGGGAATCCTCGACGCCGGCATGAGCCAACGCCTCGCCGGACACCCGCGCGATCAGGCCCTCGACATCCGGCTCCTCGAGCTTGCCGAACGGTGTGTGGGCCCAGCCCACGATACAGGCGCGCGTCATGCTCTTCGACTCCTCCCGATTCTTCACCGAACGATGGCCCTGGCGTGCCCGGGGATCAAGCGGCCGGCCTCAGCCCGGCTCGCCCTCCCCGATCAGGAAGTCGAAGTCGCATCCCTCCGGCGCTTGCGTGACGGTGCGCCGGTAGAGTGCCTTGTAGCCACGCTTGGGAGCGGGCGGCGGTTGATGGCCGGCGAGGCGGCGGGCGATCTCGGCCTCGTCCACCAGCAGGTCGATCCGCTTGTCGCGGATCGACAGGCGGACCCGGTCGCCGTCGCGCACGGCTCCGAGCGGACCGCCGATGGCCGCCTCCGGGGCGATGTGCAGCACGATCGACCCGAAGGCGGTGCCGGACATCCGGGCGTCCGAGATCCGCACCATGTCCTTCACCCCCGCCCTGGCGAGTTTCTTGGGGATCGGCAGGTAGCCCGCCTCGGGCATGCCGGCGGCGTGCGGCCCGGCATTCTGCAGCACCAGCACATCCCCCGGCGCCACGTCGAGGTCCGGGTCGTCGATTCGGCGGCTCAGGTCTTCGAGGCCGGTGAACACCACCGCTCGCCCCTCGGATTCGAACAGCTCCGGCGTCGCGGCGGCGCGCTTGAAGATCGCTCCGTCCGGGGCCAGGTTGCCGCTGAGCGCCACTAGGCCGCCTACCGGCGAGACCGGATCGTCGAAGGCTCGGATCACCGCGCGGTCAACCCAGCCGGCCGGTTCGTCCAGACGCTCGGTCAGGGTGCGGCCCTCCACGTCCACGGTGTCGAGATGCAGGAGCGGGCGCAGCTCTCGCAGCAGCGCACCCATGCCGCCCGCGGCGTGGAAATCCTCCATGTAGCCCTCGCCCACGGGCTTCAGGTCGACCAGCACCGGGGTCTCGTCCGAGATTTCGTTGAAGCGCCCGGACGGGATGCGGATTCCGAGGCGCCCGGCGATGGCCGTGAGGTGCACGATGGCGTTGGTGGAGCCCGATACCGCCATCAGGACCCGGATCGCGTTCTCGACCGATCTCTGCGTGATGACCTGCGCCGGCGTGATCTTGGTCTGGATCAGCCGCACCGCGGCGCGTCCGGTCTCTTCGGCGGCCACCAGCCGGTCCGAATGCACGGCCGGGATCGCGGCGGTCCCGGGCAGCGACATGCCGAGCGCCTCGGCGATGCAGGCCATGGTCGAGGCCGTGCCCATCACCGCGCAGGTGCCGGCCGTGACCGAGAGCCGGCCCTCGACCTCGGCGATTTCCTCCGATTCCACCGTTCCAGCCCGGTACTTGGCCCAGAAGCCCCGGCAATCCGTGCAGGCGCCGAGCCGCTGGCCGCGATGACGGCCGGTGGACATCGGGCCGGTCACGACCTGGATCGCGGGCAGGCCGGCCGAGGCCGCCCCCATGAGCTGAGCCGGCACGGTCTTGTCGCAGCCGCCGATCAGGACCACCGCATCCATCGGCTGGGCCTGGATCATCTCCTCCGTGTCCATGGCCATGAGGTTGCGGTACATCATGCTGGTCGGGTTGAGGAAAACCTCTCCGAGCGACACGGTCGGGAACGGCAGCGGCAGGGCCCCGGCAGCCAGCACCCCGCGCGAGACCGCCTCGACCAGTTCCGGCATGCCGCGATGGCAGTTGTTGAACCCGGACGGCGTCATGGCGATGCCGACCACCGGCTTGTCGAGGAGCGTGCGCGAGATGCCCATGGACCGGGCGAAGGAGCGGCGCAGGTAGCGGGCGAAATCGCGGTCGCCGTAATTGGTCAGACCCCGGTCGAGGCCGTGGGGTTCGGCGGTGACGGCGTCTTCGCTCATCGCTTCAATTCCTGAGACGGGTTTCTGCTCAGCGCAGGTGAAACGCGATCCAGGCGACCGCGCCGAATACCATGGCGGTGATCAACCATTGCGCGAATACGCGATAGCGGATTCTCACGCCGCGAAAAGCTCCGGATGGCGGGCGCGCAGCGCCAGGACCAGCGTCAACGTCTTGAGATCGGTGAGTTCGGCCCGGTCCGCCATCCCGGCGAGGTCAGCGAGCGGCATTTCCACAATCCGGATGTTCTCGTGCTCGCCCTCGGCGCCGCCGCCGTCCTCGGCGCGGTCGGCCTTGCCGTAGGGGGCGAGGTAGAGATGCAGCTTTTCGGTGGTCAAGCTGGCGCAGGAATAGGTCGCGCCGACGAATTCGAGCGCGTGCAGGCGCAAGCCGACCTCCTCCAGCACCTCCCGGCGGCCGTTCTCCTCCGGGCTGCCGTCGTCGATGAGGCCGGCCGGCGCCTCCAGTTGGACCTGCTCGCCGGCCGCGAACAGGGGTGGCACCCGCAGCTCCCGCACCAGCGTGGCGACCCGCCGCTCCGGATCGTAGGGTAGAACACCAACCGAATTGCCGTGATCCTCGATCTCGCGCTCGACCACGGCGCCGTCTGCGAGACGCACCTTGGCGATCCCGAATCGGCTCCAGCCCTCGTGGACGAACCGGACGTCCAGGATCTCGGCTTTCATGACGTATCCCCGCCCGTGGGCCGCCGCGCGGCACAGAAGGCCCTACACCAGGATGGGCAATCCGGTTCCGAAGAAGGTGCTGCGCATGTAACGCTCAGGCACGGCGGCTTTCAGCCGACACGCGCTCCGGCCGCTCGCGGCTCGACCTGGTTCGCTAGGGCTGTTTAGGGAGGGAAGTGGTGCCGGAGGAGGGATTTGAACCCCCGACCTTCGCTTTACGAAAGCGCTGCTCTACCACTGAGCTACACCGGCAACCGGCGAGATCGGCGCACCGATCTCGAACCTCTGCCCCGAGCGCCCCGAGGGCCGTTCGAGCCAGACCTCCGTGACGGTTTGCGCCGTCCCGGACGTGGCAGGCTCATAGCGGTCCGACCGGCGCAAGGCAAGGCCGATGGTCGGATGAAGACCCTCAGGCCTGACGATCGGCAGCCAGTTCGTCCAGCAGGAACGCCCGCACCTCCCCCCGGTCGATCCCTGGAGCGATGAAGCTCTGGCCGATGCCGCGGGCAAGGATGAAGGTCAGGGCGCCGTCGCGGACCTTCTTGTCTTGGGCCATCGCTTCGAGGATGGCGTCGGCGTCGCCGCATCCGCCCGGAACCGCCTGGAGGCGGGTCGGCAGGCCGGCGAGCGCCAGGTGGTTGGCGACGCGGCCGGCATCCTGCCCGGCGCAGAGCCCGAGCCGGGCCGAGAACCGGAAGGCCAGGGCGAGACCGATCGCGACGCCCTCTCCATGGACCAGCCGAGCCGACTCGTAGCCCGTGAGCCGCTCCAGGGCGTGCCCGAACGTGTGTCCGAGGTTGAGCAGCGCGCGCTCGCCGTCCTCGCGTTCGTCCCGGGTCACCACGCTGGCCTTGGCCCGGCAGCATGCGGCCACGGCCTCGTCACGCTCCGGACCGCCCGCGAAAATCCCGCGCCAGTTGGCCTCGCACCAGTCGAAGAAGCCGGCATCGGCGATCAGCCCGTACTTGGCGACCTCGGCGTAGCCGGCACGCATCTCGCGCTCGGACAGGGTGTCGAGGGCCCCCGTGTCGGCCAGCACCAGGCGCGGCTGATGGAAGGCGCCGATCAGGTTCTTGCCGAGCGGCGCGTTGATCCCGGTCTTGCCGCCCACCGAGGAATCGACCTGGGCGAGCAGGCTGGTTGGGACCTGCACGAAGCGTACGCCCCGGCGCAGAGTGGCAGCCGCGAAACCGGCGAGATCCCCGACCACGCCGCCCCCGAGGGCGACCACGAGATCGCCGCGTTCGACCTTCAGCGCCAGCAGGCCGTCGCAGACCTGCGCGTAACCCGCGTAGGATTTCGAGCTTTCGCCGGGCGCCACCGTGACGAAACCCGCGTTCAGGCCCGCCCGCTCCAGGCTGTCGCGCAGCCGCTCGCCATAAAGCGCCCCGACATTCTCGTCGGTGACGATCGCCGCCCGCCGGCCCCCGAGGGCCGCCACCTGAGCGCCGGCCATCTCGATCAGGCCACGCCCGATCAGGATGTCGTAGTCGCGCCCGGCATCGAGGGGCACGTGGACCGTCAGGGGAACCGGTTGGGTCGATGGCTCGGTCACGGACAGGCTCGCTTGGGCGTCACTGGGCGTCACTGGGCGGCGATGGGGCGCGGGGCGGCGGCATTCATGTGGGCGTCCAGCGCCTCCAGCACGTCCTGGACGACCCGGTCGTGCGAGACCTCCCGGGAGATCACCACCACGTCGGCGGCCGCGTAGACCGGGTGGCGGACCGCCATCAGGTCGCGCATCGTCGCCTCGGGATCGTCGGTGTGGAGCAGGGGCCTGTTGCCGCGCTTGCGCACCCGCCGCATCAGCACGTCGAGATCGGCCTTCAACCAGACCGAGATGGCGGATTCCCGGATGCGCACCCGCGTCGCCTCGCGCAGGTAGGCGCCGCCGCCGGTGGCCAGCACGAGGGGGCCGGCACGCAGGAGGCGCGAGATCACGCGCTCTTCGCCGTCGCGGAAGCTCGGCTCGCCGTAGATCGCGAAGATATCGGGGATGGTCAGGCCGGCCGCCGCCTCGATCTCGCTGTCGGCATCCTTGAAGATCAGTCCGAGCCGACTGGCCAAGCGCCGGCCGACCGTGCTCTTGCCCGCCCCCATCAAGCCGACGAGCACGATCGAGCGCAGGCCCAGCGCCCGGCGCAGGCGCGCCTCGATCGGTTCCCCGACGTCCTCTTCGTTCATCGACGGCAGCATCGCATGATCGTGGCGTCTCCGGCTCCCTATCGCCGCCCCGTACGCGCCTCGCCGGGGGGCTTCCAATCCTGTGCCAGGCTCTTAGCGCGATTCAAGCGGCCTGCGAAACGCATCGCTGTGTCCTTCCAGGCCTTGTCAGCGCCGTGATCGCATGTTCGAAACCGAGCCTTCGTGACATTTCGGGGGAGATTTCCGCGCGCTCCCTCCCCGTCGACTGCGCTCGTCTGCCCGAGGTTCGACCGACGTGCCGACCCTGTTCCGTTTCTTCGCTACCCTCGCGATCCTGGCCGGCCTCGTCTTCGCGGCGATGTTCGCGCTGGCCAACTTCGTGGTGCCGACGCCCCGGGAGATGACCGTGACCATCCCGGCCTCGAAGCTCCAACCGGGCAGCCGTTGAGCGCGGCCGTCGCCGGCGGCGCGGCTCCGCCCCCGTCCCCGGAGGTCGCCGCCTATCTCGACATGCTGGCCGCCGAGCGCGGTGCCGGCGCCAACACGCTGGCCGCCTACAGGCGCGACCTCGACGATTACCTCGCCTATCTCAAGCGCGCGGGCATCCCGCTCGAAGAGGCCGACACCCACAGCCTCCGGGCCTTCGTCGCCGACCTGGAGACACGGGGGTTGATGGCGTCGTCGGCGGCGCGGCGCCTGTCGTGCGTGCGCGGCTTCCACAAGTTTCTCTACGCCGAGGGATACGCCGAAGCCGATCCGAGCGTCGCGGTCTCGGGACCGCGCCGGGGCCGCACGCTCCCGAAAGTGCTGTCGATCGCCGAGGTGGACGGGCTTCTTGCCACCGCCCACGCGGCGGCATCCGCCGACGAGCAGCCCAGTCCGGCGCGCCGGGCCCGCCGGATGGTCTGCCTGCTCGAGCTTCTCTACGCGACGGGCCTGCGCGTCTCGGAACTCGTCGCCCTCCCGCGCACCGCGGGCGCCACCCGTGAGCGCTACCTGTTCATCAAGGGCAAGGGCGGCCGAGAACGGCTCGTCCCGCTGACGGAGGCGTCCAGGGCCGCGATGACCGCCCACCTCGCTGCGGTGCCGGAGGAGTCCCCCTGGCTGTTTCCCGCCGACAGCGACAGCGGCCACCTCACCCGGCAGGCCTTCGCCCGCGACCTCAAGGCCGTCGCGCTGGCCGCGGGCTTGCGCCCCGACCGCGTCAGCCCGCACGTCCTGCGCCACGCCTTCGCCAGTCATCTGCTGCAGAACGGGGCCGACCTACGCATCGTTCAGGAGTTGCTCGGCCACGCCGATATCTCGACGACGCAGATCTACACGCACGTCCTCGATGAACGCCTGAAAGCGATGGTACGAGATCTGCACCCGTTGATGGATGGCTGAACGTCGCAGAGGATCTGTGGCACGTCCGCGGTCCACGAGAATTGTACAGGTTTGACGAACTGACTAAGAGTGCCCTTCGGCATACCGGTACGATAGGCCGCCTTTACCAGAGAGAGTCCACCTCATGTCAGGCCCGACTGCTCCGCAGAGCGGCGCTGCGCCAACCACCGAGGCGGGTCAGGCGTCCGTCGACCAGCTATCGCAGCGGGACCGGCAGCGTCTCGACAACCAATTGTGCTTCGCGGTCTACGCCGCCGCGCACGCCTTCGGCCGTGCCTATCGCAACCTCCTCGGCCAGCACGAGCTGACATACCCGCAATATCTCGTCCTGCTGGTCCTGTGGGAAGAGGACGGCCTGTCGGTCAAGGAGATCGGCAACCGCCTGTTCCTCGATTCCGGGACCCTGACGCCGTTGCTCAAGCGCCTGGAAGCCTCCGGTCGCGTGCGGCGCGCTCGCGACCGGGCCGACGAGCGGCAGGTCAGCATCTTCCTCACGCCCGCCGGAGCCAAGCTGCGCGACGTGCTTGCCTGCCTCCCCGACGAGGCGGGCGACAGGACCGGCCTGAACGTGCAGGGCCGGAAGGATCTGCTGAACGATCTGGTGACCCTGCGGCTCGGGCTTCAAGCCGGGCTGATCCCGGAATAGCACGCCGTCTCGAGCCTCGATCCGCTCATCGGGCGGTCCTGAACGACGGAAGGCACCCGCGCGGCTGCGCGGATGCCTTCGTTTGGAGGTCAGACCTTGGAGCGAGGGCTCAGGACTGCGTCTTGAGGTAGGCGATCACGTCGTTGATCTTCTTGTCGTCGGGGTAGCCCTGGAAGATCATCTTGGTGCCGGGCACCTTGGTCTTCGGGTTCTTCAGCCACTCGTGAAGGTTGGCCTCGTCCCAGGTGATGCCGGAATTCTTCAGCGCGGCGGAGTAGTTGTAGCCCTCGTAGGTGCCGGCCTTGCGCCCGACGACGCCCTTCAGGTCCGGACCGACGCCGTTCTTCTGAAAGTTGTGGCAGGCCTTGCACGGGGCGAACGCCTTCTCGCCGGCAGCCGCGTCACCGGCCTCCTGGGCCTGCGCGGAGAACGGGAGCAAGGCAGCGAGAACGGCGCCGAGAATGAGTGAACGCATGGATTTCCTCCTTTTGGCCGCTGTCGCGGCAGCGTTTAAAGCAGAGCTTTCCTGCCTGGAACAGCTCTAAATGATTACACGCAGATGGTGCAACGGCCTAGCCTCGCGAGGTCGTCGTCCCGCCGCATGCGCTGGCGACCAAACCTTCAACGGCGGGGCCCGCCCTCGGCGGCCTGCGGCCGATGGAAGCTGGATCGGGATGGGGCGACAGCGCCCGGTGTCGGCTGGGCGGTTGCGCTCCGCTCGGGCGAAGTCATAGACAAGGCTGTCGCCTCGCGTCCTTCGCGGCGCCGGGAGTGCCCACGATGACCTTCCGCGTCCTAGCGATCTTTGTGACGCTCTGCGGTCTTGTCGGAATCGTGATCGCGCTCGTCGACGAGCCGGATCGCTTGTCGGTCGCGGTGGGCAAGCTCGGCGAGGGCGGCATGTGGACGGCGCTGGCTGCCTTCGTGGGGATCGCGGCCTTGCTCGGCTACCGGCGACGCGACACGGGACGACCGCATCGACCTTTGGAACGTCGTCGCTGAGCCGCAGTCTCCCCGCTCAAAGTCCGTAGAAACCGCGATACCAGGCGGCGAAACGCGCGATGCCGAGATTCAGCGGTGTCGCCGGCCGGAAGCCGGTGTCGCGGGCGAGGTCGTCGATATCCGCGAAGGTGGCCGGCACGTCGCCGGGCTGCATCGGCAGCAGGATCGTCTCGGCCTTGCGTCCGAGCGCCTCCTCGAGAAGCGCGATCATCTGCATCAGCTCCACCGGCTCGTTGTTGCCGATGTTGTAGATCCGATACGGCGCCGTGCTGGTGCCCGGATCCGGATCCGCTCCGCTCCAGTCCGGGTTGGCCGCGGCCGGTCTTTCGGCCAGGGCGACGATCCCCTCGACGATGTCGTCGATATAGGTGAAGTCGCGCCGCATCCGGCCCTCGTTGAACACCTGGATCGGTTCCCCGGCCAGGATCGCGCGGGCGAACAGGGACATCGCCATGTCCGGTCGGCCCCAGGGTCCGTACACGGTGAAGAAGCGCAGGCCGGTGGTCGGCAGCCGGTAGAGGTGGCTGTAGCTGTGGGCCATCAGCTCGTTGGCCTTCTTGGTGGCCGCGTAGAGGCTCACCGGATGGTCGACGTTCTGGTGGATCGAGAACGGCATCGTCGTGACCGCCCCGTAGACCGAGCTCGATGACGCGTAGAGCAGGTGCTCGACGCCGCCGTGGCGGCAGGCCTCGAGGATATTGAGGAAGCCGACGAGGTTGCTTGCCGCGTAAGCCTGCGGGTTCGTCAGCGAGTAGCGCACGCCGGCCTGCGCGGCGAGGTGGACGACGGTTCGAAAGCCGTGCCGGACGAACAGCGCATCGAGGCCGGCCGTGTCGGTCAGGTCGAGGCGCGCGAAGCTGTAGCCCGGGAACGGATCGAGGCGCCGGAGCCGCGCCTCCTTCAGGCCGACATCGTAATAAGCGTTGACGTTATCGAGGCCCACGACCTGCCGGCCAGCCTCCAGGAAACGCAGCGCGAGTGCGTTGCCGATGAAGCCGGCGACGCCCGTGATCAGGACAGGGGGCAGGGACATGATCGCACGCCGAGGGCGGGCCGTCCCGCAGGGGTCGGCGCTCTCTATCACGGGCAGGCCGACGATTCACCCGCGCCGGCTTCCTCAGTAGAGGTGTCTTGTGACGCGAGCCCGGCGGCGCCTATCCTTCCGATCCGTGACGACCCACCACAGACCACTGCCGGACAGCCTGACCCGCATTCTCGCTGCCCCTCCCGGCGGTGTGCGCGGCGCGGCGCGGTCATCCGCGGAGTCTCGCGCCGACGGACCTGGGCAGGTCTCGGCGCACCATGCGCTGGAATCCGCGCTCCTACGCGGCTTCGTCTACGTGACCTCGGGGCTGGTCCGGCTCCTCGTCCTCGGCCTGGTCGTGCGTCACGTCATGCGCTGAGCGCCGAACTGCCGGGTGGTGGCCTGTGGATATCGAACGACTCGCAATTGTTCGGCTTCGAAGACTGGTAAGTCCGCGGCCAAGTCGGGTATTGGGCGACGCGAGAGCGGGGCGCCGTGATCCCGGCCCATCGTACCGGGCGGGACTGTCGACAAGGATCGGACGATGTCTCTGACGGGGCGATTCTGGTTCCGCAAATCTTGGACGGGGCGACTCGTCCTGCTGGTCGAGGAGGTGCGGCCGCGCTGGTTCGGTCGTGGCGCCGGAAAGCCGCGCTGGCGCAACGCCCGACTGATGGACTTCGCGGAGCCCGAATTGCGGCCGCTGATGGCCATGGAGAAGCTCCACCGCACGGGGGGCGCCTCCGCCACCGTGCACACCCTCCGACCGGTCGCCGCCGCTCCGGCGCGGAGCGCCGCCAACGGCTGAGTCCGGTTGCTGATTGCGGCCGCCTCGATCCCCATCTGGTGCCTGCCGCCCCGCGGGGGCGGTCGACACCCGGGGTTGAAGGCCATGCCGCGCTACTTCTTCCACACGCAGATCGGCGACGACGTGATCACCGATGCGACCGGCGTCGCTCTGCGCGATCCGGATCAGGCCTGGGAGAAGGCCCAGGACACGATCCGTGCGGCCCTGGCCGAGGCCCGGGATCAGGCCAGGCTCCTGACCGCCTGCCTGGTGGTCACCGACGAAGCCGGCGACGTCGTTCTGGAATTCCCGTTCAGCGAGGTCGTATCGCTGCCGCCGGACGCGGATCCGACCCTGCATTGAGCGCCCCGCCCCGCGCGCCCTACATCGCGGCGGCCGCCACACGAGGAGCGCCGCCCGAATGGATTCGCCACCGAACGACCTCGACACGCATGCGCTCGGCAAGGCCGCGCCCGGAAAGGGTCTGGCCCGCGAGGCCTGCCCCTATGCCGAAGGCACCGAAGCCCGGGACCGGTGGCTTGCGGGCTACGACGAAGCCGTCTCCGATGGCGCCGAGCCGGTGACGGGGGGAATCGCAAAGCATCCGCCGGCCGGGGAGCCGACTCGCTGATGGATGCCACGACGCAGGTACACGCCGCCCTCGATCGCAAGGCGGTCGGGGCCGTGGTGCTCGGCAACGCCCTCGAATTCTACGATTTCACGGTCTACGCGTTCTTCGCGAAACCGATCGGCGAAGCGTTCTTTCCGGCCACCGACCCGACGCACAGCCTGCTGGCGTCGCTCGCCCTGTTCGGCATCGGCTACGTGATGCGGCCGATCGGCGGCGTGCTGATCGGCGCCTTCGCGGATCGGGCCGGGCGAAAGCCGGCGATGCTGATCACCATCGCGCTGATGGCGCTCGGCATGCTGATGCTGGCCGCATGCCCGTCCTACGCGGCCATCGGCGGCTGGGCACAGGTGATCGTCATCGCGGGCCGTCTCATCCAGGGCCTCGCGCTCGGCGGCGAGGTCGGCCCGTCCACCGCCTACTTGCTCGAGGCGGCGCCGCCGGCCAAGCGAGGTTTCGTGACCAGCTGGCAGATCGCCAGCCAGGGCTGCGCGGCCCTGTTCGCCGGCATCATCGCGACCATCCTGGCCCTCGTGGTCGGCGATCAGGCGATGTCGGCCTGGGGCTGGCGGCTGATGTTCGCGCTCGGTTTCTGCGTCGTTCCGGTCGGCTTGGTGATCCGCAGCCACCTGCCCGAGACCGCCGGCGCCGAGGAGGATCCCCACGCTGCCCCCTCGACCCTCGCGGTGGTCGGGCGTCTCCTGCGCGAGCACGGCCGCCTGCTGGGCCTGACCTTCCTGGTCATCGCTGCCTCCACGGTGTCGAACGCCGTCGGCACCAACATGCCGGTCTATGCCGGCGCGACCCTGGGCCTGAGCGAGACCGCCGCGACCGCGGTGCCGATCGCGCTGGGTCTCGCCTCGGTGATCTTCCCGCTGCTGGGCGGCTGGCTGGCGGACCGGGTCGGACGGCGCCCGGTGATGATCTGGCCGCGGGCGCTCATCCTGATCCTGGCGGTCCCGGCCTTCGCCTGGGTGGTGCGATCCCCGAGCGCCATGAGCGTCTACGCCGTGACCTTCCTGCTCTCGGCCCTCTCCTCCATCAACGCCGCGGCGGTGATCGTCGGGATTCCGGAGGCGCTGCCGCGGGCGGTGCGCAGCGCCGGGCTGTCGATCGTTTACGCGCTCTCGGTCTCGGTCTTCGGCGGCAGCACCAACTACGTGATCAACTGGCTGATCGCCGCCACCGGCGACCGGCTCGCCCCGGCCTATTACCTGGCGGCCTTCAGCTTGGTCGGGACGATCGCGGCCTTCCTGCTGCCCGAGACCCGCGGCCGGGACCTGGACGCGGACGTGGAAGCGTAGCCGCGGATGTGCGCTCCCGCACGGCCCGGAAGCGGGGCCGTGCGGGAGCCCGTCTTCGGCGCTAGGTCTCGGCCGGAGCCGGGCCTAGACCGCGCCCATGCCCAGTCCTTCCGAGACGCGCCGCCCGCTGGTCCTCGCCGCGGTGATGGCGGCGATGTTCATGATCGCCATCGAGGCGACCATCGTCTCGACCGCGATGCCGCAGATCGCCGGCCAGCTTGGCGACCTCCATCTGTATGCCTGGGTGTTCGGCTCGTTCCTGCTGACCCAGACCGCCACCACGGTGGTGTTCGGCAAGCTGTCCGATCTTTACGGGCGCCGCCCGGTCCTGCTGTTCGGCATCGCCGTGTTCCTGGCCGGCTCGCTGCTGTGCGGGCTCGCCTGGTCGATGCCGTCGCTGATCCTGTTCCGCCTCGTCCAGGGCGTCGGGGCCGGCGCGATCCAGCCGGTGAGCCTGACGGTCATCGGCGATCTCTATCCGGCCCGGGAACGCGGCAAGGTCCAGGGTTATCTCGCGAGCGTGTGGGGCATCTCGTCGGTGGCGGGCCCCCTGGTCGGCGGCTTGATCATCGGCCATCTGAGCTGGCCGTGGATCTTCTGGATCAACCTGCCCGTGGGGCTCGTCGCGGCGAGCCTGTTCTTGGTCTACCTGCGGGAAAGCGTCGAGCGGCGCAGCCGGCCGATCGACGCGTTGGGTGCCGCCCTGTTCACCGCGGCCATCGCCGCGCTGATGATGGCGCTGACGGAGGCCGGCACGTCGGCTTCGGCGGCCCTGTGGCCGGCACTCGGCTTTGCGGTGGCGGCCATCCTGTTCGTGCTCCAGGAGCGCCGCGCCGCCGACCCGATGCTCGATGTCCGCCTGTGGATGCAGCGCCCGATCGCGACCACCAACGCCGCGACGCTGCTCTCCGGCATGACCGTGATCGGGCTCACCGCGTTCCTGCCGATGTACGTCCAGGGCGTCCTTCGGCAGTCGCCCCTGATCGCCGGATTGACCCTCACGCTGATGGTGCTCGGCTGGCCGATCGGGGCCACCACGGCGGCCCGCAACTTCGTGCGCTTCGGCCTGCGCCCGACGCTGCTGGTCGGCGCGACGCTGCTGCCGCTGGGCGCCACCGCGTTCGTCGCCCTGGGTTCGGAGTCCTCGCCGATCGTGGCCGCCTGCGGCTCGATCGTGATGGGGCTCGGCATGGGCTTCCTGTCCACCGCCGCCATCGTGATCATCCAGGACAGCGTGGCCTGGGCGCAGCGCGGCGCCGCCACCGCGTCGAACATCTTCGCGCGCAACCTCGGCTCGACCCTGGGTGCCACGGCGCTCGGCGCGGTGCTGAACTACCGGCTGGCCCATCCGGCAGACGGCTCACCGGTCGATTCCGGCCAGCTCCGGAGCCTCCTGGAGGATCCGGGCAGCCTTGGCGCCGGCGGCGACGTCATCCGGCACGGACTCCAGCATGCCCTCCACGGCACGTTCTGGACGGTCTTCGCGGTGGCTCTGCTGACCCTGGTGCTGGCGCTGTTCGTGCCGCGGATCACGATCTCGGACGCGCCGCGCGAACTGGCCGTGGAATAGGGATCCGACGCGTTGCCGCGACCGGCGCTCAGCCCGACATCGCGTGGATAGGCGTCTCCGGCACGACCAGCTGAAGACGCTTCAGAGGTTGCGGCGTGTCCCGAAAATGGTATGATACTTTCATACCCATCGACGCGAGAATCCGCATGGCTGCGTCCGAGAAGCGAACCTTCAGCCTTCCTGCCGAGCAGGCCGCGTTCATCGATGCACAGGTCAAGACCGGTGCGTTTGCGAGCGCCAGCGAGGTGGTGCGGGCCGGATTGCGTGCCCTTCAGGAGCGTGACGCCGCCGTCGAGCGCTGGCTGCGCGAGGAAGTGGTTGCGACCTACGACGCGATGAGAGCGCATCCCGAGCGCGCCATCTCGTCGGAGGGCATGGCCGAGCGGATGCGCCTTCGTCATGAAGCGCGGATTCGGCCTGGGACGTGAAGCGGCGGAGCATTATCTACGCGCCTGCTGCCGGTGACGACCTCGATTGGATCTACGACACCATCGCGCAGGCCGGCACGCCCGCCATCGCGTCGGGCTTCGAACAGAGCATCCGTGCCTTCTGCGAGGGGCTTGAATACGGCGCCGAGCGCGGGACCTTGCACAGCGAACTTCGCCCAGGCCTGCGCACGATCGGCTTCGCACGGCGTGTCACGGTTGCCTTCACGGTCGAGGATCGCCGCGTCGTGATCCTGCGCATTTTCTACGGCGGCCGCGATTGGGAAGCGGATTTCGGCTGACCGGAGATGCCACCGGCAAAAGGCGCCGCGCGCCGCAGCCCCGCCCAAGCGTCGGATTCGACGGGCCGGAAATCCGGTTTCCAGTTTTCAGCCTCTTGCTCTACCGTCCGTCCATGCCCCTCGTGCCGCCTCCGCGCCCCGCAGCCTCGCCTGCGGCGGATATTCCGCCGACCAGCGTGCTCACCGCCAACCAGCCGGAATGGTCGGTCGGCGAGCTCGCGGGCGCGCTCAAGCGGACCCTGGAGGATGCGTTCGGCCATGTGCGCCTGCGTGGCGAAATCTCCGGCTATCGCGGCCAGCACGGCTCCGGCCACGCCTACTTCTCCCTGAAGGACGGCCAAGCGCGGATCGATGCCGTGGTCTGGAAGGGCGTGTTCGGGCGCCTGCGCCAGAAGCCCCAGGAGGGGTTGGAGGTCGTCGCGACGGGCCGCATCACCACCTTCGCGGGAAAATCCTCGTACCAGATCGTGGTCGAGAGCCTCGAGCCGGCGGGTCTCGGCGCCTGGATGGCCCTGCTGGAGGAGCGCAAGAAGCTGCTCACCGCCGAGGGGCTGTTCGCTCCGGAGCACAAGCGGGCCATCCCTTACCTGCCGCGCGTGGTCGGCGTCGTCACCTCGCCCACTGGAGCGGTGATCCGGGACATCCTGCATCGGTTGGAGGACCGCTTCCCGCGCCCCGTGCTGGTCTGGCCGGTACGGGTCCAGGGTGACGGTGCGGCCGAGGAGGTCGCGGCCGCGATCCGCGGGTTCAATGCCCTGGCCCTGGACGGACCCCTGCCCCGGCCGGACGTGCTGATCGTCGCCCGCGGCGGCGGCTCCATCGAGGATCTGTGGGCGTTCAACGAGGAATGCGTGGTCCGCGCCGCATTCGAGAGCGCGATCCCGCTGATCTCGGCGGTCGGGCACGAGACCGACACCACGCTGATCGACTACGTCTCCGACCGCCGGGCGCCGACGCCGACGGGGGCCGCCGAGATGGCCGTCCCTGTCCGGGCCGACCTGATCGCCACGGTGGCCGACCTGTCCGCCCGGGCGGTCGGGGCGGTCGGCCGGCGGGTCGAGCGCGACCGGTCGGATCTGCGGGCCCTCGCGCGTGCGCTGCCGAGCTCCGATGCGTTGCTGGCGGCCAAGCGCCAGCGCCTCGACCTCGCCGAGGCACGACTCGCTCCGGCCCTGGCGGCCGGAGCCAGCCGCCATCGCGCGCGCCTGCAGCTCCTCCTCGACCGGATGGCCCGGCGCTCGCCCGACGTGGCGCTGGCGAATGCCCGGGCCCGACTGGCGCGGATCGACCACCGGCCGCTCACCGCCCTCCGCAACGACGTCCAGCGCAAGGGCGAGGCTCTGGCCCAGCTCGGTCGGCGCCTGGTCGTCGCCCGGGATGCCAGCCTCGAGCGGGCGCGGGCGCTTCAGGCACGCCGGGCCGATCGCCTCGTCGCGCTGTCCGATCGCCTGACGCAGGCCGGCCTGCGGGGCGTCGAGCGCCGCCGCGACCGGCTCGAAGGCCTCGCCCATCTCCTCGGATCACTCAGCTACCGGGCCGTGCTGGAGCGGGGCTACGTCCTCGTCCGCGACGCCGCCGGCCTTCCGGTCCGCCACGCGGCCGATGCCGCCGCCGCCAGCCGCCTCAGCCTGCAATTCGCCGACGGGACGGTGAACGCCGTGCCGGACGGGACGCCGGACCCGTCCGTATCCGCAAAGCCGGTGCGGCGGTCCGCACGGACGGAGCCGGCTGCGACAGGAAAGCGTGCGCAAGCGGGCGCCCCCGCGGTGACCCGGCAGGGTTCGCTGTTCGACGCCTGAGGCCGTTTCAGGCCGGCTCCGGCCCGACCCGGTAGTGATACCGGTACAGCTCCCGCTCGAATCCCAGCCCGCGGTACAGTGATCGGGCCGGCGTGTTGGCCGCCACCACCTGCAGACAGGCCGCGCGGGCGCCCTGCGAGCGGGCCCAGCGCAGCAGCGCGCCCACGGCCCGCCGGGCATGGCCCCGTCCCCGCAGCCTCTCGGGGGTCGCCACGGACTCGATCACCAGAAGGTCGCCGTCGCACACGCCGAAGGCCAAGGCCCCGATCTCACCCCCGATCTCGCCCTCGTTCGCCACGGCCGCGAAGGCCCGAGGGAGGATCAGCGCCTCGACGGTGGTGCGAAAAGCCTGGGCGGCGGCGGGATCCGCCCGGTTCATGGCGTCCCGGAGGGCCAGCCAAGCAGCATCGGGATTGCGCGCGAGCGTGACCGCCGGGTCCGGCTCGTCACAGAATCCGTCGAGTTCCCGGAACAGCGTGCAGGTCTCGTCGACGACGGCGTAAGGGCCGCCTGACAGCAGCGGCTCCATCTGCGGCGCGATCCCCGGAATCCGGAAGATCGCCCGGCGTCCGAGCGCGGCGTAGACGGCCTCTCCGGCCCGGATCGCCAGCTCGGGCCGGCCGCTGCCGCGCATCGGATTCATGGAGTTCTGCCGCTTCGAGGTGCCGCCGGCTGCGCGCAGCAGATAGCCGTGAACCAGGAGCTGGCGCGGGCTCGGCCAGGCGTTGAGGCAGGCCTCCTCGACCCGCCAGGCCAGATCGATCTTCGACATCGTGTGAGTCTCCGCGGGCTTGATCCCACGGCGTTCGGGACCGCACCACCCCCGCGGCAACCGGAGCCGTGCGGCGTCGCGTACGCTTGAAGCATTCCAGGCTCGCGCGATGTCGTCGTCATGCCCGATCCTGAAATCCTCTTCTGCCTCCATTTCCTGGGCGGCAGCGCCCGCACCTGGGAGCCCGTCTCGCGCGCGCTGGGCGGAACGCCGGCCTGCTTGCCCGTGGATCTGCCGGGCTTCGGCGACGCCGCCGCGGGGACGGGATTTTCCGTTGATGCGATGGCGGACCATGTGGCGGCGGCGATCCGCGCCCGGGCGCCGAAGCGTTTCGCGATCGCCGGCCACAGCATGGGCGCGAAGGTCGCGCTCGCCCTGGCGCGCCGATCCGAGGATGGAGAGCCGGGCCTGGACGGTCTCACGGACCTGATCCTGGTCTCGGGCTCGCCGCCGAGCCCGGAACCGATTCCCGAGGATCGCCGGTCCAAGATGATCGCCTGGATCGATGCCGATCCGGAGACGCGGCTGCGCGAGGCGCAGGCTTTCGTCTCGGAGAATGTCGGCAGCCCCTTGGACCCGGAGACCGGGGCGCGTGCGGTCGCCGACGTGTTGCAGGCGGCCCCCGCGGCCTGGAAGGCTTGGCTCGAATCGGGTTCGCGCGAGGATCTGTGCCGCCGGATCGGTGTCCTGCGCACCCCGGCGCTGATCCTGGCCGGATCCGAAGATGCCGATCTCGGCGCCGATGCGCAGCGGGCGCTGATGGCGCCGCATCTCGCCCACCATCGCGTCGTCACCGTGGACGGCGTCGGCCATCTTCTGCCGTTGGAGCGTCCCGGGGAGATGGCGGATCGCCTGCGCGATCACTGGCGCGACCGCCCGAACGCCGAGGCGACGCGGGTTGCTCCGGTACCGTCGGCCTACGCAGCGCTGATCGCGTCCGAGCGGGTCAACAGCCGCCTGCGCGGCGCCCTGGAAACACGTGGGGAGCGCGACGACCCCGCCTATGCCCCTCAGGCCCTCGACCCGGTGGAACTCGCGATCCTGCGCGCCGCCTGCGGTCGTGTGTTGCCGGAGATCGCCGTCGACCTCGCCGCCCGGCTCGATGCGCGTCTGGCGTCCGGGGCGGGCGACGGCTGGCGGTTCGTGGCCCTGCCGCCGGATCCGGAGGCGTATCGCGCCGGTCTGCGCACCCTCGACGCCGCCTCGCGCGCCGCCCACGGCCGTCCGTTCGTCGCCCTGGAGGCACGAGACCAAGACGCGTTGCTGACGTTGGCCGAGCGCGCCGATCTGGCGGTGCCGGACTCCCTCGGCGGCCGGCTGGACGGCGACCGGATGCGTTTCTGGTTCGAGGACCTGCGCGCCGACGCGGTGCGCCTGTGGCTCGCCCATCCGGCGGCCCTGGCCCGTGTTGGCTTTTCGGGGATCGGTGCCGGCGGCGACCGGCCGGGCCCGATCGCAGACGGGTTGCCGGGCTTCCACGAGGTCGGGCTCGATCGGGCGGAATCCTGGGAAATCCGGCCCGCGCAAGGGGAGATGGTCTGATGAACCTCGACGGGATGCGGACCTACCGCACGGATGAGACCGTCGATGCGGTCATCGTCGGGACCGGTGCGGGCGGCGCGCCGCTCCTCGCCCGGCTGGCTGCGGCAGGCCTCAAGGTCGTGGCCCTGGAGGCCGGACCCAACTTCACCCCCGAGCAGTTCGCCTTCGACGAGACGCTGGCCGACGAGATCTACTGGACCGAGGAGCGTCTCAGCGGCGGTTCCACGCCGGAGGCGTTCGGGGCCAACAACAGCGGCACCGGCGTCGGCGGCTCGACGCTCCATTGGGGCGCCTTCGTGCCCCGGGCCGATGCCCGCGACCTCCGGCTTCACACCGAGAGCGGCGAGGGCGTCGACTGGCCGCTCGACTACGACGAGCTGGTGCCGTTCTACGAACGGGTCGAGCGCTTCATCGGCGTCTCGGGGCCGCAATCGTATCCCTGGGATCCCGACCGGCGCTATCCGCTGCCCCCGGTGCCGCGCAACGGCCCGGCACAGATCATGGCCGGAGCCTGCGATACGCTGGGGATCCGCTGGGCCGACGCGCCTGCGGCGGTGGTCTCGCGCGACTTCGAATCCGAGGGCGGACCCCGGCGCAACGCCTGCATCAATTGCGGCTTCTGCCACCAGGGCTGCCGCAACGGCGCCAAGACCAGCATGGATGTCACCTACCTGCCCCTGGCCGTCACGCACGGGGCGGAGATCAGGGCGGGTGCCTTCGTGCATGGACTCGAGCGCGGCGTCGATGGCCGGGTCACCGCAGCGGTCTACACGCAGGACGGTCAGGTACGGCGCCAAAGCTGCGGGGCGGTGTTCCTCTGTGCCGGTGCCGTCGAGACGCCGCGGCTGCTGCTGCATCTCGGGCTTGCCAACTCCAGCGATCAGGTCGGCCGCAACTACATGGGCCACGTCGCCACCCAGGTCTGGGGCACCTTCGCCAACGAGGTGCGGATGAACCGCGGCTACCCCTCGTCGCTGATCACGGAGGACTTCATCCGGGCCGGTGCCGACTTCGCCGGCGGCTACCTGATCCAGAGCCTCGGTGTGGTGCCGCTGACCTTCGGCAACGCGGTGGCGCGCGGCCGCGGATTGTGGGGCAAGCCGCTGCTGGATTACCTCGACCGCTACAACCACCTCGCCGGCATCGGCATCAACGGCGAGACGCTGCCCTGCGACGCGAACGTGCTGACCCTGTCCGACGAGACCGACGCGCGCGGGATGCGCAAGGCGCAGATCAGCTTCGGCTACAGTCGCAACGAGGAACGCCTCAACGCGCACGCCACCAAGGTGATGTGCGACCTCTGGGAGGCGGCCGGGGCCGAGGACATCTGGGTGATGGAGCGCGTCGCCCACACGATCGGCACCTGCCGGATGGGGCGCGACGGGTCGAGCGCCGTGGTCGATCCGGTCGGCCGCAGCTTCGACATCGACAACCTCTGGATCTGCGACGGCTCGACCTTCCCGAGTTCCCTCGCCGCGAACCCGGCCTTGACCATCATGGCCCTGAGCTTGCGCACCGCGGAGGCGTTCTTGGCCGCCGGACGCTGAGACGATCAGCCGGTGCCGGTGCGCAGCTCCGCCAGCCCGCGGCGCTGCCGGCCCTCGGCGTCGAAGTTCGCCGGGTCGAGCCACGCCGCGAAGCCGGCGCGGATGCGCGGCCACTCGGCATCGGTGATCGAGAACCACGCCGTGTCGCGGGAGCGGCCCTTCACGACGACCGCGTTGCGGAAGAGGCCCTCGAAGGTGAAGCCCAGGCGGAGCGCAGCCGCCCGGGACGGGGCATTGAGGCTGTCGCATTTCCACTCGTAGCGCCGGTAGCCGAGGTCGTCGAAGGCCCGGGCCACCATCAGCGCCATCGCCTCGGTGGACGCGGGAGAACGCTGAAGGCTCGGGCCGAAATGCAGATGGCCGACCTCGATGACGCCGTTGCCCGGATCGATCCGCAGGTAGGCGGTGATCCCCAGCGGCGCTCCGGTCGCCCGGTCGAGGACGGCGTGGAACAGCGGGTCCTCGCTCGCCGCTCTCGCATCGAGCCGTGCGCGAAACGCCGCTTCACTCTCGGGCATCTCGTCGGGCAGGTAGGTCCAACCGCGGACGTCCGGGGCCGCGCTGTAGGCGGCGAACAACCCCGCGGCATGCGCTTCGGCATCCAGCGGCACGACACGGCAAGTCCGGCCCTCCATGGGTGTCCGCGGCGGGCGCGGACGCGGGGTCCAGTCCGGAAGGTCGGGGCCGATCGGCTGGTCGAAGGCGTTGAGGCGGTGGTCAGTCATGATCCGCTCCGCTCGGCGACGATCTCCGCCAGGGCGGCCTCGCCATCCGCCCGCATCCCGGCGATCACCCCGGCCCGATCGGCCTCCGATCTGTTCTGGCTCATCTTCCATTTCCCCTCGATGCGGCTGATCGGAATCTCGATGCCGACGATGGCCCTCATCTGGGCCGCTACGAACGGCGCGGGCGCGTCGTCCACCGCCCAGGGCGCGGCGCGCGGCGCCTCGCGCAGGGCGGTGAGGTCGACGATCTGGCGCCGGAGCCAGTCCGCATCCTCAATCACCCGCGCCCGCCCCCAGACGTGGACCGTGGCGTAATTCCAGGTCGGCACCACCCGCCCGTGTTCCCGCTTGCTCGCGTACCAGTCCGGGGTGACGTAGCCCTGTGGTCCTTGGAACACGACGAGGCAGTCCTGCGCCTCGGCGAGCGCCTGCCATTGCGGGTTGGCGCGGGCGAGATGGGCGCGCAAGGTGCCGTGCGCGCCCGTCTCGTCCAGCAGGAACGGGATCAGGTTGGCGATCAGGCCGTCCGCGCCGCCGGTGATCAGCAGGCCGAGCGGATAGGTCCGGATCAGCCCGTGCTGCGCCGTGCGCGTGTCATCCCGGAAGTGTGGCGGCTGGTACATCGAGCCCGGTCCCTGTTGCGGCCTCCTGCTTGACCGTATGGCGGACCAGGCGAAAGGTCCGGTTTCCGAAATACGACTGGACCGCTTGTCGCCATGGCCCGGGACCCGCTGCCGCTGCCCGTCAGCCTCGATCCAGCGTCGCCGACACCCCTGCACGTCCAGCTGCGCGAGGGGTTGCGCGGGGCGATCCTCGACCGCCGCCTGCCGCGTGGAACCCGGCTGCCCGCGTCGCGCATGATGGCCGCCGATCTCGGCTGCGCCCGCGGCACCGTGGTCCTCGCCCTGGAGCAGCTGATCGCCGAGGGTTACCTCACAGCGCGGACCGGGTCGGCCACCCGGGTCGCCGCGACCCTCCCGGACGACACCCTGCCGCGGCCGGATGGGACGGCACGGCCGGCTCTTGCGGCCGCTCCGAACCTGTCGCGGCGGGGCGGCCGTCTGATCGCGGCGCCGGCCCGCCGGTTCATGGCCGGTCCCGGCGTGCCCGACGCCTTCGCGCTGGGCCGGCCCGCGCTGGATGCGTTCCCGTACGCGGTCTGGGCGCGGCTGCTCCAGGCCGAGTGGCGTCACGGACCGGCCGAGCGGCCCGATCCCCGCGGCTCACTGGCGCTCCGGGCTTCCATCGCGGCCTATCTGGCGCAGGCGCGGGGCGTGGCCTGCGAGGCCCACGACGTGATCGTCACGGCAGGCATCCGCCAGAGCCTGCGCCTGCTGGCCGAGCTGCTGCTCGATCCCGGGGAGGGGGCCCTCGTGGAAGAGCCGGGCTTCCCCGGTATCGCCCTGGCCCTCGCGAGCGGCGGCCTGGTTCCGGTGCCGATCCCGGTCGGACCGGGTGGGCTATCGGTGAGCGCCGCCGGGCCGCACCTGCAGGGTGCACGCCTCGCCGTGGTGACGCCGGCGCAGCATTACCCGCTGGGCCACGCCATGAGCTTGGAGAACCGCCTCGACCTCCTGGCCTGGGCAGAATCCGTATCGGGCTGGATCGTCGAGGACGATTACGACGGCGCCTACAGGTATGCGGGGCGGCCGTTGGCGCCGCTGCGGGCGCTCGATCGTGGCGGACGGGTGATCTACGTCGGCAGCTTTTCCAAGCTGCTGCTGCCCGCGCTTGGCCTCAGCTACCTGGTCCTGCCGCGGGGGCTCGTGGCGCCGGTGCATCAGGCGCTCGCCGAGACCGGCCCGGCACCCCCGGGTATCGGCCAATGGGCGCTGGCGCGCTTCATCGAGGAAGGGCATCTCGCCGGCCACCTGCGGCGGACTCGGCGGCTCTACGCCCTGCGCCAGGAAGCCCTGGTCGAGGCGGCCCACCGCCATGCCGCCGACGTGGTCTCGGTCGCCGCCATGGAGGGCGGGATGCACCTCATCGCGCGGCCCGGTCCGGGCTGGCCGGCGGCACTCGGCGATGCCGAAGCCGCCGCGCGGCTCGACGGAGCCGGGATCTCGACGGTCGCGCTCTCGGCCTACCATGTCGGCAAGTCCGAGACCGGGCTGCTGCTCGGATACGCGGCTGTGCCGGAACGGGCGATCGAGCCAGCGTTGCGGCGCTTGGCCGAGACCTTGCGGGCCGCCCGGTGAGACGGGCGCGTGGCCCGTCCCGTCACTCGCCCCGCGGCGTCAGCGTCACGGTGATCGGGCCGCGGCCGGCGCGCAGCTCCAGGCTCTGGAGGGTCTTGGGTCGGACGGTCGCGCCGCTCGTTGGGCTGACGCGTTGCACGCGCTCGCCGTCGAGCCGCAGGCTGAACGCGCCGTCCGCGGTCAGGCGCAGCAGCGGGACGGCCCGGAACGACTTCAGCGCCACACTGGTCCAGGCCGAGCCGACCTCGATCCGTGTCGGAGCCGGGACGACGTCGCGGCGCGCCAGCGCGAGGGCCGCGAGACCGATGATCGCCGCGAGTGCCAGGACGACCTGGCGGAGGCGGACGAGTCTCCCGGGCCGACGCGGCGCCCGGCGTACCGTCCAGACCGGTTTCGAAGGCGCCGGGTCCGGCTTGGCCGGCGGCTGAGACGATTCCTCCGGCGGCGCAGGTTCCGGGGGGATCTTCGCCAGCGGCGCCTCGTGCACCGCTGGCGGCGGCGGTGGCGGCGGTGGCGAAGGGGGGATCGGCGATTGGGCCTTCGGGCGGCGCTGCTCGGCGCCGCAGAACGGGCAGAACCGCACCGGAACGTACAGGCCCCGGTCGCAAGCGGAGCAGCGCGCGGGCGCAGTCGGAAGGTCGGCGGTCACGGCGGGGCGCGGGTCAGTGCACGAGCGCGCCCGTTTCCATGAACCGGGCTAGGCGCTCCACCAGCGGCGCCACCATCACCCGGTCGAGCTGCCGGAGCAGCCCGTGGCGCGCATGCGCGACGTTCGTCTCGGCTTGCTCGCGTGCCCGGCGATGCCAGGCGGCGCGGTCGCGCGTGCACGCGTCCCAGGCCGCCGTGATCGACTGGAACACCTGGGGCAGCCGCTCGATAGGGTCGGCGATCACGTCGTAATGGTGGTCGATCAGGCCGCCGAAGGTCTGGAAGCCGAGTTCCGACAGGAGCGCGACGGCCCGCGGTGCGCCCACCGTCACGAACGGCACGCCCATCGCGGCGGCCTTCAGCGATTTCTCCGTGATGCGCTCGACGCCCAGCTCGAAGAAATCCGTTTCGGAGATGATTGTGAGGTCGCTGGCGGCGTAGGCCCGGGTATCGAGGGTCAGGACCATGTCGCCACCGGGGGCCGGGGTGTCGATCCGCCGGGCCTGCCGGGGGATCCAGGTGCCGACATCGGCCAGCAGCGGCCCGAAGGCCGCGGCGATCTCCAGCGGCGCGTGGAAGACGTCGATGCCGCCCGCCTTCGGGTTGTCGACGCCGATCCCGTGGAACGAGATCAGGCCGTCGCGGTCCAGGCCGTTGAGCTGGAACCAGCGGTAGAGCAGCACCCGGTGCCAGCGCAGGGCCGCGTTCTGGCACAGGAACCGGGCGGGGCCGGTATCCTGGGTGAGCGGTGCGTAGCCGGCCCGGTCGAGCGGATGCTGCGGGAAGAGTCTCGGGCCTGCCTCCGCGTCTAGCCAGAGCGCGACCTGGAGCGGGAAGAAATCGAAGGTCCAGAACCGCAGGCCCTCGCCGTAGAGCCGCTCGTAATCCAGCCGCAGCAGCCGGTTCTGGGTGACCAGGGTGACCCGCTCCCGGGGGATCCCGAGGCCCTCGAGGTTGCGGTGGAGCGCCTCGAAGGTGGGCGCGTGCAGCCCCGGCCCCTCGTTCGACAGGTCGAGGAGCAGGGCCGCCCGGCCGGACCGCAGGTTCTCGGCATCGCCCGGCTCCAGCAGATCGAGCCGCCCGTTCAGGTCCGGGAAGCCGAGGCGGACGAAATCGAGCACCGGCAGGCAGAGCACGTGGTTGGCCGCGCCCGGATGGGCCGTGACGCTGATCCGCTTCCCCAGCCAGCCCAAAGCCGCCGGCAGGAAATGGCCGGCCTCCCCGCGGGGGACCAGGACGATCTCGGAGGGGGATGGGCTCATCGCGATGCTCGGGCGGCCGGTCGCACGGTGATCCGCCGCCTGAAAGCCGCGCGATGCCGGATAAAGGCTTCGCGCGGATGCGTCGATCCCCGGGGGTCAGGCCGGGACCAGCTCGGCCGCACGCACGGGCGTCGGTCCCGCCCGGTAGGCCGCCGCGGCCTCGTCGGTCCGCCAGCAGGCCACCTTGTGACCGGGGGCGATCTCGGCGACCGGGGGCATCTCCCGGCGGCACTGCTCCGCGGCTAGGAAGCAGCGCGGCGCGAACGGGCAGCCCGGCGGCCGGTTGGCGAGGTCCGGCGGGCTCCCCGGGATGGTCTGCAGCCGGGAGCCCTTCGCCAGCGCACCCTCCGCCCGACTGCGCAGCAGGCCGATCGTGTAGGGATGATGCGGATCGAGCACGACCTGATGCGCGGTCCCGGTCTCGACGATCTTGCCCGCGTACATCACGGCGATCCGGTCGGCGACCTCGACGGCCGCGCCGAGATCGTGGGTCACGATGATGATCGACAGGCCGAGGTCACGCTGCAATTCGCGCAGGAGCAGCAGCACCTGGATCTGCACGGTGGCGTCGAGCGCGGTGGTCGGCTCGTCGGCCAGCAGCACCTGCGGCCGGCACGCGAGCGCGAGCGCGATCATGGCGCGCTGGCGCATGCCGCCCGACATCTCGTGCGGGTAGTTGTCCAGCCGCCGCTCCGGGCTCGGGATCCGCACGCGCTCGAACAGGGCGAGCGCGCGCTTGCGGGCATCGTCCTTCGTGATCGTCTCGTGGCGCCGGATCGCCTCGGTGATCTGCCGGCCCACCGTGTAGACCGGGTCGAAGGCGAGCAGCGGCTCCTGGAAGATCATCGAGACGTCGCCGCCGCGGAAGTCGGCGAGCTGGCGCTTGCTGAGCGCCTGCACGTCCCGGCCGGCTGCCAGGATCTTGCCCTCGATCCGGCTGCGCCCCTCGTGGAACAGGCGCAGGATCGCCCGCAGGGTCACGCTCTTGCCCGAGCCGGACTCGCCGATCAGCGCCATCGCCTGACCGCGCTCCACGGTGAGGTCGACGCCGTCCACGACCTGCACCTTGCCGAAGGCGACGCGCAGGTTCTCGAGGGTGACGGCGGGTTCGGGGTTCGACATCGGGGCGCTCATGCCGCCAGCGCCCGGGCCGGGGCGGCGGAATGGCCGGAGCCGGGCTGGCGGGCGAGACACGAGACCCGATGCAGCGGACCGACCTTTTCGAGGGGCGGCTCCTTCTCGCTGCAGATCGGCTCGGCCAAACTGCAACGGGGGTGGAACCGGCAGCCGAGGGGCGGATCGATCGGGTTCGGCGGATCGCCCTGCAGGAGTGCCGTCTGCGTGCGGTTGTCCGGGTCCAGCGACGGCATCGAGGCCAGCAGCGCCTCGGTGTAGGGGTGGGCCGGGGCGTCGAGCACCGTGTCGGACGGGCCGATCTCGGAGACCCGGCCGAGATACATCACCATCACCCGATCGGAGATGAAGCGGACGACGTTCAGGTCGTGGCTGATGAAGATGTAGGTGAGGCCGAACTCGGATTTCAGGTCGAGGAGGAGGTTCAGCACCTGCGCCTCCACGGACTTGTCGAGCGCGGAGACCGCCTCGTCCAGCAGAACCAGCCGCGGCTCCAGGGCGAGCGAGCGTGCGATGTTGACCCGCTGCCGCTGGCCGCCCGAGATCTCGTGCGGATAGCGGCCGGCAAAGCGCTTCGGCTCGAGGCCGACCCGGGCCAGCAGGGCCCGGGCGCGCTCCACCGCCTCGCGACCGGGCACGCCGTTGACCTTCGGGCCGAAGGCGATCGACTGCTCGACCGTCATGCGCGGGTTGAGCGAGGCGTAGCTGTCCTGGAACACCATCTGGACCTGGCGGCGGTAGGAGCGCCACGGCATCGCCCGCTCGCCGACCGCCTGGCCGTCATACAGGAGGCTGCCGGAATCGCGCTCGATCAAGCCCATCAGCAGCTTGGCGGTGGTGGACTTGCCGCAGCCGGACTCCCCGACGATCCCTAAGGTCTCGCCCTTCAGGACGTCGAAGTCGACGCCGTCGACGGCCCGCACGACCTGCTTCTTTCCGCCGGCCTTGCGGACCGGGAAGTGCTTGTACAGGCCCGAGACCGACAGGAGCGGCTGGGCGGGTCCGCCGCGGTCGCGGGCGAACGGATCGGGGGCATCCGGGATGACGCTCACGGGCGAATCTCCGTCATTGGCGGATTTCCATGGCGGCGCGCAGGCCGTCCGAGAACAGGTTGAAGGCGATCGAGACGACGAAGATGCACACGCCCGGCAGGGCCGCGACGACCGGGTTGGCGTAGATCGCGGTGCGCAGGGTGTTGAGCATCAGGCCCCATTCCGGCTCCGGCGGGCGCACGCCGAGACCCAGGAACGACAGGCCCGAGGCCAGGATCATCGAGACCGAGATCAGGCTGGTGGCGTAGACGAAGATCGGCCCGACCACGTTGCCGAGCACCTGCACCCGCATGATCGTCAGCGGCGAGGCCCCCGAGAGCTTCGCCGCGTCGATGTAGTCGCGCTTGCGGATGCCCGTCGTGACACTCTCGGCGACCCGGGCGATCTGGGGCACGAACACACAGGTCAGCGACACGATCGAGTTGAAGATGCCGGCCCCGAGCGCCCCGGACAGCGCGATCGCCAGCAGGACGGACGGGAACGCGAAGAACACGTCGATGGTGCGCATCAGGATCGTGTTGGTCCAGCCGCCGACATAGCCGGCCAGGATGCCGATGCTCGAGCCGATCACGAAGGCGATCAGCACCGGGGTGACGCCGATGAACAGCGACAGCCGCGAGCCCAGCATCAGCCGGCTGATCATGTCGCGCCCGAGTTCGTCCGAGCCGAGCCAGTAGGTGGCGTCGCCGACATGCTTCAGGCGGCGCAGCATGGAGCCCTTGTACGGGTCCATCGGGGTGATCCAGGGCGCCAGGACGGCGATGGCCACCACCAGGAGGATCAAGGCGCCCGCCCCCATGGCCACGGGATCGCGCACCAGTCGGTGGCCGACATGGCCCCAGAAGCCGCGGGACGGAACGAACGCGGCCTCCGGGGCGGCCTCGCTGGCGGAGAGCACGCCGCCGTCGAGGGCCATCGAGGCGGCGGTGATCGGTGCGGTCATGATCGGCCTCCGGGTCAGGCGCGTTCGATGCGCGGGTCGAGGGCGGTCTGCATCACGTCGACCAGCAGGTTGAGGACGACGAAGAACATCGCCAGCACCAGGATCGAGCCCTGGAGCAGGGGCAGGTCGCGCTGGAAGATCGCGGCGTTGAGAAGGAAGCCGGTGCCGGGCCACGCGAACACGGTCTCGACCAGGATCGAGCCGCCGAGCAGGTAGCCGAGCTGCAGGCCCATGATCGCCAGCGCGGTCGGGGCGGCGTTGCGCACGACGTGTTTGAACACGCCGAACTCATCCATGCCCTTGGCGCGCAGGGCCTCGACGAAGTCCTGGGACAGGATGTCGGCCACCAGCGCGCGCACGGTGCGGGCGATGATGCCGGTGGGGATCACCGACATCGTCACCGCCGGGAGGATCAGGTAGCGCAGGTGGTCGAAATCGGGCCGCCAGTTGCCCGAGCCGTCCGGTCCGGCGCCGGTGGGCGGCAGCCAGCCAAGGGTGGCCGAGAACACGATCACCAGGACCATGCCGAGCCAGTAATGCGGCACGCTCACGCCGAAGACCGAGAGCGCCGACGCCGCCCGGTCGGCCAGCGAGTTGCGGTGGTAGCCGGCGACGAAGCCGAACAGCGTGCCGAACGTGAAGCCCAGTAGGGTCGCCACGGAGGCGAGGATCAGCGAGTTGATCACCGCCCGGGTGACTTCGCCCAGCACCGGCCGACCGGTGGCGATGGACGTGCCGAGATCACCGTGCAGCACGTGCCACAGCCAGATCAGGTACTGCATCGGCAGCGGCTTATCGAACCCGTAGGCGGCCCGCATGCTGTCGATGGTCTCCTGGGTGGCATCCGCCGGCAGGACCGCACTCAGGGCGTCGCCGGGTGCCAGATGGACCAGCAGGAAGCAGACCAGGCTGACCCCGAACGCCACGGGCGTCACGTAGACCAGACGTTTGAGAATGTAGATCAGCATCGGATGCCTTGCCGTGGCCGATGAAAGTCCCCTCCCCCTGTGCGGGGGAGGATGGCTCCTGCGTCAGCAGGGGGCGGGAAAGGGCAGCGACGCATCCGGAGAAGTCATGCCGGGAGCCGAAACCCGCACCGTCGCGCTGCCCTGTTCGCGCTTCGCTCCGCTCGGCCCCCTCCCCCGTAGAGGGAGGGAGCCGGGTGTCACCGCCCCGCCGTCGCGATGGTGATCTTGGAAAAATCCTGGAACCAGTTCTGGGCCTGGACGAAGCCCTTCACCTTCGGGCTCATCGCCCGCGGGTTCACGTCGTGCGTGATCATGACGAACAGCGCGTCGTCCACGTACTTCTCGTGGACCTTCTCCAGGACCTGGGTCTGTGCGGCCTTGTCGAAGGTGGTCCGCACCTGGTCGAACAGCTTGTCCATCGCCGGATCGCTGTAATACCCCCAGTTGGTACCGTTCGGCGGGGCGAAGTTGCTCTGAAGGTGGCGGATGAACCCGGTGAACGGGTCCTGGATGAAGTACGAATAGTTGATCGCCGACACGCCGCGGGAGATGTCGGCCTTGGCGCCAGCCCGCCAGATATTGATCAGCGTGTTCCACTCGACCACCTCGTAGTCGACCTGGATGCCGACCTCGGAGAGGTTCTGCTGGACGAACTCGTTCATCGGCAGCGGCTGCATCTGGCCCGAGCCCGAGGCCGAAATTGCGACCTTCAGCTTCAGGGGCTTGGCCGGGCTGTAGCCGGCCTCGGCCATCAGCTTCTTGGCGGCCTCCGGATCGTACTTAACGTCGAAGGTCGGGTGGCCGAACCACTGGTGGCCGGGCGGCATGAAGCCCTTGGCCGGGATCGCGAGGCCGCCGAGCAGCTCCTTCAGGCCGTCGCGGTCGATGGCGAGGTTGGCCGCCTTGCGGACCCGGATGTCGTTCCAGGGCGAGCCCTCGACCCGGGACAGGTGCCAGGTCCAGTTGTGCGGATAGGCGTTGGTGACGATGGTGAAGCCGGCACCCTTGAGCGAGGCCACGGCGTCCGGCGCGGGCGCCTCGATCCAGTCGACCTGGCCGGAGCGGAGCGCCGCGACCCGGGCGTTGGCCTCCGGCAGCGGAACCAGCACGAGCTTGTCGAGCTTCGGGACCCTGTCCTTGTCCCAGTATTCCTTGAACGGCACCATCTCGGCGCGCTCGCGGGGGGCGAACAGCGTGAGCTTCCACGGACCGGTCCCGGAGGGCTGCTTGGCGAAGGCGTCCCAGGACTTGCCGACCTTCTCCCACTGTGCCGGGGAGGACATCATGATCCAGGCGATCTGGTAGGGCAGCGTCGCGTCCGGGGCCTTGGTGACGATCTCGACCGTCAGCGGGTCCACCACCTTGTAGGAGGCGACCGCCGGAATGCGGGTCTTGCCCTGCGCAGATTGGCGCGGATCGTATTGCGGCGCGTCGGCCTTCAGGAGCTTGTCGAGGTTCCACACCACGGCGTCGGCGTTGAAGTCGGAGCCGTCGTGGAATTTCACCCCCGGCCGCAGCTTGAAGGTCCACTTGGTCTTGTCGGTGGCGTCGACCGCCCAGCTGGTCGCGAGGCCTGGCACGAGGTCGGAGGCGAGTTCGGCGCTCGACAGATCCCAGTTAATCAGGCCGTCATAGACGGTGTAGCCCAGGAACCGCATGCCCTCGCCGCCATTGTCGGTCTGGCCGGTGGTCAGCGGGATGTCCGATGCGGTCATCCCGATCCGCAGCGTTCCCTGTGCGAGGGCGGCGGTGCTGGCGGTGAGTGCCAGGGCGCCGGCGAGCGCCGCACGGGCGCCGAAGGTTTTCAGACGAGACAGCATGTCGGATCGGACACTCACGTTGGTCCGGGAGGGCGGGCCCGGAATACGTCCGACCGTATGCAAGCCCGCGGCCACTCGCCCCCGGACCCTGCGCCGACCCGTCGATCCTATGGGGTTTCGATGAGGCTCACGTGGGCGGCGACCACCCGCCATCCCTCCGGAAACCGCACCCAGGTCTGGCTCTGGCGGCCGGTCCTCCCGGGAGCGTTGTCCCGGGTGAACAGGGTCATGGCGGTGGCGAAGTCGCGGCCGTAGGTCGTGATCACCGTCTCGGCGAGCACTCGCTCGAGGCCCACGGGCGAGCGTGCCCGCCGGAATGCCCGGATCGCGTCCATCCCGTAGAGATTCTCCCCGGCGCCGTAGCGGATCGTGCGAGGATCGTCCCGGAAGAGCGCCTCCAGGGTGGCGATGTCGTTGGTGGTCAGCGCCGTCTCGTAGGTCCGGAACGAGGCCTCGACTTCGGCTTTCACGGCGGGATCGTCGATAATCATCAGGCGATCTCCGCCACCGGGGCCGTGCAGATCCCATCCCGGTCGAGCTGGCGCGCGACCCGGAGGGCCAAGTCCTCGCGCCAGGGTGCTGCGATCACCTGGACCCCGAGCGGCAGTCCGGCATCGATCCTGACCGGAACGGCCACCACGGGCAGGCCGATGAACGAGATCGGCTGCGTGAACACGCCGATATTGGCCCGGATCGGCAGGGTCACGCCGTCGAGCACGAAGTGGGTCAGGCCGCCCTTCGGAGCCCGGCAGGGGGTGGCCGGCGCCAGGATCACGTCGACGCCGCCGAACAGGTCCAGCACGGCATCGCGGTACCAGCGGCGGAAGCGCTGCGCCCGCTCGACGAAGGGCGCCGGGATCATCGCACCCGCGATCAGGCGGTCGCGCACGGCCGGGTCGAAATCCTGCGGCCGGGTGCGCAGGCGGTCGAGGTGGAGGGTTGCGCCCTCGGCCGCCGTGATCAGGTAGGCCGCCGCCCGGGCGCGCTGGGCCTCCGGGAGCTCGACCGTGCGGCTCGCCCCCAGGGCCTCCGCGACGCGGGCGACGGCCGCGAACGCCTCCGGATGCCCGTTGCGGGCGAAGTAGCCGCCGGCCACCGCGATGCGCAGGCCGCCGATGCCGGTTTCCAGGCCGGGATACGCAGGCTCGGGCGCCCGGGTCGTGGCCACCGGATCGTCCGGGTCGGGCCCCTGCATCGCGTCGTAGGCCAGGGCGAGGTCCGCGACGCTCCGGGCCATCGGGCCGAGATGGTCGAGGCTGCCCACGAACGGGAAGCTGCCGGCCCGGCTGATCCGCCCGTAGGTCGGCTTCATCCCGAAGCAGCCGCAGAACGCGGCGGGCACCCGGATCGAGCCGTTGGTGTCCGAGCCCAGCGTCAGCGGCACCAGCCCGGCCGCCACGGCCGCGCCCGACCCACCGGAGGAACCGCCGGTCATGTGGTCGAGGGCGTGGGGATTGTGGGCGTCGCCGTCGTGGACGTTCTCGCCGGTGAAGTCGTAGGCGTATTCGCCCATGTTGAGCGCGCCGACCAGGATCGCCCCGGCCGCCTCCAGGCGCCGCACCACCGCGCCGTCGCGCGCGGCCGGCGGGCGATCCCGGTTGATCTTCGAGCCGGCGCGGGTCGGTAGACCGGTGACGTCGATCAGGTTCTTCACCGCGAAGGGCACGCCGGCGAGCGGACCCGCAGGCTCGCCGCGCGCAAGGGCGGCATCGAGCGCCTCGGCCCGTGCCAGCGCCCGCTCGGGCAGCACATCCGTGAAGGCCCCGACGCGCCCATCGATCCCGGCAATCCGCTCCAATGTGGCCGCCACAGTGGCGCGGGCGGTCGAACGGCCCTGCGTGATCGCGGCGGCGATGGTCGCGGCATCGGACGGCGTCGGCGCGCTCATGCCTCGAACCTCGGCGCAGCCTCAACCTCGTCGGGGAGCGGAAAGCCCGCCACCAGTTCGGCGGCGGAGGCCAGGACGCGCAGGTTCAACGTGATCGGCAGCACCCAGGCCGGATCGATCGCGAGGCCGAGAAGCGGCGCAGCCACCACAGCGTATGTGTCCGGGTCGAACGGAGGGAGTGTCTCAGGCATCGCGTTCCTCACACCGGTATTCAGGCGCCGGCTTCCCGGCGGTGCAGGCATCGTGCCGGGTCGCCGGCCAAGCCCCGATCTGCGCGCGATGCACAATTATCGGGCATCTGTCGTCGTTACCCCGGAGTGGTTCCAGGACTCGACGATCGGTGCATAATTTCTGGGCAGGTTAGCGAAGCGAGATCGTCATGGGCGCGATCGTGGCGAAGCTGCAATCGGCTTCGGTACCGTCCTCGTGGACCAGCATGGCGAAACGGCCGGGCTCGTCGAGTGTCATCATGTGTGCGTGCCAGGTTCCCGCGCGGTAATTGATCCCGACATGGCCCGGCACACGGAAGCCGAGGATCCCGGATTCGTCGGGGCGGCCGTCGCGATCGGGGGCCACGATGACGGCGTAGGAGTCCACCGAGAGCGGCAGGAAGGCCTGGTTGGAATGCAGATGCCGCTCGAGGCGACGCAGCGGCATCAGGCCGGATATCGGCTCGCTCCGCACCAGCGCGAGGTTGGCGCGCGCCGCTTGCCGGGTGTTCTGCATCTGCCCGGCCTGGTCCTGCCGGGGCGGGGTGGCGGGGTCATCCAGGATCTCGCCGTAGGGCGCGAACGCCCCGGCCGTGATGTCGGACAGGATCAGGGTACGCATCGCGACTCCTCGTGCCCACGCGTCCGCGTGTCCGTCCCCGGACGCGGCGCCGCCGGACGCCACCATCCGAGCGGGCCAAAACCCAGGATGCGCCACGGGGAAGCCTGTGGCGAGTCGCGGTAGGCCCCGCCTTCCGGGAGACGGGAGGCGCTGCCCCGCCGGTCTGCGGCAATCGTGCCGGGCCCCCGGTCTTGCCGGATCGGCGGGCGCGACCTACCTCGTTCGCATTAGATTGAGCCTCTGGCTCGTCCCACCCGGCGACCGACGAAACTCCGCTCGCGATCGTTGGGTCGGTTTGAGGCTTTTGGGCATCGCCCGGACAAACTTTTACTAAGTTCACTTGGATTGTCGTCTAGCCGGCGACCTCAGCACGTAGACGCGATTGCGTCCTCGGGGGAGCACGGTCTAAGGGCTGTCCCGCTTTTTCAGACATGGTCCGACCCGAGCGCTCCTGCGTGAGCCGAGCGCTCGGGTCGGACCATCGGCAGCGCCGATGGATCGGTGCGGTTCCGGGGCCCGGGGACGGTTCTGGAACCCGTAGTCTCAGTACGTGGCCGGTTCAGCCGGTCGTCCCCGCGAAACGCGTGACGTACCCAACCGAGAAAGGTCAGATGAGCGCATTCGACTACCGGAATTTCGACGACCGTCGCCAGCATTCGCAGAGCGCCAAGGCCGCACTGCTGGCCAAGTTCAAGGCCCGTCCGCCGGCCGACGACCCCGAGGTCATCGCCAAGGCGAAGGCCCGGGCCGAGATCGCCCAGGCTCGTGAGGAGCGCGCGCGCGAGCGCGAGACCGCCCGGATCGCCGCCGAGCGGAAGGCTGCCGAAGAGAAGCGTCTGCGCGAGGAGGCCGAGCTCTCTGCCCGGCTCGCCCGCGAAGCCGCCGAACTCGCTGCCGCGCAAGAGCGCAAGTCTGCCGAACTCGCATTGAAGAAGGCGCAGCGCGACGCCCGCTACGCCGCCCGCAAGGCCAAAGCCAAGCGCTGACCCGCGTCGCCGAGCGCGGCACGCACCCGTATTAAAGCGCTCGAACGCCGTCCGCCCCCAGGCGGGCGGCGTTGCCGTATCCGGGAATGAGATCTGCCGGACCGCTCGCCCCGGCTGCGCAACGCGCGCGGAGCCCGACCGGGCGTCGGTTCAGCCGTCGGCCCGGTGGCGCGATCGCTGGTACGGCCGGCGTCGGTCGGATGCCCGGCAACCTTCACGCGCCGATCCGTGTTGAAAGCCGCCGTCGTCACGCGCGTGCGCGAGATGACCGGATGCCCCTGAGCATGACGCGAATGGCGAGGAAGCGATGCGGTCTCGAACCCTGTTGGCGGCGCTGCCGTTCGTCCTCTTGGGATCGGATTATGCCGCCGCGCAGGATCCATCCACGGTCACGGCCTGCGATACGCTGATCGCCACACGCCGGATCGATGCTGCCAGCGGGCCGGCCCGTGAGGCGCCGGAGCCGGGATGCCGCCGGATCCCACGCGGGGAAATCGGCCCTGTGGAGCAGCGGGCGCTGATCGGTGGCGCACCCTACGAGTGCATGACGATTACGGGATCCAGCCGCTGCCTGTGGGTCGTGCCCTGACACGTCGGGCGCAGACTGCGCCCGACGCACAGGCGGTGCTGCCTGACGGCCATCTCGCCGGAACCAGCAGTCTGACGAAGCTTCACGGGAGGACGATCCGCACTATCTCGGCGTTTCTGTCCAGCGAGGAACACGCTCCGGTATGTTGAGTATTCAAGCCAGGATGCGGATTCCCGTATGGGTTTCGGCTGTGGTTCTGACGACGATCCTCGGTGGTGAGGCAGCCCGGGCCGAGCCGCCGATCCGCAGCCCGGAAGACGCGGCCTGCCGCAACGAGGCGCGTGCGAAGGTTTTCTCCGCACCCAATCCCCAGGGACTGGAGTTGGAGGATATCGGCCGGCAGATCTACTTTGCCTGCATGGCCCGCACGACCCAGGCTGCCGTCCAGCCGCCGAAGCGCACGGGCAAACGCAAGCATCATCACAGGCGGCGCTGACGCGCCGCCGGGGACGCGCCGGGTTCAGGCGTCGAGCGGTGCTCCGATCCGCGCCCGGAGTTCATGACGCAGGGCTTCGTCGCCGCCTTCCGCGTTGAGTGCCGACATCAGGCGCAGCAGATGGCTGAGCGGGGTCGACCGACAGGCGATCGCCTCGGCGATCTGCTCCGGCAGGGGCTTGGCCACCGGCACGAAGCGCGGTGCGGGGCTTGACTGGTGAGTCTGGGGCATGCGCGGGGCTCGTGCGTGGAGACGTTCCAGATGGCGGCCGGGTGGCTACGCCTTCCCGCCCCACCGCGCCAGCCCCATTCGCACTTTTACGTAGCCGGCATCACGCTCCGTTACTGCACTGCAACACCGGATGCGGGAAACCGTGGAGGGCTTGGGCCGCCCCGACGATTTCCCTTGCTTCCGTCGCGGTTCATCCCATCGCGAGCGGGGAGGAATCGAAACCGTCGAGGAGATCCTGCGGGTCGCGATAGATCGCGATACAGCCCGCAGCCGACAGGTCGGCCTCCGGAAAACCACCGCACAGCAGGCCTACGGTGCGTAGGCCGGCCTTCGACGCCGCCTCCGCGTCATAGGGTGTGTCGCCGATCACGATCATCTCGTCTTTGCCGAGACCGTCGAGCTTCTTCACCGCGGCCTCGAAGATATCGGGATGCGGCTTCGAGCGATCCGCGTCGTCGGAGCTGGTGGCGACGTCGACGAGGTCGGCGATGCCGAGGATCTCCTGATAGCGCTCGACTTCGGGCCCCTTGCCCGAAGAGGCCAGCGCGATCTTCAGACCGGCCTCACGAAGCCGCTCGAACAGCGGCCGGACTGCCGGAAACGGCCGGACCTCCGGAAGATACTTTTTCTTGAAGAGATCCGACCGGAAGCCCTCAATCTCCTCGCCCTCGCGCGCGATCCGCTCGGCCGGCAGGAATTCCGGCATGAGCTCGTCGCCGCCCTTGCCGATCTGACTGCGAACCTTCGCCTCGTCGGTCTCGACGCCGAAATGGGCGAACGCCTCGACCCAGGCGCGGGCATGCAGGTCGACGCTGTCGAGCAGGGTCCCGTCGATATCGAAGATCACGGCGCGCATCGCGGCCCCTCGTTATGGCGCACGGCGTATGCGTCAGGCCGGACAACGATGCCGGAGCCGGCCTGTTCCGGAGGGCGGAAACGGCAGGAGCCCGCCCCTCGGTGGAGGGGCGGGCTCCTGAAAAGCCGGAGCGCACGGGTGGTGTGCGACACGTGGTTCGATGGCGCCGCAACGCGCCGTCGGCTCAGTGCATCGAGGCCGGAGCGCGGGCCGGCTTGGCCTTCGCGGCGAGGCCGGCGGTCACGGCAGCCTTCGAAGCCTTGGCGGTCTTCGCGGCGACCGGCTTGGCCAGGGCGACCTTGGGCGTCGCGGTCTTGGCGGCGGCCTTCGCCGGAGCCTTCGGAGCGGCGGCCTTGGCGGCGGCAGGTTTAGCGGACGCGGCCTTCGGCGCGCATCCAATGGGCGACGGCATGACCGTGAATCCGGCCTTCCCTCTCCCAGATGTAATAGGCGCATTCGCGCACGTGCTGCTCGCTGATCTGCATGCGTTCGATCTCCTGTCCGTCCCGGGATCGACGATGCGAGCGTGTGGTTAAAGCGCGGTTAACCCTGCCGGGCGGGCGATCGGCTGCCCGAGATCCGTTTTCGACCGCGAACTCGGCGACGACGATCGGCTCGCGGCGGCGCTTGCTCCGAACCGGTGACCCCTTCCGCGGCGCGCGCTAGCCTGGGATGCCCAGAACCCGCCGCGCCTCGGTCAGCAGCACGGCGTGCCGGGCCGCCCCGGGGCCGTCGGTCGGCGCCTCGCGCCCGGCCCGCGCGATGATCTCCTGGAAGCGGCGTCGGTCGAGGGCACGGCTGCCGATGCTGTCGAGCACGGCGCCCAGCACCGTGCGGACGGCCTCGGTGCGCTCGTCCGCCTCGGCCGCGGAGGCTGCGCCGGCCTGACCCTCGGCGCGCTCGGTCTCAAGGTCGCTCGACCGGGTGCGGGCGTTCTCAAGCTCGGCCGCGAGGCGTTGCGCCTCCTGCCAGGCCAGGTCGTGCTGGTGCGTCCGCAGGGCGAGCAGAACCTTAAGCGAGGCTGCATCCTCGCGCGCGGCCTCCAGCTTGGCCTGCGCCGCACGCAGGTCGTTCAGCAACTCCTGCGCGAGCATCGCATCCCCCGTTACATCCACCGCCGGCTCCGTCAGCATCCCGTTCGCGCCTGTCCTGGAGGGGCGTCGCGCGAATGTCCACTCTCCAGGCGCCCAGGCCCGGTTGAGAAAATCCACCCGCCGGTCCACATGGGAGGCGGTGCCTCACGGTGCCTGTCCCGGCCGGCCTTGAACCGGCGCAGCGGAGTTCGCCGACAATGTTCATCCAGACCGAAGCCACGCCGAACCCGGCGACCCTCAAGTTCCTCCCCGGCCGCGTCGTCCTGCCCGAATCCACGTTCGAGGCCCGGGACGCCGAGACCGCCGGCCGTTCGCCCCTCGCCTCCGCGCTGTTCGACGTTCCCGGCGTCGCGGGCGTCTACTTCGGCCACGACTTCGTCTCCGTCACCAAGGCGGAGGACGGCTCGGAATGGGCCCAGGTGAAGCCCGCCGTGCTCGGCGCGATCATGGAGCACTTCCAGTCCGGCGTCCCCGTGATGGCCGAAGGCGGCCTCGACAACCAGGACGGCGAGGAAGAGTTCTACGACGCCGCCGACCATGATACGGTCGTGACGATCAAGGATTTGCTCGAGACGCGTGTCCGCCCGGCGGTGGCCGGCGACGGCGGCGACATCACCTTCCGCGGCTACAAGGAGGGTGTCGTCTACCTGGAGATGAAGGGCGCCTGCTCGGGCTGCCCCTCCTCCACCGCCACCCTGCGCCACGGCGTGCAGAACCTGTTCCGGCACTTCCTGCCGGAGATCCGCGAGGTCCAGGCGATCTGATCTCACGCCGACGTTCACGCCACGACCAGCGCCGACGGCCGCGAGCCGCCGGCGTTTTCTTTGGCATCCCTCGGTCTGGCCGGCCCGCGTCGGTGTCAGAGCCGTCGGCTCGTCCAAGCGTATCCTACGCCGATCGACAGATTGTAACGTGCTGGATGTCGGCACGGTAAATCGTTTGATGATAATACTGGCGGCATCTTTCTGGCTTGATGCCCCGCATAGATTCAATATCTATATTCCATAACCCGCTTTGTGGTTTAATGTTTAATCGAATACGATCTGTGCAATTGTTATGAGCGTCGCTTCAGATCTCTATCGGAGATCTTGACGCAAGGTTTCGTCATATCTCTCGTGTCCCACGGTTTTCCGGGGATTCGCATGAACCTTCTCAGCCGCACGAACATCGCCACCAAGCTGGTCGCAATCAATCTGATCATCGCGGTGATCGTGGGCGGCTGCATCTGGTTCGCAGAGTCCCGGATGACGATGATCGATGAGGTCTACACGAGCCTGATTGCCCGGGAGGCGAAGGCGGTGTCGAACGTGCGGCGGACCAATCGCCTGCACAACACTATGAACTACCTCCTGTACCGGACGATCGCCGAGACCGATCCCGAGCAGATCCGCCAGGCGGGCACGCAGTTCGAGAGCATCATCGGGCAGGCCGACAAGACCTTGTCCGTTCTCGCGCAGCAGGTGCCGGCCTTCGACGACTTGATCCAGGCCCAGCGTGATCGCACCGCGCGGTTCGTGGCCGAGGCGTCGGAGGCGCGGCGCCTCGCCATCTCGGGCGAGGTCAGCGCCGCGCTGAAGCAGGCCCACGAGAAGAGCGAGCCGATCTTCGTGTCCCTCGGGGTCGAAGGGACCAAGCTCGGCGACGCGATCGAGGACTACATGCGCAAGCGCTCCCGCGACCTTACCGACGAGACCAACGCCACGCGCTGGAACCTGATCGGCTTCGGCGCGCTCGGCATGCTGGTCGGCATCCTCTGCTCCCTGCTGGTCTCGACGATCGGCATCACGCGGCCCCTCGGTCGCCTGGTCGCGGTGCTCCAGCGCATGGCGAAGGGCGAGATCGAGGCGGAGATCGTGGAAGCCCGCCGGGGTGACGAGATCGGTACGGTCGGACGGGCCGTCGAGGCTATCAAGGCCATGGTCGTGCAGAAGGCCGCCGCGGAGGCCGAGTTCAAGCGGACGGCGGACGCAGCCACGGCCGCGGAGCGGCGGCGCGCGATGGTCGATCTGGCCGACCATTTCGAGGAGGCGGTCGGCAGTATCGTCGGCCAGGTCTCGTCCTCGGCCACGGAGCTTCAGGCCACCGCGCAGACCATGACCTCCACCGCAACCCGGACTGCCGGCCAGACCACCCATGTGGCGTCCGCGGCCGAGGAGGCTGCCGCCAACGTCAACACCGTGGCTGCGGCCACCGAGGAACTCGGCGTCTCGATCTCCGAGATCGGCCGGCAGGTCGAAGGGTCGGCCGATCTGGCCCAGCGCGCGGTGGGTGAGGCCGACCAGACCGGTGCGCTGATGCAGGACCTGAGCGGTGCCGTCGCGCGGATCGGCGACGTGGTCGGGCTGATCGCGTCGATCGCCAGCCAGACCAACCTGCTGGCGCTCAACGCCACCATCGAGGCGGCCCGCGCCGGCGAGGCGGGACGCGGCTTCGCGGTGGTCGCCGCCGAGGTGAAGGAACTGGCCGAGCAGACCGCCAAGGCCACCGACGAGATCGCCGCACAGATCGACCGGGTCCAGGGAGCCACCGGCCAGGCGGCCTCGGCGATCGGCTCGATCACGGGCCTGATCCGGGAGATCAGCGGCGTGGCGACGAGCATCGCCGCCGCGGTGGAGGAGCAGGGCGCCGCGACCCAAGAGATCGTGCGCAACGTCGCCCAGGCCGCCACCGGCACCGGCGCGGTCACGCACAACATCGTCGATGTGGTACGGGCCTCGGAGGCGACCGGGTCGGCGGCCAACCTGGTGCTGGCCTCCGCCTCGGTGCTGACCGGGCAATCCGAGCAGCTCAACGTCGAGGTGCGAAGCTTCCTCTCCGCCGTCCGCGCCGGCTGAGGTTCTCACCGGGGGGCCGACCGGCGCAAGCCGGCAACACTCCACCGTCAACGCGGTTCTGGCCGGCGACCCGCGCTGACGAGCCGGTGGTTTTGTTCTAACGCTGAAGCTTCGTCCCGAAAGGTGGTTGCCGGCTTTCGGGACACGACGATGCACACCAGAATGCTAGGACCTCGTCGAGGATATCGGTATCCTGGACGAGGTCCTGGGGTGTTCGCGCTCTTCGGGACCGAATGGGCGCGGTCGTCGGTCCGATCCGGCATTCGGGAGTGGGCGTGCGTATCCTAGCCATCGACACAGCGCTGGACCTGTGCGCCGCCTGCGTCGCCTCGGACGATGCCGACGCGCCGCTCTCGGCCGAGTCGCTGCCCATGCTGCGCGGTCACGCGGAAGCCCTGCTGCCGCTGGTCGAGCGGGTGATCGCCCGCGTCGAGGGCGGCTTCGAGGCGATCGACCGGATCGCCGTCACGGTCGGGCCCGGCAGCTACACCGGTCTGCGGGTCGGCCTCTCGGCGGCCCGGGCGATCGGGCTCGCCACCGGCAAGCCCGTGGTCGGCGTCGGCACGCTCTCGGCCCTGCTGGCGCCGCTGCTGGCGGAGTCCGTCGAGGGCACGATCGCCGCTGTGGTCGATGCCCGGCACGGTGCCGTCTACGTCCAAGCCCTCGGTCCAAACGACGGGCTGGCCCCGGCCCATCTGTCGGTGGAGGTGGCCGCGGAACGGCTGGGCGCCGGCCCGTGGTGCTCACCGGCTCCAGGGCGCCCTGGTGGCGGCGGCCCTGGCCGCCCGCGGCGTGAGCGCGCGGGTCGCCGGTCTCGGTGCCCCCGACATCACCGCCGTGGCGTCGCTCGGTCTCGTGGCCGACCCGGCCCAGGCCCTGCCGCGGCCGCTCTACCTCCGCGGGGCCGATGCGCGGCCTCAGGATCACGCGAGGATCGCGCGGCAATGACGCGTCCCATCCCGTTCTGGCCGCTCGACTGGTGGGCCGCGTGGTGGGATGCCCTCACGCCGCAGCCCTACGTCACTCCGCTGGCCGACGCCGCGCAGTCCCCGACCCTGGCCCGGCTCCACGCCACGGCGTTCGCCCGGCCCTGGGAGGCCCACGAATTCGAGCGCATGCTGTGCGAGCGCTCCACGCAGGCGCATGCCCTGTGGCGGACCGGGACGCTCCAGGGGTTCGTCCTGTCGCGCCGCGCGGCCGACGAGGCCGAGATCCTCACCGTCGTGCTGTCCCCGACGCTGCGCGGCGGCGGCCATAGCCGCCGGCTCCTGCGCGATCATCTGTCGAGCCTGGCGCATTCCGGGGTCGCCCGGGTGCATCTGGAGGTCGACGAGGGCAACGTGCCGGCGCTCAAGCTCTACGCCCGCCACGGGTTCCGGAAGGTCGGCGAGCGCACCGGCTACTACCTCAAGGCCGACGGCAGCCGGGCGACCGCGCTGACCATGAGCGCCGACCTGTGACGGCGTGAGCCGCGCCGGCCTCACCATACGGGTCGCGGTCCTCGCCCTCGCCTTCCTGGTGCTGGGCCCGCCGCACTGGGTCGCGATGCGGCTGCTCGGCCGACGCTCGACCGTGGCGCCGCTGCTGTTCCACCGCACCTTCCTGTGGCTGTTCTCCGTCCGGGTGACGCAGTCGGGGACGCCACCGGATTCCGGCGAGGCCGCCCTGGTCCTGGCCAACCACGTGTCGTGGCTCGATATCGTGGTGATCGGGTCGCTGCGCCCACTCTCGTTCGTCGCGAAGTCTGAGATCGCCGGCTGGCCGGTGATCAGCCTGCTCGCGGCCCTGCAGCGCACGATCTACATCGACCGGCAGCGGCGGGGCGCGACCGCCACGGTGAGCGCCACGATGGGCCACCGCTTGGCCGGGGGCGAGCTGGTCGTGCTGTTCGCCGAGGGCACCACCGGCGACGGCAACCGGCTCCTGCCGTTCCGCTCCGCGCTGGTCGGGGCGGCGCGGGCGGCCCTGCGGGGGGAGGCCGGACGCGGACGCGTGCGCCTCCAGCCGATGGCCATCGCCTATCCCCGACGCAACGGCCTCCCGGTGGTGCGCTCCGAACGTTCCGAGATCGCCTGGTACGGCGACATGGAGCTGGCGCCGCATCTCGCGGCCTTCGTCAACGGTGGGCCGATCGACGTCCATGTGGCCTGGGGCCAGCCGATCGCCTTCGAGGCGACGACAGATCGCAAGTCCGCGACCGCGGCCGCGGAGGCCGAGGTGCGGGCCGCGCTTCAGGGGATCGCCACCGGTCGGGGCGAGACCATGCCCGCGCCCGGGCCTCGGCCGGCCTCGCCGGGGCTCGACCTCGGCGGCCCCGAGATCGCGGCGGTGTAAGGTCTTTCGGAACCTCGGACCGGGCCATCACGATGCGGTTTCCCGTGATCGCACGGGCGGCGAAGCAGCCCGCGGAGGCGCCACGTCCCTCCGTCGCCTACAGGTCCTGAGTTGCTCCGCCGCGCGCGATCACCGCTTGGATAGATCCGACCCGCGAACGCCATATCCCGGTAGAACCACCCAATGAATACATGATGCATATCTGTTGAGGGTCTGGTGAGCCTCTGATAGGTGGGCCGAAACCCCTGAAGTTGGGGTATCGGAGGACGCCCCTTGCAACCCTGGAACCAAGTCTACGATCCGTTCGGGAGCCCCTGGCTCTCGACGCTGGCGGCCTCCGTGCCGGTCATCGCCCTCCTCGCCATGATCGCCAGCGGGCGCGTGAAGGCCCACATCGCGGCGGTCATCGCCCTGGGCCTCGCCCTGCTGGTCGCAATCGTGGGCTTCGGCATGCCGGCCGGGCTCGCGTCCCGGGCCGCGATCCTCGGCATGGTCACGGGCTTCTTCCCGATCGGGTGGATCATCCTCAACGTCATTTTCCTCTACCGGCTGACGGTGGAGAAGGGCTGGTTCTCGGTGCTGCAGCAATCGGTGGCCGGCATCACGGCCGACCGGCGGTTGCAGCTGCTCCTGGTGGCCTTCGCGTTCGGTGCCTTCTTCGAGGGCGCGGGCGGCTTCGGCACGCCGGTGGCGGTTACCGGGGCGATCCTGATCGGCCTGGGCTTCTCGCCGCTGGCGGCTTCGGGCCTGTCGCTGATCGCCAACACGGCGCCCGTGGCCTTCGGGGCGCTCGGCGCGCCGATCCAGGGCCTGGCCTCGGTCACCGGCTACCCTCCCGAGATCCTCGGCGCCATGATCGGGCGGCAGCTTCCGTTGTTCTCGCTGATCGTGCCGTTCTGGCTGATCTGGGTGTTCGCGGGCTTCCGCGGCATGGTCCGGGTCTGGCCGCCGATCCTGATCTGCGCCGGATCGTTCGCGACCGCGCAGTTCCTGATCTCGAACTACGTCAATCCGTGGATCGTCGACATCGGCGCCTCGATCGCCTCGATGCTCGCCCTCGTGCTCTTCCTCAAGGTCTGGCAGCCGCGGGAGATCTGGACCTCCCCGGCCCTGCGCGGCCACGACCCGTCCCTAGCGCTGGCCACCCCGCGTCCGTCGCCGCTGGGCGCCGGCGTTCCGGGCACGCCCCCGGTCCACACCGGCACGCGCACGGCCTCGCAGCGCGAGATCCTGCTGGCCTGGCTGCCATGGATCATCCTCTCGGTGGTGGTGGCGATCTGGGGCACCGGCTGGTTCAAGGGCATCGTGAACCCGCTTTTCACCTGGAAATACGAGGTGCCGGGCCTGCACAACGCGATCATGAAGGTGCCGCCGGTGGTGTCCAAGCCGGTGCCCGAGGGCGCGGTCTTCCTGTTCACCTACATGTCCTACACCGGGACCGGGGTGCTGATCGCGGCGATCATCTCCGGTCTGATCATGCGGTTCTCGCCGGTCCGCCTGGTCACGGCCTATGTCGAGACCATCTGGGCGCTGCGGTTCTCGCTGATCACCATCGCGGCGATGCTGGCGCTTGGCGTGCTCACCCGCTACGCCGGCGTCGACGCCACGCTAGGGCTCGCCTTCGCGGGCACCGGCATCCTGTACCCGTTCTTCGGCACCCTGCTCGGCTGGCTGGGCGTCGCGCTGACCGGGTCGGACACGGCCTCGAACGTCCTGTTCGGCGGATTGCAGCGGATCACCGCCGAGCAGCTCGGCCTCTCGGGCGTGCTGATGGCGGCGGCGAACTCGTCGGGCGGCGTGATGGGCAAGATGATCGACGCCCAGTCGATCGTCGTCGCCTCCACGGCCACCGGCTATTTCGGCCAGGAGGGCAAGATCCTGCGCTTCGTGTTCTGGCACTCGATCGCGCTCGCCTGCTTGGTCGGCCTGTTCGTTATGCTCCAGGCCTACGTTCCGTTCTTCCAGCAGATGGTCATCGACGTCCCGGCCGCGGCCGCAGCCCACTGACGACGAGGCGGCGGGCACGCCCCGCCGCCTCCCCTGCCCTGCGCGCCAGAACCTGGATCCGGAAGGGTCCGTGACCTTTTGCGGGTCCAGGGCACGGCCCTCGTGCCTCGGGGACCTTGGGCCCGAACCCCGCCAAAGGGCGCGCCATTCGGAAACCCCGTCCTGCCGTGGGTGTCGCGACGGCCCGTGCGATCCGTGCTACAGGCTCCCGCCCGCCGGTCCGCGCAGGATCGGCCTGGGACGATGGACGAGCGGACGGTTTTTGGGGCGGCACGCGTTGAAGAAGGCCTTCGTCAAATCCTACGGTTGCCAGATGAACGCCTACGACGCGGCCCGCATGGCCGACGTGCTGGGCGCTGAAGGATATGCGCCGACCGATTCGGTGGAGGAGGCCGACGTCGTCGTCCTCAACACCTGCCACATCCGCGAGAAGGCTGCCGAGAAGGTCTATTCCGAACTCGGCCGCCTGCGCGTCCTGAAGGGCGAGCGGCAGGCCCGCGGCCTCGATACCCGCATCGTCGTCGCCGGCTGCGTCGCCCAGGCCGAGGGCGCCGAGATCCAGACGCGCCAGCCCGCGGTGGACGTGGTGGTCGGCCCGCAGAGCTACCATCGCCTGCCGGACCTCCTGGCCCGCTCCCGCGAGCGCCGGGTGGTCGACACCGAATTCCCGGTCGAGCACAAGTTCGCGCACTTGCCCCGGCGCCGCAGCTCCGCGCCGACGGCCTTCCTCACCGTGCAGGAAGGCTGCGACAAGTTCTGCGCCTTCTGCGTGGTGCCCTACACCCGCGGCGCCGAGGTCTCGCGTCCCGTCGCTGCGGTGCTGGCCGAAGCGGAGACGTTGGCGCAGGGGGGCGCCCGCGAGGTCACGCTGATCGGCCAGAACGTCAACGGCTATCACGGCCTGGGCCCGGACGGTGCCCCGGTCGGGCTCGCCGACCTCATCCGGGCCGTCGCAAAGATCCCGGGCCTCGCCCGGGTCCGCTACACGACGAGCCACCCGAACGATTTCGACGACGCGCTCGTGCTGGCCCATGGCGAGGTGCCGGCGCTGATGCCGTACCTGCACCTCCCGGTTCAGTCGGGCTCGGACCGGATCCTTGCGGCCATGAACCGCAAGCACACCGGCGACCAGTACCGGCGCCTGATCGGCCGGGTGCGCGCCGCCCGGCCGGACGTCGCCTTGTCTTCCGATTTCATCGTCGGCTTCCCGGGCGAGACTGACGCCGACTTCGCCGACACCCTGCGGTTGGTGCGCGAGATCGGGTTCGAGAGCGCGTTCTCGTTCAAGTACAGCCCCCGCCCCGGCACGCCGGCCGCCGAGCGTGACGATGGGGTGCCCGAACCCGTGATGGCGGCGCGGCTCGCCGAGCTTCAGGCGCTCCTCGACGAGCAGCGCTACGCCTACCAACGGGCGGCGGTCGGACAGGTGTTCGACGTCCTGGTCGAGAAGGCCGGCCGGCTTCCGGGGCAGCTCGCGGGCAAGACGCCGCACCTGCTGGCTGTGCAGTTCGACGCCCCGCTCCACCATATCGGGTCGATCGTGCCGGTCCGGATCGTCCGGGCCGGGACGAACAGCCTCTTCGGGCAACTGGCTTCCGAGGCTGTGGCGGCGTGAGGATCGAAGCGATGGGGATGGCGGTGAGGATCACAGGTTGAGCGCGTCGGACGGGTCTGGCGTGCGCGGCCCCCTGCGGGGTCGCGGGCCGGCGGCGCGGCCGGCCGAATCGGAGGAAGCGGTGGAGGTGCCGCTGACCTTCGACGACAACCGCCTCGCGAGCCTCGTCTTCGGTCAGTACGATCAGAACGTCGCCCATATCGAGCGCCGGCTCGACGTCACCGCCACGGCGCTCGGCAACCACCTCGTCATCAAGGGGTCGCCCGACGCCGCCGAGAAGGCCCGGCGGGTATTCCTCAAGCTCTACGCCCGGGTGCGGACCGGCGGCAGCACCCTGACGCTGGGCGATGTCGACGGTGCGATCCGCGAAGCCACCGCGCAGGCGAGCCTGTTCCCCGCCGAGGCGATCGCCGCCGAGGCCGACACGCCGCATTTCGAGCAGATCGCCACCCGCCGCCGCGGCGCGGTACGGGCGCGCAACCAGGCGCAGGACCAGTACATCAAGCTGCTGCGGACCAACGAGCTGGTCTTCGCGGAAGGTCCGGCCGGAACTGGCAAGACCTGGCTCGCCGTCGGCCACGCCGTGTCGCTGCTCGAGCAGGGCCACGCCGAGCGGCTGATCCTGTCGCGCCCGGCGGTCGAGGCCGGCGAGCGCCTGGGCTTCCTGCCCGGCGACATGCGCGACAAGGTCGATCCGTACCTGCGCCCGATCTACGACGCCCTCTACGACTTCATGGAGGCGCGCCACGTGGACCGCGGCCTCCAGACCGGCATCATCGAGATCGCACCGCTGGCCTTCATGCGCGGGCGGACGCTCACCAACGCCGTGGTGCTCCTCGACGAGGCGCAGAACACCACCTCCATGCAGATGAAGATGTTCCTGACCCGCCTCGGCGAGGGCTCGCGCATGATCATCACCGGCGACCCCAGCCAGGTCGACCTGCCGCCGGGCCAGAAGTCCGGGCTCGTGGAGGCGGTGAACGTGCTCGACGGCGTGGAGGGCATCGGCCGGGTGACCTTCAAGGACGTGGACGTGGTCCGCCACGACCTCGTGCGCCGGATCGTCACCGCCTACGAGCGCGCCACCCACGGCGACGGCGATGCCGACCGCAATCCCAACCCCCGGCGCCGGCCCCTGGCGTGAGCACGCCGCACGACATCGACGTCGCGATCGAGGACGATCGCTGGGAAGCCGCGATCCCGGAGCTCGAATCGCTCGTCACCCGCGCCGTCGAGGCGGGGCTGGCGGCTGCGCCCGCGCCGCCGGACGGACCCGTGGAAGTCAGCGTCATGCTGACCGACGACGTCACCGTCCAGGAGCTCAACCGCACCTGGCGTGGCAAGGACAAGCCCACCAACGTGCTGTCCTTCCCGGCGGCCCCGCAGCCCCGGCATGCGGGCGCCGCGCTGCCGCTCGGCGACGTGGTCCTTGCCTACGAGACCCTTGTGCGCGAGAGTGCCGAGCAGTCGAAGCCGCTCCAGAATCACCTCGCGCACCTCCTCGTCCATGGCACCCTGCATTGTCTCGGTCAGGACCACGAGAACGGCGAGGCCGAGGCCGAGGCCATGGAGGCGCTCGAAGTCGCGGCCCTCGCGACGTTGGGCATCCCAGATCCCTATGCCTGAGCGGCCGATTCCCCACCGCCCCCAGATCCGAGAGACATGAGCAACGATCGAAGTCGCGGCGCGGCCCTGGCCGCGCCCAGTTCCACCGAGGGCGAATCCCAGACCCGGGAGCCTTGGTACGACCGCCTGCTTCAGGCGCTCCATCTCAAGCCGCGCGATTCGCTGCGTGAGGGCCTTGAGGAGGCGCTCGCCGAGCCCGATGCCGGCGAGAGCGGTCTCACCCCCCTCGAGCGGGTGATGCTCAAGAACGTGCTCGGCCTGCACAAGGTGCGGGTCGACGACGTGATGGTCCCCCGGGCCGACATCGTCGCGGTCTCGAACGACACCAACATCGGCGATCTGCTCAAGCTGTTCCGCAACGCCGGCCATTCCCGCCTGCCAGTCTACGGCGAGACGCTGGACGACCCCCGCGGCATGGTTCACATCCGCGACCTCGTCGATCACATCGCCGCCAAGGCCGAGCCGACCCGGCGCAGCGTCGCCGCGGCTGCGGCCCGGCCTCCCCTGGCCGCCGAGGGCGAGGTCGTGGCCGATCCGACTGTGGTGGTCGCGCGACCGGCCCGACGGCCGCCGGTTCGGCTGCCCCGGGCGCTGGATCTCGGCAAGGTCGATCTCAGCACGACGCTGGCTGCTGCCCGCATCCAGCGGCCCGTTCTGTTCGTGCCGCCCTCCATGCCGGCCATCGACCTGCTGGTGCGGATGCAGGCGACACGCACCCACATGGCGCTCGTCATCGACGAGTATGGCGGCACCGACGGGCTGATCTCCATCGAGGATCTGATCGAGGTCGTGGTCGGCGATATCGAGGACGAGCACGACGTCGCCGAGGCCAAGCAGGTCCAGCGGGTCGACGGCGAGGACGACGTGTTCGTGGCCGATGCCCGCACGCCCCTGGCCGAGGTCTCGGAGGCCACCGGGGTCGACCTCGTCGCAGCGGTCGGAGACATGGCCGAGGAGATCGACACCCTGGGCGGCATGATCGTCACGCTGGCCGGCCGGGTCCCGTCCCGTGGCGAGCTGATCGTCGGTCCGGGCGACCTCGAATTCGAGGTGCTCGACGCCGACCCCCGGCGCCTGAAGCGACTGCGCTTCCACAAGGGTCCGGCGCGGATCAGCACCGTGGTGCCGCTCGCCCTGCCGCCACCGACCCCGACGCCGGCTCCCGAGACGCCGCATCCATGAGGATCTTCGCGTGACGGGTGCTGCGTGGCGGTCCTGACCGCGCGGCATGCCCGGGACTCGGCCGCCCCGAGGGGGCCCATGGGCCGTCCGTCCCCGGGCTTCCTGCTGGCGATCACCCGGCTGACCGGTTGGCGGCGGCTCGGACTGGCCTGGCTCGCCGGTGCGCTCGGCGCCCTGGCGATGCCGCCCTATGGGTTTCTGCCAGCCCTGGCCGTGTCCCTCTCGGTGGCGGTCTGGCTCATCGACGGTGCGGGCGCGGAGCGGACCGCGCTGCGGCGCGTCTGGCCCTGCTTCCTGATCGGCTGGGCCTGGGGCTTCGGCTACCTCACCGCCGGACTGTGGTGGCTCGGCCAGGCCTTCCTGGTGGAAGCCGACGAGTTCCTGTGGGCGATGCCGCTCGGCGTCATCGGCCTACCCTTCGCTCTGGGCCTGTTCTACGGCGCCGGGTTCGGCACCGCCGGCCTGCTCTGGGCTCGCGGCCCGGCCCGGATCGCCGCCCTGGCGTTCGGGGTCGGCGCGGCCGAGTGGCTGCGCGGCCACCTGTTCACGGGTTTCCCCTGGAACACCCTCGGGATGGCGCTCGCCCAGAACGTCTGGACGCTGCAATGGGGCGCCGCGATCGGCCTCTATGGCCTGACCATCCTGGCGGTCCTGATCTGCGCCGCGCCCGCGACCCTGGCCACGGGCTCGCACCCGCGCAGCCGGTTCGGCCCGAGCGCGGCCGCCGCGATCGTCCTCGTCGGGATGGCGCTCTACGGGGCCGTGCAACTCGGCCCGCCCGACCCGGTGGTGACGGGCGTCCGCCTGCGCCTCGTCCAGCCGAACCTGCCGCAGGACGCCAAGTTCAGGCCCGAGAACCGTGCCGACATCGTCGACCGCTACATCGAGCTGAGCCAGCGCCCGACCGAGGGGGGCGAGCCCGAGCCGACCCATATCGTCTGGCCGGAATCGGCCTTCCCGTTCCTGATCCAGCGCGATCCCGACGCCCTGGCCAAGGTCGCGGCCGGCCTCAAGCCCGGGCAGCACCTGATCACCGGGGCGGCCCGCGCGGAGGAACCGCTACCCGGCGAGCGCCTGCGCTACTACAACGCCGTGATGGTGATCGGGGCGGACGGCAAGATGTCCGACAGCTACGACAAGGTCCATCTCGTCCCGTTCGGCGAGTACCTGCCGGCGCCCCTCGATGCGGCGCTCCGGGCGTTGGGACTGCGCCAGTTCGTGGCGATTCCCGGGGGCTTCTCCGCCGGCACCCTCGCGGCCCAGCGGATCCTGACGGTGCCGGGCCTGCCCCCGGTGGCGGCGACGATCTGCTACGAGGCGATCTTCCCGCACGCGATCCTGCCGGCGACGGCCGCCTCGGTACCGCGTCCGCCCGGGCTGATCCTGAACGTCACGAACGATGCTTGGTTCGGCGATACGCCCGGGCCCCGCCAGCATCTGGCCCAGGCTCGGCTGCGTGCCGTGGAGGAAGGACTGCCGCTGGTGCGCGATGCCAACACCGGAATCTCCGCGGTGATCGACCCGCACGGCCGCATCGTCGCGCAGACGACCCTCGACACGGAAACCTGGCTCGATGCCGATCTGCCCGCCCGCATCGTGGGCGGCACCCTGTATGGTCGGTTCGGAGACGCCGCCTTCGCGTTGATGCTCGCCGCCTGCCTGAGTGGCGCCCTCACCGCCCGGCTGCGGGCATGAGCCCCGAGCGCACGGCTCCGGGCCGGATCCTCCTCGGCCTCGCGCTGATGCTGGTGGCGTTCAACCTGCGCCCGGCGCTCAGCACGATCGGGCCGCTGCTGGCGACGATCCGGGAGAGCACCGGGCTCAGCGCCGGCGGCGCGGCAATCCTCACCACCCTGCCGGTCCTGTGCCTCGGCATCGCCTGCGCGCTGGCGGCGCCGCTGATCCGCCGGATCGGGCCCGACCTCGCCGTGCTGGTCGGCGCCACGATCCTGGCCGCGGGCCTGACGCTTCGGGGCCTCGGCGGCCTCGTGCCGTTGTTCGCCGGGACGGCGCTCGCCGCCATCGGGATCGGCCTCGACAACGTGCTGCTGCCGGCCCTGGTCAAGCGCGACTTCTCCGGCAGCGGCGGGCTGATGACCGGCCTCTACACCATGACCCTGTGCCTCGGCGCTGCGGCCAGGCGCGGGCGCGGCGGTCCCCGTGGTTAGCACGCCCTAGGCGGCGGCTGGCCCTCGGCGCTCGCGGTCTGGGCGCTGCCGGCCCTGGTGGCGGCCTTCCTGTGGATTCCCTTCGCCCGCCGCACGGCCTCGACCCGGGCGCCCTCTGCCGGGCGGCTTCTGCGCGACCCGCTGGCCTGGTGGGTCACGGGCTTCATGGGCCTGCAATCCTCCCTGGCCTACACGCTGTTCGGCTGGCTGCCGCTGCTGCTCCAGGCGCGCGGCCTCTCAGCCCTGGATGCCGGCCTCTACGCATCGCTGATGACCTTGGTTCAGGCGCCCGGTGCGCTGATCACCGCCATGCTGGCAGCCCGCGCGCGGGACCAGCGCGCCTGGATCGTCGCGATCCCGGGGCTCACCGCGGCGGCGTTCCTGGTGCTGGCCTTCGGACCCGAGACCCTGCGGATCCCGGCGGCCTGCGTCCTCGGCTTCGGCATCGGCGGCTGCTTCGGCCTGGGGCTGACCCTGATCGTCCTGCGCTCCGCCGATGCCGCCAGCGCGGCCGGCCTCTCCGCCATGGCGCAGGGCATCGGCTATACCGGCGCCTGCCTCGGGCCCCTCGCCTTCGGGCTCGCCCACGAGGCGACCGGCGGTTGGGGTCTCGCCGGAGGGCTGTTCGTCACGATCGCGGTCGCCGCGATCCTGGTCGGCCAAGCCGCCGGCCGCGATCGCAAGGTCAGCGCCGCCGCGCCGGAGGCCGCACGCACGCCACTCCAGCCGGTGACCGTGCTCAACAGCTCGGATCCCGCGCGCAGCGCCTGAGCGCATCCGCCGGAACCTCCTTGACGGACGGGTCCGTCGCCGCTCGATTACGCAGAGTATTGCGACTCGGGCGCCCGTCCTTTCGGCCGGCGTCACGCGCTGGGTGGACGGCATGTCAGGTATCGAACGCTCCGGGATTCGGCTGGCTGCTGCCGCCATGACGGTGCTCGCCGTATTGGCGACAGCTGCGGAGGCGCGCGGGTTCAGTGGCGGCTACCGGGGTGGCGCGATCGGGCCGCGGACCGGAGCCTGGGGGCAACCACTCGGACCGGTGCGGCCGGGCCCCGGATTCGGCGGGCGCGGCCCCGGCTCGGCTTTCCGGCATCCCGGATTTCGCCGGCACTGGCGCGGCGGCTACGGGGGCGCTTACGGTTACGGACTCGGCGGCCTGGGGCTGGGCCTGGGCCTCGGCTTCGGGCTCGGCGGCCTGTGGGGCGGCTACGGCGACCCGCTCTTCGACGGCGGCTATGTCGACACGCCTCCGATCTATGCGCCCCCGGCCTACGCGGCTCCGGTCGACGTGGCGCCCGCCGATGTCCCGCCCGTCGTCGAGGCGGGCGACCCGGCCGACCTCTCCGCGGCCGTCGCGGCCTTTGCCCGCCGCTTCACGACCTACGATCCGATCACGCAGACCTATATCGGCAAGGGCTACGTCCGGCGCGCCTGCCCTTGAGCGCGGATCGCGCTTTGGGTCGAGGCCAAGAGAAAGGCCCCGCGGGTTCTCGCCCGCGGGGCCTTCATTCGCTCAGGGTCGGCTCGATGCGACCTGCAAAACTACTCGGCGGCGACCCGGTGGGCCTGCGAGCCGTCCGTGTAGGTCTCGGACTGCAGGCGCTTGCCCGGGGCGGCGCGGCCGGGCAGCGGCGGCAGGGCCTTGGCCTTCTCCAGATCGATGCCCGCACCCTCGGCGACGCGGCGGCCGTAATCTTCGTCGGCGTGCCAGAAGTGCCAGACCATCCGCAACTGGATGGCTTCCGGGCACTGCTTCATGTCGCCCACGAGATTGGCGATCAGGTCCTCACGCTCCCAGTCCTGGAACGAGCGGTACCGGACTCCGGCCTGGGTGTAGTCGTCCTCGGTGCGCGAGGTCTGATAGCGGCCGAGCTTGCCGTCCACCGGCTGGTGATAGTCCTTGGCCGGCTTCGGGGCCTCGCGCAGGCCCTCGGCGAGCGTCGAGGGCTCGTAGTTGATGTGCTTGTTCGGTCCGGTCCCATCGACCCCATAGGTCATCTGGCCGTCCCGCTGGTTCGAGTAGACCTTCACGCCCGGCTGCGGCGCGTTGATCGGCAGCTGGAGGTAGTTGGCGCCGACGCGGTAGCGCTGCGTGTCCGAGTAGGACAGCGTCCGGCCCTGCAGCATCTTGTCGTCCGAGAAGTCGATGCCGTCGACCAGGACGCCGGTGCCGAACGCCGACTGCTCGACCTCGGCGAAGAAGTTGTCCGGCACCCGATCCAGCACCATGCGGCCCACCGGCAGCAGCGGGAACTGGTCCACCGGCCACAGCTTCGTGTCGTCCAGCGGATCGAACGACAGGTGGTCGTTCGGGCCGTCCGGCATGATCTGCACGCAGAACTCCCACTCCGGGAAGTTGCCAGCCTTGATGTTGTCGTAGAGGTCGCGGGTCGCGTGGCCGACGTCCTTGCCCTGGATCTCCGCGGCCTGCGCGGAGGTCAGGTTGCGCACGCCCTGCTTCGGCTCCCAATGGAACTTGCAGAGCACGGCCTCACCCTGGTCGTTGACCAGCTTGTAGGTGTTGACGCCGGAGCCCTCCATCTCGCGATAGTTAGCCGGGATGCCCCAGGGCGACTTGAGGTGCGTCACCATGTGGATCGCTTCGGGGTGCTGGGCCACGAAGTCGAAGAAGCGCCACGCTTCCTGGCGGTTGGTCACCGGGTCCGGCTTGAAGGCGTGGATCATGTCGGGGAACTTGATCGCGTCCCGGATGAAGAACACCTTCAGGTTGTTGCCGACCAGGTCCCAATTGCCGTCGACGGTCTTGAACTTCACCGCGAAACCGCGCGGGTCGCGCTCGGTCTCCGGGCTCTCCTTGGCGCCGGCCACCGTCGAGAAGCGCACGAACATCGGCGTCTTCACGCCGGTCTCGTTCAGCACGCGGGCGCGGGTGTACTTGGAGGCCGGCTCGTTGCCGATCTTGCCGTAGGCCTCGAAGTAGCCGTGGGCGCCGGCGCCGCGGGCATGGACCACGCGCTCCGGGATCCGCTCACGGTCGAAATGCGTGATCTTCTCGATGAACTGGTAGTTCTCGAGCGTCGCCGGGCCGCGCTCGCCGACCGTCCGGGTGCTCTGGTTGTCGCGGACCGGATGGCCCTGGCGTGTAGTCAGGATCGGGCGTTGATCGCTCATGCGTCTCATCTCTCCGTGATGCCTGTCATCGGCATATGGGGCCGCCGCAGCAGACTGGAACCGTTCCGACGAGGTTATGGACCTCCGATGTGGCGTTGGCTAATGCATCGTCCCAAACGCCGTGATAGACGCCGCCTATGAACCTGTCGGGCCTGTCGCTGCGCGATCTGGAATATGTGGTGGCCATCGCCGACGAGGGCCATTTCGGCCGGGCGGCCGAGCGCTGCAACGTCAGCCAGCCGACCTTGAGCGTCCAGGTCCGCAAGCTCGAGGCCTCCCTGGGCGTGACCCTGTTCGAGCGCTCGAACCGCCGTGTCCTCCTCACGGAGGCCGGACAGGGGATTGTCCGGCAATCGCGCGTCGTCCTGGCCGAGGCCCAGAGGCTCCTGGCGCTGGCGACCGAGGGGCGCGGCTCGCCGCTCACCGGGCGGCTGGTGCTGGCGGCGATCCAGACGCTGGGACCCTACTTCTTCCCGCTCGTGCTGCGGCCGCTGCGCCAGCAATACCCGCTGCTGACACTGTCGCTGTCGGAATCCCGCACCGCCGAGATCGTCGAGGGCCTGCGCGACGGGCGCATCGACGCCGCCCTAGTCTCCCTGCCTCTGCCTCCGGTCGGGCTGGCGGTGGCGCCGCTCTTCGTCGAGCCGTTCTGGCTGGCCTGCCCGGCCGAGCATGCGCTGGCCCGCGGCGGCGCCCTGTCGGCCACGGAGATCGCCGGGCCGGACCTGCTGCTGCTCGACGAGGGCAACTGCCTGCGCGACCAGGCGATCGCGGCCTGCGGCGCCGGTTCCTCCATGGGGCGCCACGCCACCAGCCTGGAGACCCTCCGCTCGATGGTGGCGGCGGGGACCGGTTACACCCTGCTGCCGGCGCTCGCCGTGCCCGCCGGCCCCGACCCGACCGGCTTGACCGTCACGCGCGCCTTCGACGTCGACGGGCCCGGCCGCACCATCGCGTTGGCCTGGCGGGCGAGCGATCCCCGCGCCCCCGGGCTGGCAAACCTGGCGGCGTTCTTTCGGGCGCACGCACCGGCCGGCACGGCTGCGTGCCGGGATGGGGCGGCATAGGTTTTCGGAATGCGGGCTTTCAGGCACGGCCTTCCCTTCACCCGCCCGTCATCATGGGGCGCCGCAGGCGAGCAGGGGATCCAGACCCGCCGCCAACGCATGCTCTTGGCGCGAATTGCATTTCTGGATTCCGGGCTCCGCGACGCGGCCCCGGAATGACCGAATGTTTCACGAGGCAGCGGGTTGGTTCGCTCAACCGTGCTGCCGGCACGCCGAGGAGCTTTCAATCCGGGCCGCCGTGAACACGATTCGCAATGTGATGTGTGAAGACCCGCCGGATCGGACAGAATGCCCCGGCCGGCGCGAGACGGCGACCCCCTGGAGCATGTGCATGCGGCGCAGACTGATCGCGACCCTCTTCGCCCTCCTCGCCCCCGCGGCGGCCCGCGCCGAGCCGCACGACAGCTTCGCCCGCATCGACGCCATAGACCGCGCCTCCCTAGTGATGACCGTAGAGGCCGGCATCGTGCCACACGATCTCGGCGCGCGGATCGCCCGCGCGCTCGATCAGGTCGCGGCGGATGCCGCCAGGCCGGGGGCCGAGCGGCCCGACGACTACCTGCGGATCGAGCCGCTGATCACCGCCATCGCCGGACCGGACGCCACCCGGATGCATTCCGGCCGCAGCCGTCAGGACATCATTCCGACCGTGCTGAAGCTCGACCAACGCGACCGGCTGCTCGACCTCGCCGAGGCCCTGGACAAGACCCGCGCCGCCCTCCTGGATGTCGCCGGGCGGGAAGCCGATACGATCGTCCCGGCCTACACCAACGGCGTGCAGGCCCAGCCGACGACGCTGGGTCATTACCTGCTCGGCTATGCGGGAGCGCTGGCCCGCGACGGGGATCGCCTGCGCGAGACCTGGGCGCGCGTGAACCTCTCGCCATTGGGGGCCGCGGCGCTCGGCACGTCGAGTTTCCCGGTCGATCGCGTCCGCCTCGCCGGGCTGCTGGGCTTCGATGCGGCGGTGGAGAACAGCTACGATGCCGGACAGCTGGCGCCCATGGATCTCGGCCTGGAGCTGACCGGCCTGTCGGCCAACCTCGCCACCACGGCCGGCAGCTTCGCGCAGGACCTCTACGCCCAGTACCACCAAACCCGGCCGTGGATCCTGCTGCGTGAGGGCGCGCTGACGGGGCCGAGCAGCATCATGCCGCAGAAGCGGAATCCCGTCGCGCTCTACAGCCTGCGCATGAAGGCAAGCGACGTGGTCGGCGCCGCGCAGGCCTTCGTCATCATGGCCCACAACGTCGATTCCGGCATGCCGGACTACAAGCGCAACCAGGCCGAGCCCCCAGGTCGGACCGTCTCCGAGGCGGCCGAGACCTGCCGGCGCTGGACCCGGGTCCTCGATGGGCTGGTGATCGACCGGGAACGGGCCGCCGACGAGGTCGCGGCCGATTATTCCACCACCACGGAGCTTGCCGACACGCTCCAGCGCGAGGCCGACGTGCCGTTCCGGCTCGGGCACCATTTCGCCTCCGAACTGGTGAGCTACGGCCGCAGCCACGACCTGCGCCCAGCCGACCTGCCGTTCACCGAGGTGAAGCGGATCTACGCGGAGGCCGCGGCCGGCTCGGGCCTCAAGCCCGACCTGCCCCTCGACGAGGCCCGGTTCCGGGCCGCCCTGTCGGCCCGCGGCATGATCGACGCCGCGAAGGGGATCGGCGGACCGCAAGCCCCGGAGGTTCGACGCATGCTGGCGGCCGCCCGGACGCGGCTCGATGCCGACCGGACCTGGCTGGCGGATCGGCGCACCGCGCTCAAGGAGGCGCGCACCCGGCTCGACGCGGCCTTCGAGGATCTCAGCCGGGGGCCGTAGGATCGGTCCCGACAAATCGCCGGTCCGGGCCGCCCATCCCGAGGGGCCCGCCGCGCGATCCCCGACGATTCCGGGGGCCTCCGCTTCGCTCCGGTGCCTCAGGCCTCCGCTTCGCTCCGGTGCCTCAGGATGTGGGCGGGGGCGGGAGAGGCCCCGGGGCGAGCCTGCGCGCGCGAGATGCCTCGGCTTCAGAAAAACGCGCCATCACGATCCCTGTGAAGACCGTAGCTCGCCAGCCCCGACATCGGCATTGCAAAAATCTTTGCCGTGACAGAGCCCATATTGCAGTGTAGCGGGCCTCCGCCCGGCAATCCGTACGGGTGAACCCGCCCCCGGTCGCCTTGCCCTCCTCCCGCAGCCTCGGCCTCTGGGCCGCCCTTGCCGTCGCGTCGGCGGCCGTCTCGCTCGGCCTGCTGCACGCGGGGTTCCCCGCCGCGCTCCTGCTCGGGCCGATGATCGCGGCGATCGCCTTCGGGGTCGGTGGCTCCCGCCTGCACGTGCCGCGCTTCGCCTTCAACGCCGCGCAGGCGATGATCGGCTGTCTGGTGGCCCATGCCGTGACCGGGCAGATCGCCCAGACCTTGTTCGAGGACGGGCCGCTGATCGTCGCCGTGGTGCTGGTGACGGTGGCGGCGAGCGGCCTCGTCGGCTGGATCCTCACGCGGTTGCGGGTGCTGCCCGGGACCACGGCGGCCTGGGGTTCCTCCCCCGGCGGCGCCTCCGCCATGGTGGCGATGGCCGAGGATTTCGGCGCCGATCCGCGGCTCGTGGCCTTCATGCAGTATGTACGGGTCGCCGCCGTGGTGTTCTCGGCCTCGCTGGCCGCTCGGTTCCTGATGGAGGCGCCGGTCCCGGGCGCCGCCGCCGGGGCGGCCGAGGTGACCGGAGCGCTCTCGCTGCTGGCGACGCTGGCGGTCGCGGTGGTCGGGGCCGGCGTCGCCCTGTCCCTCCGGGTCCCGGCCGGCGCGCAGATCGGCCCGATGGTGCTCGGCAGCCTGCTCCATGCCAGCGGCCTGGTGCGGATGTCCCTGCCGGCACCGATCCTCGAACTCGCCTACGCCTGCATCGGCATCTATGTCGGCCTGCGCTTCACCCGCGAAACCCTGCGGCTGACCTTTTCCGCCCTGCCCGGCATCCTGGCCGCGACCTTCTCGGTGATCACCCTGTGCGGCGCCTGGGGCTGGGGCCTGACCTTCCTGTTGCCGATCGACCTGCTCACCGCCGTGTTGGCCACCAGTCCGGGCGGGCTCGATTCCGTGGCGATCATCGCGGTCGGCTCGAAGGCGGACGTGTCCTTCGTGCTGGCCGTGCAGACGCTGCGCCTGTTCGTGGTGCTGCTGACCGGGCCGCTTCTGGCCAAGTGGATCAGCCGGTCGGTGCCGGAGGGCGCCGCCCGATGAACGCCCTCGTCCTCGCCTTCCTCAATTCCTGGCGCGGCCTGCGCCACGGCGCCCGCACCGAGCGGGCGGTGCGGCAGGAGCTGGTGCTGCTGGCGCTCGGCGTGCCGGTGGCCCTGCTGCTGGGCGCGACCCTCTGGGTCCGGGTCGCCCTGATGGTGAGCCTGCTGCTGATGCTGGCCGCCGAGTTCCTCAACACCGCCGTGGAGAAGCTCTGCGACCACGTCCACCCCGGCCACCACCCGATGATCGGCACCGTGAAGGATCTGGCCTCGGCCGGGACCTTCATGGCCCAGATGGCGGCGCTGCTGGTGTGGGTGGCGGCGCTCGTGGAGCGGGTGGGGTGACCTGACCGGGATGTCCCGCGCGCAGCTGCTGCGTGCGAACTGGTAAGACCGTCAGATCTTTGACCGGCTGGGTGTTGGTGGTGGCTGGTTCCGCCACCTTCGGCCGCGACCAAGCCGAGCGGTCTTACGCTGGGCTGACGGCGCTGTTCGCCAAGAACCCCGCTGCTGGCCTTCTTCCGGGATGACCTCGTGCCTCCGGTGCGGCTGTATCCGTACCGCGCGCATGTCGTCGGGTATGTCGAGCACGCGGCCGGCATCTTGATCGTCCGCGTCCTTTACGGCCGCCAGGATTGGACCCAGCCTCTGACCTGAGCGAGCCTCCGCTCGCATCTCGCCGCGCGAGAGTTTATCTCGGCCCATCCGCGCCGCGCGCCGAAGTCCCAAAAACATGACCGACTACATCCGCAAGATCCTGACCGCCCGCGTCTACGACGTGGCGATCGAGAGCCCGCTCGATCCGATGCCCCGGATGACGAAGCGGCTCGGCCGGCCCGTGCTGCTCAAGCGCGAGGACCTGCAGCCGGTCTTCTCGTTCAAGCTGCGCGGCGCCTACAACAAGATGTCGGGCCTGAGCCCGGACCAGATCGCCCGGGGCGTGGTCTGCGCCTCCGCGGGCAACCATGCGCAGGGCGTGGCGCTGGCGTCGGCCAAGCTCGGGGCCCGGGCGGTGATCGTGATGCCGCGCACCACCCCGTCGATCAAGGTCGATGCCTGCCGGGCCCGCGGCGCCGAGGTGGTGCTGCACGGTGACGCGTTCGACGAGGCCCTGGCCCACGCCAAGATCCTGGAGGCCGAGCAGGGGCTGACCTTCCTGCACCCGTTCGACGATCCCGAGGTCATCGCCGGCCAGGGGACCATCGGCAAGGAGATCCTGGAGCAGCATACCGGGCCGATCGAGGCGATCTTCGTGCCGGTGGGCGGCGGCGGGCTGGCCGCCGGGATCGCGACCTTCGTGAAGTACCTGCGGCCCGGCACCAAGGTGATCGGCGTCGAGCCCGAGGATGCCGCCTGCATGGCGGCTGCGCTCGCCGCCGGCACCCGGGTCAGCCTGCCCTCGGTCGGGCTGTTCGCCGACGGCGTCGCCGTGCGCCAAGCCGGCGAGGAGACCTTCCGGCTCTGCCGGGAGCATCTCGACGAAGTCATCACGGTGGACACCGACGCCATGTGCGCGGCGGTGAAGGATATCTTCGACGACACCCGGGCGGTGTCGGAGCCGTCCGGGGCGCTGAGCCTCGCCGGGGCCAAGCTCTACGCCGAGCGCGAGGGCGGCGACGGCACCCTGATCGCGATCTCTTCGGGGGCGAACCTCAACTTCGACCGCCTGCGCCATATCGCCGAGCGGGCGGAGATCGGCGAGCAGCGCGAGGTCCTGCTCGGCGTCTCCATCCCGGAGCAGCCCGGCGCCTACCGGGCGTTCATCAGGGCGCTCGGGCCGCGGGCGATCACCGAGTTCAACTACCGCCACGCCCCGGGCTCCGAGGCGCAGATCTTCGTGGGCATCAACATCGCCGGCGGCAAGCGCGAGAAGCAGGGACTGATCGGCGACCTGCGCGAGGCCGGCTACCGCGTGCTCGACATGAGCGACAATGAGATGGCGAAGGTCCATGTCCGCTACATGGTCGGCGGCCGGGCGGTGGGCGTCGCGCACGAGCGGCTGTTCCGCTTCCAGTTCCCGGAGCGGCCGGGCGCGCTGATGAAGTTCCTGGACGCGCTGGGGCCGGGCTTCGACATCACCCTGTTCCACTACCGCAACCACGGCGCCGATTACGGCCGGGTCCTCGCCGGCATCGCGGTGCCGCCGGCCGAGCGCACACGGTTCGATGCGGCGATCGAGGCGTTGGGCTACCCGGCCACCGACGAGACCGAGAATCCGGCCTATCGCCTCTTCCTGGACGGCGAGGCGGCCTGAGACGTCAGCTGTCGACGGTATCGACCGAGACCACCTCGGCGGTCTCGCGCAGCTTGGCGGCGATCGCTTCGAAGCTCGTGCGCGACAGCCGGACGAAGGTGACGGTGACCTCGTCGAGGTCCGGGTCTGAAGCCGGCCGGGTGGTGAACTGGCGCACCCGCGAGGCGCGCTCGCCGGTCACCGCATGGAGGGTGTCGATCGACATCTCGCCCTTGCGGACGGTCATGCGCAGGGTCTGGGACCGCATCCGCTCGCGCCAGCGTTCCTCGAACGGCTTGATCCCCGCCAGGATGCCGACCACCAGGACCGTCGTCGCCAAAGCCGGCACATAAAGCCCGCTGCCGATCGCGAGCCCGATCGCCGCCACGCCCCACAGGCTTGCCGCCGTGGTGAGCCCCTTCACGACCTCGCCGCGCAGCAGGATCGTGCCCGCGCCGAGGAACCCGATTCCCGAGACGACCTGCGCGGCGATGCGGGAGGGATCGAGCACGACGTTCTTGGTGCCGAGCACGTCGCTGAAGCCGAAGGCCGAGACGATCATGATCAGGCAGGAGCCGACGCAGACGAGCATGTGCGTCCGCAGGCCCGCCGCCCAGAGCAGCCGCTCGCGCTCCAGCCCGATGACGCTGCCGGCCAGCGCCGCCAAGGCGAGCCGCATCACCATCTCCGCGTTGCTGATCAGGATCGCCTCCATCGCTGCGCGTCAGACGGATCGTTTCTGGCGGGACCGGGAAGGCGGATCAAGGCGGATCCGGGATACGATCGCCGTTCCGCTCGGCGTGCCTCACGGGGCCACAGGCGAACCCGGAATGCCGAGGCGGTCCGTCCCGACGACAGCGAGGCTGCCGACCGCAAGTCCGTTCAGGCGGCGACGCGCGTTCAGGCCGCCCCCAGCGCCGCCTTCTCCACCTCGTAGGCCGCCCGCACGGCGACCGGACCGTAGGCCCGCTCGAGCCGCCGGACCGTGAAATGCGCCCGGGCGGTCGATTGGAAGTGGCTCATGAAGGCGGTGTTCACCGCGGCGCCGCCGAAGGCGCCCAGCACGGGGACGGCCTGGGCTGCGACCTTCTGCGAGACCACGAGGCCGAACCGGGCCGCGATCTGCGCCGTGAACCGGATCAGGGCCGGAGCCGACTGGTCGAGCAGGGTCTTGCTGCCGGCGTAGCGTGCGGCCTCCGCCAGGGTCTTGGCCAGGGCCGCCCGGACCGCGAAATAGCCGCTCTCGGTCAATGCCGAGCCCGCCTCCGTCTCGGCCGCGGTGCGTCCGCCCAGGGCGAAGACCTGGACGCAGGCCAAGGCACCCTCTGGCGTTTCCAGGTCCTCGCCTTCGTCGCGGGCGATTTCGGCGATCGAGCGGAGCATCAGCGTGGTCGAAACCGGCAGCTCGACGGCCAGCGTCGCCAGCCCGAACGCGCCGCCCAGCGCCCCGGACAGCGCCGCGAACGCCTTGTGCTTGGTGTCGCCCGAGCCGAGCAGACGGGTCAGCCGGCTGTCCGCCTTGGCGGCGACTGCCTCGATCTCGGTGCCCGCGGTGGGAACGACGTCCCTGCGCGGCAGCGTCGCCAGGGCGACCCGCAGCGCGCCGCGCATCGCCGCCTCGGTGGAAGCGGCCGACGGCCTCCGTCACCGGGGCGGGCAGCGAGCGGCCGATGATGTCGAGCGGGGCGCCGGCCGCCGAGGACAGGCGGGCGGCCAGGCTCGGCCGCTCCAGTACCGCCACGGCCCGGCGCAGGGCGGCGAGGTCCGCCTCGCTCAAGGCGATTTCGGGGATCGGCGCCGGCATCGTCGCGTCGGCGCGAGTGAGATCGCTCGTGCTCATCCGTGAATTCCTGGATCTGATCGCATCACGCGGTGCCGGAAGCCCGCGCCGTGGAAGGAAGCTCGGGCGCCGGGATGCGGTTCCCCGCCTCGTCCGCCGCCCGTGCCGCAGCCTCGTCCTGACGCTGCCCGCGCCGCCCGACCGCGAGGCAGAGGATCAGCACCGGGATCCCGACCAGGGAGGTCATCACGAAGAAGGCCGGATAGCCGATCGCCGCCACGACGAAGCCGGACGACCCCGCGACCAGCTTGCCCGGCAGGGCGTAGAGCGAGGAGAACAGTGCGTACTGCGTCGCCGCGTAGGCCGGGCTGGTGAGGCTCGACATGTAGGCGATCAGCACGATGCCGGCGAAGGAGCCGCAGAAGTTCTCGATCGAGATCGCCACCGTCAGGCGCCAGATCTCGGGAGCGCCGGCCGACAGCCAGGCGAAGGACAGGTGCGAGGAGGCGGCCAGGAAGGCGCCGAGCAGCAACGTCGGGAACAGGCCGAGCCGCGCCAGGGCCCAACCGCCCGCGAAGCCCCCCGCGATGCCGACCCAGATGCCGTACAGCTTGGTGACGGTTGCGATCTCTTTGAGGTCGAAGCCCAGCGTCCGATAGAGCGGGCTCGCCATCACGCCCGAGAGGAAATCCGGCAGACGGTAGAGCGCCACCAGCAGCAGGATGCCCCAGAGCGCGCCGCCGAAGCGGCCGTGCAGCTCGGTCAGCGGCTCCAGCACGGCCCGGCGCATGGACCAGAACCGGGAATGCCCGGCCGCGTCGGCCTGCACCCGCGCGGGTGCGTCGAAGGCCGGCGCCAGCAGCGCGGCGATCATCCCGACCAGCATCAGGGCCGCCATGATCAGGTAGGCCAGCGTCCAGCCCCCGGACGAGGCGATGAACAGGGCCCCGGCGCCGGCCGCGATCAGCCCGAGCCGGTAGCCGAGGTTCGAGGTCGCCGCCAGGATGCCCTGGAAGTCGCTGCCGGCGGCGTCGATGCGCCAGCCGTCCACGACCACATCCTGGCTCGCCGCGCAGAAGGCCACCAGGAAGGCCCCGAAGCCGAGCAGCGCCAGGTTGGTCTTCGGGTCCGAGAAGGCCATCAGGATCAGGCACAGGGCGACGGCGGCCTGCGTGGTCACCATCCAGGCCCGCCGCCGGCCGAGCAGCCTGCTCAGCACCGGCACGTTCAGCCGGTCGATCGCCGGGGCCCACAGGAACTTCAGCGAGTACGGCAGCGCGACGTAGCTGAACAGGCCGATCGCCCGCACGTCGATATCCGAGAAGGCGAGCCGGAGCGTGAAGGTCCCGAGCACCAGCAGGAGCGGCAGCCCGGAGGAGAATCCGAGCGCCAGCATCAGCAGGATTCGGCGATCCTCGACGATGTCGCGCAGGTGAAAGCGGCGCGCAGCCTGTGGCGGGTTGGCCATGGCATGGAACTCCTGAGCCTTAATGGCCTTGATCCCGCGAAATCGTGGCAGCCTTGCGCCGTTCGGGTCTTGGCTGAATCGGGGGGCCGTGCGCCTAAATCATGGTCGATGCCTGCTTAACGTGGTCTCCACGTCCTGCATGCGCGGGGCGTGATCGGCGTTGCCGTATCCTAAAGCCGGGTCGATCGAGTGTGGAATGATGCGTTGAGTGCCCGCCCCGAGCCCAGTCCGCCAAACGCGATGCTGGTCGATGCCTTTGCCCGTTCGCCGTCCCCGATGGTGATCACCGACGCGCGTGCGCCCGACAACCCGATCTCCTGGGTCAACGACGCGTTCCTGGCATTGAGCGGCTTCGCCGTCCATGAACTGGTCGGACGCAACTGCCGCATGCTCCAGGGGCCTGGAACCGACAAGTCCGAGGTGGCCCGGATCCGGGCCGCCGTCGAAGCCGGTGATTCGATCAGCTCCGAGCTGCTGAACTATCGCAAGGACGGCTCGCCCTACTGGAGCGCCATGACGATCACGCCGGTCCACGACGCGGCCGGCCTCGCGTATTTCTACGCGGCGCAATCCGACATGACCCACACCCGCGAACGCGAGTTCACCATGCGGGTGAACAACGACGAGTTGGAGCGCCTGGTCGCGACCCGCACCCATGACCTCAGTGCGGCTCTGGAGCAGAAGACCGCTCTGCTTCACGAGGTCGACCATCGGGTGAAGAACAATCTTCAGGTTATCTCCTCGCTGATGCTGCTGAAGGCCCGGCGCACGCCGGAGGGCGAGGCCCGGGACGCGCTCCAGGGCATGGCCGAGCGGATCGGAGCGCTCTCGACCGCGCACCGGATGCTCTACTCCGAGGGCGACTGCACCCACTTCAACCTCGGCGATTTCGCGGCCGAGTTCCTATCCGACGTGAATGCCGGCCTCGATCACGAGACGCGACGCGTCGAGGCGGAGGTCGAGCCGATCTCGGTGGCGGCCGCCATGGCGGCACCGCTCGCCCTGCTCATCCACGAGCTGACCGCGAACGCCCTGCGTCACGCCTTCCCGGATGCGCGCGAGGGCCGCGTCTCGATCACTGCCCGTCGCACCGAGTCCGGGATGCGCCTGACGATCCGCGACGACGGCGTCGGCATCGCGGCGGCGGCCCCGAACCCCGCCGGTTTCGGTCGTAATCTCGTAGAGATGGTGGTGCGCCAGCTGCGAGGCACCATCGCCTGGGTTGATGCCGGACCCGGCACCCATGTCCAGATCGATATCCCGCTCCTGGCGCCGGCTTGAGTCTTCGGCCCAAAGGCCTCAAGCTCAGTGCCCCTGAACACCATCCCGAAGGCCGGATGCTGGCTCTCGGACCGCGTCGATGCTCGATGAAGAACCTGGAGCCTCCCCGGATCCGCGATCCGCTGGTGGGCCCTGCAACGGGATGGGGACAGCGCATGAGGGGCGGGAATGCCGGCACGGACGCTGCGCTCCGCATCCTCGTGGTCGAGGATGAGGTGCTGATCGCCCTCGAACTCGAATGCCTGCTCGACGATCTCGGGCACGTCACGGTCGGCATCGCGGGGAGTTCGACCGAGGCGATCGCGCTGGGGCGCTCCGCCACTCCGGACGTCGCCTTCGTGGACATCCACCTGGTCGACGGCCCCACCGGCGTCGAGGTCGCCCGGGCGCTCTCGGCGGATCCGCGGATCACCGTGGTGTTCATGACCGCCAACGCGAAGCGCATCCCGGACGACTTCGCGGGTGCCATCGGGGTGATCGCCAAGCCCTATAGCGAGCGCGTCGTCGCCAGCATCCTGGACTGGGTCGGCGACCGCCGGGCCGGCCGTGCGCCGGAGCATGGCGCGCCGGACGGCTTTCATTTTGCTCCGGCGCCGTAAATCTGCAGACCCAACGCTCCTATCAAATCCCCCAAGTCGAGGCGACGGCGCGAGGCTGCTGCGCAGCACTCCAGGATGAGGAGGCTTGGCGGGAACCCCTCTTACGCCGCGATCACCGCTTCTCCGCCCGCTCGCGTTTGAGCCGATAGAGCGCGTCCAGCGCCTCCCGGGGCGTCAGCGCGTCCGGATCGATGGTGTCGAGCAGCGTGCCGATCGGATCCTCGGCCGGCGGTTCCGGCGGCGGTGGCGGGGCGAGGGCTGCGAACAGCGGCAGGTCGTCGATCCTGGCCCGCGCTGGACGCCCGCGCTCCGCCTTCTCCAGGCTCTTCAGGATCGCCCCGGCGCGGGTGACCACGCTGGCCGGCAGCCCGGCCAGACGCGCCACCTGGAGGCCGTAACTGCGCTCGGCGATGCCCGGCACCACCTCATGCAGGAAGACCACGCCGTCGCGGTGCTCGGCCACCTTCAGGGTCGCGTTGTCGAGCCGCGCCAGCCGGTCGCCGAGCGCCGTCAACTCGTGGAAGTGCGTGGCGAACAGTGCCCGGCAGGCATTGGCCTCGTGGAGGTGCTCGAGGCAGGCCCAGGCGATCGACAGCCCGTCGAAGGTCGCGGTGCCTCGGCCGATCTCGTCCAGGATCACCAGGGAGCGCCGGCTCGCCTGATTGAGGATCGCGGCGGTCTCGACCATCTCGACCATGAAGGTCGATTGCCCGCGCGCCAGGTCGTCGGCGGCGCCCACTCTGGAGAACAGGCGGTCGACCCGCCCGATCTGCGCCGACGCCGCCGGAACGAACGCGCCCATCTGGGCCAGCACGGCGATCAGGGCGTTCTGGCGTAGAAAGGTCGACTTCCCGCCCATGTTCGGGCCGGTGATCAGTCGGATCCGGCCACGCGTCTCGCCCGACAGGTCGCAATCGTTGGCAATGAACGGCTCGCCCGCCCGGCGCAACGCGGCCTCAACCACCGGGTGACGACCGCCGATGATCGCGAAGGCCAGGGTATCGTCCACCTCGGGCCGCCGCCAGTCCAGCTCGACCGCGAGTTCGGCGTTGCTGGCCGCGACGTCGAGCGACGCCAGGGCTTCGGCGACGCGCGCAGTCTGCGAAGACTGTTCGACGATACGGCCGGCCAATTCTTCGAAGATCGCGGATTCGAGCGCCAGCGCGCGGTCCGAAGCGCCGGAGATCCTTCGCTCCAGGTCGCCCAATTCGACGCTCGTGAAGCGCATCGCATCGACCATGGTCTGGCGATGCACGAAGTCCCGCTGAAGGCCCTTGAGGCAGGCCTCACCCACCGATTGCGGAACCTCGATGAAATATCCGAGCAGGTTGTTGTGCTTGATCCGCAGCGTCCGGCAGCCGGTCTCCTCGGCGTAGCGGGCCTGGAGTGCCGCGACGACCTTGCGCGAATCCTGGCCGAGCAGCCGGGCTTCGTCCACCGCCGCGGAAAACCCCGCTTTGACGAAGCCGCCGTCCCGCCGGGACAGGGGCAGCTCGTCGGCCAACGCGGCCTGCAGCGACGTCGCCAGGGCCGGATCGGCCGCCCCCAGGGCCTCGGCGACCTCCGCAAGCTCCGGTGTGCCTACGCCGGCCTGCGTCAGGACCGCCCCGAGGCCGGCGGCGGCCGACAGCCCGTCCCGGATCGCGGCCAGGTCCCGGGGGCCGCTGCGCCCCAACCCGACCCGGGAGAGCGCCCGCGCCAGATCGGGGGCCCGGGCCAGCGTCTCGCGGATCGCTTTCCGGAGGCCGTGGTCCTCGACGAGATACGCGACGGTCTCGTGCCGGCGGGCGATGCGCTCCAGGTCGGTGAGCGGCCCCGCCAGGCGCTCGGCCAGCAGGCGGGCGCCGTTGGCGGTGACGGTCCGGTCGATCGTGTCGAGCAGGCTGCCGGTGCGCTCGCCCGAGAGCGTGCGGGTCAGCTCCAGGTTGGCGCGAGTGGCAGCGTCGATGGCGAGCGTCGACCCAGCCTCCTCGCGGCTCGGCACCGAGAGGGGCGCCCGGGCGGCGAGCTGCGTGCGGGCGATGTAGAGGAGCCCGGTCCCGGCGGCCTGGATCTCGGCGCGGGTGAAATTGCCGAAGCCGTCGAGGGTCGAGACCCCGTATTGCTCGCGCACCCGCCGCTCGGCCGCGGCGGGCTCCAGTTCGGCTTGGGCCAGGGGGACGATCGCGGCCCGGCTCTCCTGCCAGATCCGCGCCAGCGCCGGATCGGCGTGGATCGCCTCCGACAGGACGATCTCCCGGGGATCGTGTCGGGCGATGGCGCCGGCGAGATCGCCGCCCGAGACCTCGCTCAGGGAGAAGCGGCCGGTGGAGATGTCGATGGCGGCGAGGCCGTACGCCGTGGCCCCCTCCCCGGTCTTGCGTCGGCCGATCGCCAGCAGGAGGTTGGCGCTGGCCGGATCGAGGAGGCGATCCTCCGTGATCGTGCCCGGCGTGACGAGGCGGACCACCTCGCGTCGCACCACCGATTTCGGGCCGCGCCGCTTGGCTTCGGCGGGATCCTCGGTCTGCTCGCAGACCGCGACCCGGTTGCCCAGCGCGATCAGGCGGCTGAGGTAGTCGTCGGCGCGGTCGACCGGCACGCCGCACATCGGGATCTCGGCGCCACCGTGCCGGCCGCGCTTGGTCAGCACGATCCCGAGAGCCCGCGACGCGATCTCGGCGTCGCCGAAGAACAGCTCGTAGAAATCCCCCATCCGGTAGAACAGAAGGCAGTCGGGGTTAGCCGCCTTGATCTCGATGTACTGCGCCATCATCGGCGTTGCGCCGGCCGGATCCAGGCTGGCGGCGGGCGGTGTGTCGGCGATGCGGACGGCGGTTCGGGCCATGGCGCCTCTTAGCAGAGTGCGTCTGCCGAATCAGGCCGTCCCGGGCTACGCGCCTGGGGAGAAGCCGTCATCGTCGGTGGATGCCGTCGCTCCGACATAGAAAAACCCGGCGCTTGCGGCGCCGGGCTGTCATTCGATTTGGGAGTGACGGCTCAGTAACGCGGGCCGCCGGTGGTGCTGCCCAGGTTCTGCTGGTAGCCCGGCCGCGACGGGTTCTTCGAGTTCGGGTTGCCGTGGTGCATCGTATTCATGCGGCGCATCCGGCGCTGATGGCGCGTGGAATGATGACGGTGCATCCGGTGATCGTGGCGGTGATGCATCGCGACCTGATCGATCATGTCGTGACCCGTCAGGCCCGATTGCGGCAGCGCCGGGGCCGCCTGAACCGCCGCCGTTCCGGCGACGAGACCGCCCAAGACCAAGCTAGCGGTCAGCAGTGAACGAAAAGACATTTTTAAAATACTCCATCCGACTTCGAGAAGGCGATCCATAATGATCTGCGGCTGGCGAAGTTCCCAAGACTCTGCTGAAAAAGATTCAGTCCAATCGATGGAAAAATCAGATTGTCCCAAGGTCCAGAGCGTGTTTCGTCGATAGACCTACCTTGAGCTAAATCGAGGTCATGATAATACAACTTCTGAGATGAATTAAGCGCTCGACTGCCGAAACCGTGAGACTTTCGTCGGCTCGACACGCACGAGACCGGGCCGGATGCAGGCTTTCCGGGATCGGCACTGAACGCAGACAGCCCGTCGAAGAGATGTGCGGGGTCGGCCCGGGATCGTGATTCAGACCAGAAACGCTTGCAACGCGCTGTTGACGGCCACCGGCTCTTCGTGAGCGAGCCAATGGCTCGCGCTTGGGAACCACGCGATCCGCCCGTCCTCGCAGAGATCCAGGCTCGCCTCCGCGAGGCCGGATTGCAGGGCGGTGTCCTGCTTGCCCCAGAGGATCAGGGTCGGCACGCGGACCCGCGGCGGCGCCGTCCGCGGCAACTGCGCCAAGGCACGGTACCAGTTCAGCATGGCGGTCATCGCGCCCGGCTGCAGCCAGGCCTCGACATAGCGGTCGAGGTCCGAAGCCGCGAAGGCCCCGGGCCGGCTCGTGCGGGTCAGCGCCCGCCGCAAGGCCCGGCACCGATCCGCCGTCAGCAGCCGCTCGGGCAGCACGGGGATCTGGAACAGGCCGACATAGGAGCTCCGCAGCCACTGCCCCGGGTGGCGGCGGATGTAGGATCCGACAATGCCCGGATGCGGCGCGTTGAGGATCGCGAGCCGGTCGATGCGGTCGGGATACAGGCTGGCGACCCACCACGCGACCAGCCCACCCCAATCGTGGCCGACGAGGCGGATCGTCCGGAAGCCGCAGGCGTCGGCCAGGGCGATCACGTCACCGGCCAGCCGGTCGAGATGGTAGGCGGCGATGCCGTGCGGCTTGTCGCTGAGGCCGTAACCGCGCTGATCGGGCACGACCAGCCGCAAGCCTGCCTCCGAGAGCGCTCCGATCTGATGGCGCCAGCCGTACCAGGATTCGGGAAAGCCGTGCAGGAGGATGGTCGGCGGACCCGCCTGCGGACCGGCCTCGGCCACGTGCAGGGTCACCTCCGGCAGGACGACCCGGCGCATCGCAACGCCCGCTACATCGTTCATCCGATCCCGTGCTCCGTCAGGCCCAACGGCTCACGTGGGCCGCCGGCCGTGCATCCATCCCGTCAGAAGCCAAGGGCGGAACAGGCGCCCGCCTCGGCCGCGAGTTGGTCCCTGAGCCGATCCGGAGATGTCCGCGTCCAGAGACAGAGCAGGACGAAGGCGGCACCGTGCAGCAGGGCTCCCGAGGCGGGGACATAGGGTGCGCCATCGCCATCCCGTAGGCTTGATGCCCGCGCGCTATCGGTCCGGTTGCGTGGTCCTGAAGAATTCGTAGTCATCGTCTTCGAGCTCAGCGTGTCTTCGTCTCAGGGAAGATCGTTGACCGGGGCATCTGGTTACCCCCTGCTCGTCGCCACGGTGTGCTGGCACACGCGCGACCGCCCTGCGCGATCCGGCGATCGGTCAGCGCATCGGATCGAGCCACTGCGCCAGATGTCCGGCCTCGATGTTCGCGCGGGTGTCCCGGTAACCGAGCTCGGCCGATTCCCGGAAGCTCGACCACGCGCGCAGATCGATGCCGGCGAGCGGCGGTCTGAGCAGGGCCGTGGCGTGGGCCGCGGCCATCATGGTTTGCGCATCGCTCGACACGGTGGCCGCGCGCAACAAGAGCGGCGCCAGGCCCGGCATCGCGGCCGGCGAGCCGATCAACCTGCGCAGGAGCCGGCCGCGCCAGCCCCGGATGGGCATGTCCTGGAACGCGCGGTCGCTGCCGACATCGACGGCCAGGACCGGACCACGCTCCAGTTCGGCGGCGACGTCCGCGGGCACGTTGTTCATCATGCCCCCGTCGACCAGCACGCCCGCCTCGCACAGGACTGGGGGCAGCAGTCCCGGGATCGCGATGCTCGCCCGCAAGGCCTTGGGCAGGTCCCCGGCGCGGTGGATCATCGCCCGCCCGGTCGTCAGGTTCGACGACACGCAGAAATACGGCAGCCACAGGTCCTCGATCCGCGCGCCGCCGTAGCGTTCGGCGAGACCTGCGTCGACCTTGGAACCCCGCGTCAGGGCGTGGATGGGCAAAGTGTAATCGTTTATCAGGCTGCGGCCGGCGAACGAGGCCTCGGTCTGCGCCTGGATCTCGGCGAGGCTCCAGCCCATGGCGAGGCTGGCGGCGATGATCGCTCCCATGCTGGTGCCGCCCACGAAGTCCGGCGGACAGCCGGCCTCGTCCAGGGCCTGGAGCACGCCGAGATGGGCAAATGCGCGCGCGCCGCCCCCGCCGAGCACCAGTCCCCGCCCGACCCCGCTGGCCAGCCGTGCAAGCCGACGGACGTCGAGGTGCCGGCCGGGGCGGACCTGGACCCGCATCGCAACGGGCAGGCCAGCGACCTGCGGGTGCAGGGCCTTCGGGCGCGATGCCGCGGGGTCCTGGCGCACCACCAGGTCCATGCGGATCCAGTCGGACCGCACCCGCTCCAGATAGGCGGTCACGCCGGGGCGCGGCGGCGCGCCGGGCTCGGCAAGCAACAGAACATGGTCGCCGAGGCGCTGGCTCAGCCGCGACCACGCGTCGCCGATGTCCCGCGCAACGAACACCGTCCGCGCATGCCGGGCCTCGAAGGCGTGAACCCAGTCCTCGTCGGCCCCATCGGGCCACCGGCTCAGGCAAGCCGTTTTCCCCGGCAGGATCGCGTCGAGGGCGGCGGCGAAGTCGTGGGCGAGCGGCTCCGGGTCCGGGCCATCCGTCACCGCCAGAACCACGAAGGTGCGCGGCGCTTGATGCACCGAATGGCCGTCGTAGAGCGTGCGCAGGCGCTCGGCGAGCATGCGGGCGAAGTAGAGGAGCGTGTGCGGATGCTCCGTGATCACGGTCTCGAAGGCGGCGCGTGTCAGGCACAGGAACTGCGAATCCCGCAGTGCCATGACGGTCGCGGCGCGCGGCGCCTCGGACAGGAGCGCCATCTCGCCGAAGGTCTCGGGTGGGCGCAGCCGGGCGATCCGGGTGAAGATCCCGTGGCGATCGCGCGTCGAGACGCCGACCGCGCCGGAAACCAGCGTGTAGAGCGCGTCGCCGACATCGCCCTGCTCGAACAGGGTCCGGCCGGCTGGCACCGCCATCGAGACCATGCGGGCACGGACGGCCGAGACCGCCGCCGCGTCAAGTCCGGCCAGGAACGGGATCTCGGGTGCGCTCATCTGCGCTCCGCTGCGGCCGCGATCGCACCTGTTTCCCGAAAGGCCCGCATCCCGCCGCTCCCGATCCCGCGTACCGTCATCTCCACCATAGCGTGTTGCCGGTCGCTACGGTCCCCATGCATCTGAAACGGATCGCCCTTCGCGCCGCCACGGCGGTCCGGTACAGCCGGGGCAACGTCATGGAACAGGGAGGCGGCGATGTCGGTGGCTGGTCGGATCGCGATCGTGACCGGAGCGGGGACGGGGGTCGGCAAGGCTTCGGCCCTGGCGCTCGCCGGGGCCGGATGGACCGTCGTGCTGTCCGGGCGGCGGCAGGCGCCGCTCGACGAGGTCGCGGCGCGGATCGAGCCCGGCCGCGCCCTCGTGGTGCCCACCGATGTGACCGACCCGGAGTCGATCGCCAACCTGTTCGCGCAGACCAAAGGCCGGTTCGGCCGTCTCGACCTGCTGTTCAACAATGCCGGGATCGGTGCCCCGGCTGTCCCGCTGGAGGATCTGCCGCTCGAGACCTGGCGCCAGGTGATCGACACCAACCTGACGGCGCTGTTCCTGTGCACCCAGCACGCCTTCCGGATCATGCGCGACCAGGATCCCCGTGGCGGCCGGATCATCAACAATGGTTCGATCTCGGCCCATGCCCCGCGGCCGAATTCGATCGCCTACACGGCGACGAAGCACGCCGTGACCGGCCTGACCAAGGCGACTTCGCTGGATGGGCGCGCCTACGACATCGCCTGCGGCCAGATCGATATCGGCAACGCCGACACCCCGATGGGCGGCAAGATGAAGGCCGGCGTCGCGCAGCCCGATGGCTCGACGCGGCCTGAGGCGGTGATGGACCCGGACCATGTCGGCGACGCGGTGCTGATGATGGCGAACCTTCCCCTGGAGGCGAACGTCCAGTTCATGACCGTGATGGCGACCAAGATGCCGTTCGTCGGACGCGGCTGAAATCCCGGGCCGTCGCCTGCCGGCGCGGCCCCGCCCACACGGCGCAACCGCCTTCAACAGCATCCACGCTTTTTCCGTGTGCTCTGCGCGGCGCCGATTGACGCACCGTTTTATAACTCATACAAATCGCTCAACAAAAACGGCCGAGTTACGAACTCGGTCGCGCGCGGGGCGAGGGCCCTCGTAAGCCGTGCGCCGCCTTCGCCAGTTCCGTCACCGGGCGTCCGTCGGACGACCGGGCCGCCGGTGCCGGTGCCGAAGACTGGTGACCGTCCCAACACGTCGGGATCGGCTCGCCGAGGAAGTTCTCGCGCAGAGTTGGCTATAGGGCGCCGATCTGCCGACGACGTCCGTCAATCAAAAAAAGCATTCGCTCAACGCGGCGTGCGCCGATCCGGCGCGCGGGACGACAATACGACCGGGGGGACTTGATGATCACCAAGCAGTCATTCTTGAGGCTCGCGCTCGCTGCCACGATGCTGGCCGGCATCGCCGTGCCGGAGGCGCTCGCCGCCGGCGGCGACCTGATCGGTGTCGCCATGCCGACCAAGTCGTCTCAGCGCTGGATCGACGACGGCAACAACATCGTGAAGCAGCTGTCCGCCAAGGGCTACAAGCCGGACCTGCAATACGCCGACGACGACATCCCGAATCAGCTCGCCCAGATCGAGAACATGCTCACCAAAGGGGCAAAAGTCCTCGTGATCGCGTCGATCGACGGCACGACGCTCAGTGACGTGCTGTCGAAAGCCAAGGATGCCGGCGTCAAGGTCATCGCGTACGACCGCTTGATCAAGGGAACCCCGAACGTCGATTTCTACGCCACGTTCGACAACTTCCAGGTTGGCGTGCAGCAGGCCAACTCGATTGTCGACGCGCTCGGGCTGAAGGACGGCAAGGGCCCGTTCAACATCGAGCTGTTCGGCGGCTCGCCGGACGACAACAACGCCTACTTCTTCTACGACGGCGCGCTGTCGGTGCTGAAGCCGTATGTCGACGCGAAGAAACTGGTCGTGCGCTCTGGCCAAGCCGGAATGGACAAGGTCTCGACCCTGCGCTGGGATCCGGCCACCGCCCAGGCACGCATGGATAACCTGCTCTCGGCCTATTACGGCAGTGCCAAGCTCGATGCGGTCCTGTCGCCCTACGATGGCATCTCGATCGGCATCATCTCGTCGCTCAAAGGCGTCGGCTACGGCTCCGGCAGCCTGAAGATGCCGGTGGTCAGCGGCCAGGATGCCGAGCTGCAATCGGTCAAGTCCATCATCGCCGGCGAACAATACTCGACCGTGTTCAAGGATACGCGCGAGCTGGCCAAGGTAACTGTGGCGATGATTGACGCCATCGAGAACGGCAAGCAGCCCGAGGTGAACGACACCAAAACCTACAACAACGGCAAGAAGATCGTCCCGTCCTTCCTGCTGAAGCCGGTCGTCGTCACCAAGGATAACTGGAAGCCGGTCCTCGTGGAAACCGGCTACTACACGCTCGACCAGCTGAAATAAGCGCGGCGGGGCCGGGGTCCGGTCCCGATCGATCCTGGCCGATGCCGGCATCCCCGGCATCGGCTGCCGACATCTGAACGATGAGCCGGAATTGGTCGCATGCAGCCCGTCCTCGAAATGCGAGGGATTACGAAGACATTTCCCGGCGTCAAGGCGCTCTCCGACGTCAACCTGACGATCCGGCCGGCCGAGATCCATGCCCTGGTCGGGGAGAACGGCGCCGGAAAGTCGACGCTGATGAAGGTCCTGAGCGGGGTCTACCCGCACGGAACCTACGAGGGCGAGATCCATTACGAGGGCCGCCTCAGCGCGTTTCGGGACATCTCGGACAGCGAGCGCGTCGGGATCGTCATCATCCACCAGGAACTCGCGCTGGTTCCGTTCCTGTCGATCGCCGAGAACATCTTCCTCGGCAACGAGCCGGCCCGGTTCGGCATCATCGACCGGGACCGGATGTTCAGCCGGGCGGTCGACCTCCTGAGGACCGTGGGGCTCGAGGAGAACCCCGAAACGCTGGTCACCCATCTCGGCGTCGGCAAGCAGCAGCTCGTGGAGATCGCCAAGGCGCTCTCGAAGAAGGTGAAGCTGCTCATCCTCGATGAGCCGACCGCGAGCCTGAGCGAAAAGGACAGTGACGCGCTCCTGCGCCTGCTCGTCAGCTTTCGGGAACAGGGTATCGCGTCGATCCTGATCTCCCACAAGCTCAACGAGATCTCCAAGGTCGCCGACCGGATCACGGTTCTGCGCGACGGCACCACGGTCGAGACGCTGGATTGCCGTGACGGCACCGTCGATGAGGACCGAATCATCCGGGGCATGGTCGGCCGCGAGATGGCGAACCGGTATCCGGCCCGCGAGCCGCGGCTCGGCGACGTGATGCTGGAGGTGCGCAACTGGACGGTGCACCACGCCGTCCACGCCGACCGGGCGGTGGTGCGCAACGTCAGCCTCACCGTCCGCAAGGGCGAGATCGTCGGGATCGCCGGCCTGATGGGCTCGGGCCGCACCGAACTCGCCATGAGCCTGTTCGGCCGCGCCTACGGCCAGGGCATCTCGGGCCAAGTCCGGATCGAAGGCCGGGACGCCGACGTCTCGTCCATCGGCAAGGCGATCACGGCGGGCATCGCCTACGTCACCGAGGACCGCAAGCAGCTCGGCCTCGTGCTCGACGAGACCATCACCAAGAACACCACGCTGGCGAACCTGCCGGGCGTGTCCAGGGCCGCGGTGATCGACGAGGACAAGGAGTGCGGCGTCGCCACCGACTATCGCGCGAAGATGCGCATCCGCTCCTTCGGAGTCGCGCAGCAGACCGTAAACCTGTCCGGCGGCAACCAGCAGAAGGTCGTGCTGAGCAAGTGGCTGTTCACGCACCCCAAGGTGCTGATCCTGGACGAGCCGACTCGGGGCATCGACGTCGGCGCCAAGTACGAAATCTACGCGATCATCAACGAGCTGGCCGAGGGCGGCAAGGGCGTGCTGATGATCTCGTCCGAGATGCCTGAGCTACTCGGCATGTGCGACCGCATCTACGTGATGAACGAGGGGCGTTTCGTGGGTGAGTTCCAGCGCTCGGAGGCGAGCCAGGAGGCGATCATGCGCGCGATCATGCGCTCGAAGGAACTGAACGCATGACCGAGACCTCTGCGGCCAAGACGATGCCCCCCGGTCCCGAGTCCGTCCCGGACGCCAAGCCCGCTGCCGATGCGCGCGCCAAGCGCGGCTTCCTGGGAACCTCGCAGTTCCGGGATTACGGGCTGGTGATCGCCCTGCTGCTGATCACGCTGTTCTTCGAGTACACGACGAACGGCGTGCTGTTCCAGCCGCTCAACCTGACCAACCTGATCCTGCAGAACAGCTACGTCGTCGTGATGGCGCTGGGCATGCTGCTGGTCATCGTGGCCGGCCATATCGACCTGTCGATCGGCTCAATCGTCGGCTTCGTCGGCGCCCTGGCGGGTCTGCTCATGGTGCATTACGGCATCGACCCGTTCACCGCGACCATCGTGTGCCTCGCGGTCGGCGCCGCCATCGGCGGCCTGCAGGGCGCGTTCGTGGCGTATCTCGGGATCCCGAGCTTCATCGTCACCCTCGCCGGCATGCTGGTGTTCCGGGGCCTGACGCTCGCGCTGTTGCAGGGCGCCTCGATCGGGCCGTTCCCGGAGGTGTTCCAGCTCCTTTCCAAAGGCTTCCTGGTCAACTTCGCCGGGCCCTGGACCGCGATGCTGATGGGGCTCGTGCTCGCGCTCCTCCTGCTCGGCATGAACTGGCAGCGCCGCTCCGTTCAGGTCCGCCACGGAGGCTCGCCGGACAGCCTGGCCTCGTTCATCGCCCGCAACGGCATTATCACCGCGGTGATCCTGGCCTTCGCGTACCAGATGAGTTCGTATCGCGGCCTGCCGAACGTGTTGCTGGTCATGTTCGTGCTGGTGATGATCTACCGCTTCGTCACCACCCGCACGACGATCGGGCGGCGCATCTACGCGCTGGGCGGCAACATCAAGGCCGCACGCCTGTCGGGCATCAAGACCGAGCGGCTCACTTTCCTGACCTTCGCCAACATGGGTGCCCTCGCCGGGCTCGCCGGCATGATCTTCGCCGCGCGCCTCAACACCGCGACCCCGAAGGCCGGCGTCGGGTTCGAGCTCGACGTGATCGCGGCCTGCTTCATCGGCGGCGCCTCGGCCGCGGGCGGCATCGGCAAGGTTTCGGGGGTCGTCATCGGGGCGTTCATCATCGGCGTGATGAACAACGGCATGTCGATCCTCGGGATCGGCATCGACTACCAGCAAGTCATCAAGGGTATCGTGCTGCTCGCGGCTGTCTGCCTCGACGTCTACAACAAGAAGAACCGGGCCTGACGCGACAAGGCTGCTGCTCCCCGGCGGCAAGGGCTCAAGACGTCCGCCCAGGCTGCAGGTCGTCGCTGCGCTCCGGCTGGGTTGGCGGGGCGGGGGGCTGCACGACCTGGGCCATGAGCAGCCGGTGGGGCTGCGGTCCCGCCAGCGGGTCGATGGTTCGCGGCTCGGGCACCGGCGGACGCAACGGCGGCGCGGGTGTACGCCGCGTCGGCCTCTTCGGAGCCGGCAGCGCGGAGAAGCCGACACACAGGACGAGGCACGACAAGCCAGTCAGGACACCCTCCACGGAGGGGTCCGTGCGAGTCATCAGATAGCCAAGGCCGCCGAGACCCGAGCCGGCGGCCAGGATGCGGGAGAGCGACGGGTAGGCGGGCATGCCCGACGGTCGCGTCCGCGTCCTTGCCGGGCGGTCAAACCGATCCGTTCAATTGTCGCGAGCCGGCCGGCCCTGCGCCGAGCGCATGCGCAGCACCGGTTTGCGGGAAGCGGTTCAGGTCTTGCGCGCCACCGTGAAGCGGGCGGCGTCCCGCAAGGTCCGGGCGCCCTCGCCCCAGAGCGCCACAGCATCCTCGCAGACGCCGACCAGACGGTCGCACTCGGCCCGGGCGCCGTCCAGGCCCAGGCGATCCACCAGGGTCGCCTTGCCGGCGTCCTTGTCCTTGCCGGTGGCCTTGCCCATCGCCTCGGGCGAGGCTTCCCGGTCGAGGATGTCGTCGGCAATCTGGAACGCCTGGCCCAGTGCCAGACCATAGCGCAGCAGCGCCGCCCGCTGACCCTCGTCGGCCCCGCCGACGATCGCGCCGGCTTCCACCGAGAAGGCCAGGATTGCGCCGGTCTTCATCGCCTGCATCCGCAGGGTGTCGTCCACGTCCATGGTGGCGGCGCCGAACCGCCCTTCGGCGGTGAGGTCGAGGAGCTGGCCGCCGACCATTCCGCCGAGGCCTGAGGCGCGGGCGAGCCCGAGCACGAGGTCGGCGCGGATTCGCGCGTCCGGCTGCCAGGTCGGGTCGGCGACGATCTCGAAGGCGAGCGTCTGCAGCGCGTCGCCCACCAGGATGGCGGTCGCCTCGTCGTAGGCCTTGTGCACCGTCGGCTTGCCGCGGCGCATGTCGTCGTCGTCCATGGCCGGGAGGTCGTCGTGCACGAGGCTGTAGCAATGCACCAGTTCGACACCGGCGCCGGCCGCGAGCGCTGCGGCCTCCGAGCCACCGAGCATCCGGGCGGTCTCGATGGCCAGGAACGGGCGCAGGCGCTTGCCGCCGCCCAGCACCGCGTGCCGCATCGCCTCCATCAGGCGCGGCGGCCGGGCGATCTCGCCGGGGCCGACCTCTGGTCCGAGGCGCTCGACCAGGAAGGTCTCGACCGTCTCGGCGACCTGCGTCAGCCTGTGGGAAAACCCGGCGGCGGGAGTGGCCGTCTTGACCGAACCGGTCTGAGCCTGCGTTGAGGGTATCGAGGTCATCGGGCGCTGCGTCCGGTCTTGGCCTGGCGAAATCAATCGGGCGTCGCTTTGCGCGGAGATGAAATCAAGATCAACCGAACCGGACCCAGGCGGATCGCGGCGGAGCGCGCCTTGCCACGCGCTCGCCCAAGGCGGTCCCGCCGTGTGCGCCGGATCGTGGGAGCGCTCCTGCTGCTCCCCGCCGTCGGATTCATCTCCACGCTCACGCTGGCGCTCGTCTATAGCGCGGTGACGCCGCCGTCGACTCTGATGCTCGGACGCTGGTTGACGCTTCAGCCCGTGAGCCGGGACGCGGTGCCGCTCTCGGCGATCGCGCCGGCGCTGCCCCAAGCGGTGATCGCCTCGGAGGACCAGCGTTTCTGCCTCGATTACGGCGTCGATTTCGGGGCCATCCGCGAGGTCGTGGAGGACGAGGATTCGCCGAGCCGAGGCGCCTCGACCATCGCCATGCAGACGGTGAAGAACGTCTTCCTGTGGCCGGGCCGGTCCTACATCCGGAAGGCGTTCGAGATCCCGCTCGCGCTGGCGCTGGACGCCCTCTGGGGCAAACGGCGGATGATGGAAATCTATCTCAACATCGCCGAATGGGGCGACGGCATCTACGGCGCGCAGGCGGCGAGCCGCCACTGGTTCGGCAAGGACGCGAGCCGGCTGAGCCGGGGAGAAGCCGCCCTTCTGGCCGCCGTGCTGCCGAACCCGATCACCCGCAGCGCCGGCCGCCCCTCCCCCGGGGTCCGCCGCCGCGCCGCGCAGATCCAGGCCATGATGGGACAGATCGAAGGGCTTACGGGCTGTCTCCGGCGATGACGGTCTCCCGTGCTTCGGTGCTGGTCCTGATCGACGCAAGCATGCGCCGTCGCAAGAAACCGCTGACGGGGCGGATCAGCAGCCAATACGGCATGAACTTCAGCCGCGCGGCGCGGCTCGCGCAGAAGACGCGGGTCTCGGTGACGAGCCGGGTCCGGCCGTCGGGGTCACGCCGGGTTTGGAAGGCAAGGGCGAGTTTCGCGATGTGCGTCGCATCGCAGGCCACGAACGCGGCGTCGTCGGCGATCGTCTCGAGCCCGTAATCCGGTCGCCAGAACCGGCCGACCAACCCATAGACGATCTCGCTCTCGCTCCGGCCGAGGAGCGTGAAGTCGTCGAAGCCGAATTGCGGACGCACCGCATCCGGCTTGCCAAGGACGCGCATCGGCCATTCCCGCAGGCCGATCATGAGCCGAAAGAATCGATCCGAATCCGGTCGATAGGCGGCAACGCGGTCGAGGATCGCGGCAGGTTCGGCAGCCACCAGGCAGGCATGCATCTCGCTGAACTGGTAGGTCGGCAGGTATCGGTCGAGGAGGCGCATGCCGGTGTCAGGTAGCGTCCGCTGAATGCGTTTGAGCCGATCGTCCCGCACAGTCATCGCGAGTGCAGCGAAGCGACCAAGTACAGCGCGCGCTCCCCGAACAAGGCGCTATCCTCGCTTGCTTCGCTGCGCTCGCGATGACCGCGTCGGTCGCCCCAAGCCTATCGATCGGAGACCACATTGGCCGCCAATCCTGTGCGTCCGGCTGGTTGCGTTCGACCATACAATCGTCGCTGACGCGTGGCCAATTCAAGAAAAAATTATCCCGGCGCCCGCCCTGCGGCACCAGTACGCGGCTGCGGCCGATCTTGAGGATATCGACACGCCGTACGTCGACTGGAAAGGCCACAGCTTCAGGAAGCAACACCAACGGATCGTGATCGCAGGTGTGGACGGTCGAACCGGCCATGGGCATCCCCGATTCGCGAAATCAAACCCCATCTATGAGTGATCGGACGCCATGCGGGAACAAGGCCGTACCGGGCGGTAGCAGCCTCCGAATCGGCTCTGTAAGAGAGGCGCCAGAACCACGACATCCGGGACCGACCGACCATGAACGACGCCGTCTACGACCTCACCCTCGAGCGCATCGCCCTGATTCGCCGGATGGTGGTCGCCTGGAACGGCGCCGAGCCCGGCGCGCCGATGATTCACCCGGAGGCGCCCTACGGCAGCCACGACCGGGACGGCGACATCGCCAACGTCACCGGGGACGACGACGGCGCCGAGGAGGAGCATCGGGCGCTCGAGGATGGGATTGCGGTTTTCTCGCAGAACGCGAAGCTCAAGCCCGGCCGCTACCAATATCACAACCCGCTCGCCAAGCTGGATTGCGCGGCGATCACCGACGTATTCCGGGATGCCGCCACCGGCGAGACGCCGGAGCACATCACTTTCGCGGTGACGGACGCGCATCTCGCGCTGATCCCGCAGCTCAACCACGTCTGGGACGCGGAACACGGCGTGCCGCGCATCGACCTGGAGCGGCCCTATGGCGGGACGGGACCGTACACGCACGCCATGGGGCAGCACATCGGCGGCGCCACCGATGACGACAGCCTGGCCCGGCTTCACCGCGAGATGCAGCCGGCCTTCCAGATCTTCCTGCGCTACGCCGATCTCGGGCCCGGCCCGTTCCGCAGGAATGCCGCGTCGGTCTGGGAGCCCGCTTGAGCGAGGCCCCCGGGGGCCGCTCAGGCGTCCCGCTTCTTGCGCTGCGCCAGGGTGCGCAGCCGGAGCGCGTTCAGCTTGATGAAGCCCGCGGCGTCGCGGTGATCATAGGCCACGGCGCCTTCCTCGAACGTCACGAGGTCCTGATCGTAGAGCGAGTGCGGGCTCTCGCGGCCGATCACGTGGACGCCGCCCTTGTAGAGCTTCAGCCGCACCGTGCCCGTGACCTTCTCCTGGCTCTTGTCGATCAGCGCCTGGATCATCTCGCGCTCAGGCGAGAACCAGAAGCCGTTGTAGATCAGCTCCGCGTATTGCGGCATCAGCTGGTCCTTGAGGTGGGCCGCGCCACGGTCGAGCGTGATCGATTCGATCGCCCGGTGGGCCGGCAGCAGGATCGTGCCGCCCGGCGTCTCGTACATGCCGCGGCTCTTCATGCCGACGAAGCGGTTCTCCACAAGGTCGAGCCGGCCGATGCCGTTGTCGTGGCCGAGCTGGTTGAGCTTGGCCAGCAGGCTCGCGGGCGACAGGGCCTCGCCGTCGATCGAGACCGCGTCACCCCTCTCGAACCCGATGGTGATGATGGTCGGCGTGTCCGGCGCCTGCTCCGGGGAGATCGTCCGGGAGAAGACGTGGTCCGGCACCTCGATGGCCGGATCCTCCAGCACCTTGCCCTCCGAGGAGGCGTGCAGAAGGTTGGCATCCACCGAGAACGGGCTCTCGCCGCGCTTGTCCTTGGCGATCGGGATCTGGTGCTGCTCGGCGAAGGCGATCAGCTGCTCGCGCGAGCGCAGGTCCCACTCGCGCCAGGGGGCGATCACCGTGACGTCGGGCTTCAGCGCGTAGTAGCCGAGCTCGAACCGGACCTGATCATTACCCTTGCCGGTGGCGCCGTGGCAGACCGCGTCGGCCCCGACCTTCTCGGCGATCTCGATCTGCTTCTTGGCGATCAGCGGCCGCGCGATCGAGGTGCCCAGCAGGTACACCCCCTCGTAGACCGCGTTGGCCCGGAACATCGGGAACACGTAGTCCCGTACGAACTCCTCGCGCAGGTCCTCGATGTAGATGTTCTCGGGCTTGATGCCGAGCAGCTCCGCCTTGCGGCGGGCGGGCTCCAGTTCCTCGCCCTGGCCGAGATCGGCCGTGAAGGTGATGACCTCGCAGCCGTAGGTGGTCTGCAGCCACTTCAGGATGATGGAGGTGTCGAGGCCGCCGGAATAGGCCAGCACCACCTTCTTCACGGGGCTCTTCGCGGGATCGGACATGCTGGTTCCGGAACTGGTGCAGGGTGTCGGCGGCTTATCGCGGGCATCATCGGCCTGCAACCGGCGTGCCGCCTCGCGCGTAGCCTGTTGCCGGACGATCGACAGCGTTTCGCCTCATGACGGCCTTGCGGCCGTGTGAGGCACGGCGCGGCGCGGGCATTGCCTGATCCCGGCCGCACGAGAGCATCGGAGAAGCGAAATCTATGGCGCGCCAGCCAACCTTGGAGTTCTGGTACGAATTCGCCTCCTCGTATTCCTATCTGGCGGCGATGCGGATCGAGGCGGCCGCCGCCGATGCGGGCGTGACCGTGCGCTGGCGGCCGTTCCTGGTCGGGCCGCTCTTCGCGGCGCAGGGCTGGACGACGTCGCCGTTCAACCTCTATCCGGCCAAGGGCAAGAACATGTGGCGCGACGTGGAGCGCGAGGCCGCCCGACTCGGCCTGCCGCCGCTCACCCGTCCGGCCCAGTTTCCGCAGAACAGCCTCAGCGCGGTGCGAGCCGCGGTCTACGGGCACGACCAGGATTGGCTGGTGCCGTTCTCGAAGGCGGTCTTCACCGCGAGCTTCGCCGAAGGGCGCTCCATCGCCGAACCGTCCGCGGTGGTCGAGATCCTCGATTCGCTCGGTCTCGACGGCACCCAGACGGTGCGTGCCGCCGCCGGCGAGGCCAACAAGACCCGGCTCCGGGTCAGCGTCGAGGAGGCGCGGTCCCGCGGCATCTACGGCGCCCCGACCTTCCTGGCCGATGACGGCGAGCTGTTCTGGGGCAACGACCGTCTGGACCAGGCCCTGGCCTGGGCGGTTGGCGACCGCCCGGCCGGGATCCGGTAGGGCGGCGTTCACGAACCGGCATCATCTGTCGGCGCAAGTTCCTGTTCCGGCCCCGCTCCGGCCGAACGATCCCCTCTGTCCCGCACGGATTCCATGGCGCTGTCCCGTCGTCACCTCATCGCCGCCGCGGCCGGCGCGTCCCTGGGCGCCGGGCTCGGGCACGCGGCCGCGCAATCCTACGGCCAGCGCGTCGCGGTGACCGGCGATGATGGCCGGCCGGTCGCGAACTCGATCCTGCCGGGTGAGATCACCGGGCAGATCCCGGACCTGCGCGGGGTCACCTATGCGGGGCCGCGCGAGGCCCAGACCACGCTCTACGAGTTCTTCGACTTCAACTGCCCGTACTGCCGAAAGGCCGCGGCCGATGTGGTGGCGCTGCACGAATCGGATCCGGACCTGCGTGTCGGCCTGGTCAACAATCCGATCCTGTCGCCGCAATCCGCTCAGGCCGCAAAGGTGATGCTGGCCGTCCAGCGCAAGCTCGGCGCTGCGGCGGCCTGGGGATTCTACCGGACGCTGCTGAGCAAGCCCGGTCGCATCGACGGACCCGGCGCCCTGACGGCCGCGGCCGCGCTCGGCATCCCGCAGGTGGACGTCGAGGCGATCGCCGACAGCGAGGAGGTCCGGCTGGCGCTCAAGAGCCAGATGCGGATGGCGGCCGACCTCGGCCTCTACGCGACGCCCTCGTACGTCCTGGGCAACAGCGGGATCCTCGGTCACCCCGGCGCCAACGCCATGGCGAAGATGATCGCCAGCACGCGGCGGTGTGATCGCCTGGCCTGCTGAGGCCGGCTGCGTCACACTTCCGCCGCCGTAGCGCGCAGAGCCGCGCCGGTCCGTGTTGCGTGCGGCCATGCTGGCATGCTAGGCGGTCGCCGCGCCACAAGGGCTGGTCCTGGACCGTTCCCATTGCTGGCGCGATCCCACGTCCCGAACGGTATCCGCACCGTGCTCCCGGCCGGAGCGCGCGGATCGGGCGGGCAACAGAGAAGAGAGCGACGGGTGGCGCAGAACGGTTCCGAGGCTGGTCCCCTGGTCGCAGGCGTGGCGGGCCGGTACGCTTCCGCCCTCTTCGAGCTCGCGCGTGACGAGCGCCAGGTCGACGCAGTCGCCGAAGCACTCAATCAATTCGATGGCCTGCTGAAGGAGAGCGCGGACCTGCGTCGCCTCGTCCGCAGCCCGGCCTTCACCCCCAACGAGCAGGTCGCCGCCATCGGTGCCGTGCTCGACCGCGCCGGGATCGGCAGACTGGCCGGCAACTTCATCCGGCTCGCGGCCTCGAACCGGCGCCTCTTCGCCCTGCCGGGCATGATCCGCGCCTTCCGGTCTCTGGTCCAGGACTCGAGGGGCGTCGTGCGCGCCGAGGTGCGGGTGGCCGAACGGCCGTCCGACGCGCTGATCGAGGAGATCAAGGCGTCCCTGCGCGACATCGCCAAGTCCGACGTGGACGTCGATCTGGTCATCGATCCGAGCCTGATCGGCGGCCTCGTCGTCCGGATGGGCTCGCGCATGATCGACGCGTCCCTGAAGACCAAGCTCAACGGTATCCGCCTCGCGATGCGGGCCGCGCGGTAAGCGCGCCCCCATCCGATCCGAACATGCACTGACGATTTAGCGACAGAGGCCGAGTATGGACATCCGCGCCGCCGAGATCTCCGCGATCCTGAAGGACCAGATCAAGAACTTCGGCGAAGAGGCCGAGGTCTCCGAGGTTGGGCAGGTCCTGTCCGTTGGTGACGGCATCGCCCGCGCCTACGGCCTCGACAACGTCCAGGCCGGTGAGATGGTTGAGTTCGAGTCGGGCGTGCGCGGCATGGCGCTCAACCTCGAGCAGGACAACGTCGGCATCGTGATCTTCGGCTCCGACCGTGAGATCAAGGAAGGCCAGACCGTCAAGCGTACCGGCGCCATCGTGGACGTGCCGGTCGGCAAGGGCCTGCTCGGCCGCGTGGTCGACGGCCTCGGCAACCCGATCGACGGCAAGGGCCCGATCGAGTCCACCGAGCGTCGCCGCGTCGACGTGAAGGCGCCGGGCATTATTCCGCGCAAGTCGGTGCACGAGCCGATGGCCACGGGCCTGAAGGCGATCGACGCCCTCATCCCGGTCGGCCGCGGCCAGCGCGAGCTGATCATCGGCGATCGCCAGACCGGCAAGACCGCCATCGCCCTCGACACCATCCTGAACCAGAAGCCCGGCCACGCCGCCGGCGGCGACGAGAAGGCCAAGCTCTTCTGCATCTACGTGGCCATCGGACAGAAGCGCTCCACGGTCGCCCAGTTCGTGAAGGTGCTCGAGGACCAGGGCGCCCTGGAATACTCGATCGTCATCGCCGCCACCGCCTCGGACGCCGCGCCGATGCAGTTCATCGCGCCGTTCGCCGGCTGCGCCATGGGCGAGTATTTCCGCGACAACGGCATGCACGCCGTGATCGTGTATGACGATCTGTCCAAGCAGGCCGTCGCCTACCGCCAGATGTCGCTGCTGCTGCGCCGCCCGCCGGGCCGTGAGGCTTATCCGGGCGACGTGTTCTACCTCCACAGCCGCCTGCTTGAGCGCGCCGCCAAGATGGGCGACGCCGCCGGCAACGGCTCGCTGACCGCGCTCCCGGTCATCGAGACCCAGGCCAACGACGTCTCGGCCTACATCCCGACCAACGTGATCTCGATCACCGACGGCCAGATCTTCCTCGAGACCGACCTGTTCTACCAGGGCATCCGCCCGGCGGTGAACGTCGGCCTCTCGGTGTCGCGGGTGGGCTCCTCGGCCCAGACCAAGGCGATGAAAAAGGTCGCCGGCAAGATCAAGGGCGAGCTGGCGCAGTACCGCGAGATGGCGGCCTTCGCGCAGTTCGGCTCCGATCTCGACGCCTCGACCCAGCAGCTCCTGAACCGCGGCTCGCGGCTCACCGAGCTCCTGAAGCAGCCGCAATTCTCGCCGCTGAAGATGGAAGAGCAGGTTGCTGTGATCTACGCCGGCGTGAACGGCTACCTGGACAAGCTGCCGGTCAACAAGATCCGCGCGTTCGAGGACAGCCTGCTCAGCACGCTGCGCACGAAGCATCAGGACCTGCTCGGCGCCATCGCCACCTCGAAGGACCTGTCGGACGAGAGCGCCGGCAAGCTGAAGAGCGTGGTTGAGGGCGTGGCCAAGTCGATCGGCAACTGATCCGACACGAACCTTGCGACCTCCCCGCGTACGGTGGGGAGGGACGGGGTTGGACGCCGGTGCTGACCGCACCGTCGGGCGCTTGACCCGGCACCACCCCCACCTTCGGCTCCTTCCCACATGGGGGAGGAGAGGCCCTGGAACGGATCTGGACGCGGCCCGATGGCGAGTTTGAAGGACCTGCGCAACCGCATCACCTCGGTGAAGGCGACGCAGAAGATCACCAAGGCCATGCAGATGGTCGCGGCCGCCAAGCTGCGCCGGGCGCAGATGGCCGCCGAGGCCGGCCGTCCCTTCGCGGAAAAGATGGCCCAGGTGCTCGGCAACCTGGCGGGCAACCTGGTCGGTGGCGTGGGCGCCCCGAAGCTGCTCTCCGGGACCGGCGCCGATCAGACCCATCTTCTGGTCGTCTGCACCGGCGATCGCGGCCTCTGCGGCGCGTTCAACTCCTCGATCGTCCGCTTGGCGGTCCGGGAATACATTCTGAAGCTCACCGCCGAGGGCAAGACCGTCAAGATCATGACGGTCGGCAAGAAGGGCAACGACCAGCTGCGGCGCCTGTATCGCGACCAGATCGTCGAGAGCATGGATATCCGCGGCAACCGCCCGGTGGACTACGAGTTCGCCGCCGAGATCGCCAGCAAGATCCTGACGCGCTTCGAAGCCGGCGAGTTCGACGTCGCGACCCTGTTCTACTCCGAATTCCGGTCGGTGATCTCGCAGATCCCCACCGCGCAGCGGCTGATCCCGGCGGAACTGCCGGCGGTCGATACCTCTGCGAAGGCTGGGATCGGCAACGCCGCGCTGGAATTCGAGCCGTCCGAGGAGGCGATCCTGGAGACGCTCCTGCCGAAGAACCTCACCGTGCAGGTCTATCGGGCGCTCCTGGAGAACGCGGCATCCGAGCAGGGGGCGCGCATGAGCGCCATGGACTCGGCAACCCGCAACGCCGGCGAGATGATCAAGAAGCAGACGCTGATCTACAACCGTACGCGTCAGGCCATGATCACCAAAGAACTCATCGAGATCATCTCGGGCGCGGAAGCTCTCTGAGGCACCGCGACCTGAACGCACAGCTTGAAGGGTAGGTTTACAATGGCGAACACCGCAATCCCCGGCGCCGGCTCCAACAAGGTCGGCAAGATCATCCAGGTCATCGGCCCCGTGGTCGACGTGCAGTTCAGCGACGGCCACCTGCCGGAGATCCTGAACGCCCTGGAAACCAAGAACAACGGCGCCCGCCTCGTTCTCGAAGTCGCCCAGCAGCTCGGCGAGAGCACCGTCCGCTGCGTCGCCATGGACACGTCCGAGGGCCTCACCCGCGGTCAGGAGTGCACGGACACCGGCGAGCCGATCAAGGTTCCGGTGGGCATGAACACCCTCGGCCGGATCATGAACGTCATCGGCGAGCCCATCGACGAGGCTGGCCCGGTGGTGTGTGACACCTACCGCGCCATCCACCAGCCGGCCCCGTCCTACGCCGACCAGTCGACCGAGGCGCAGATCCTGGTGACCGGCATCAAGGTCGTCGACCTGCTCGCCCCCTACGCGAAGGGCGGAAAGATCGGCCTGTTCGGCGGCGCCGGCGTCGGCAAGACCGTGCTGATCATGGAGCTGATCAACAACATCGCGAAGGTGCACTCGGGCTACTCGGTGTTCGCCGGCGTCGGTGAGCGTACGCGTGAGGGCAACGATCTCTACCACGAGATGATCGAGTCCAAGGTGAACCTGGACCCGAAGGAGAATGGCGGCTCGGCCGCGGGCTCCAAGTGCGCCCTGGTCTACGGTCAGATGAACGAGTCGCCCGGCGCCCGCTCGCGGGTCGCGCTCACCGGCCTGACCATCGCGGAGCAGTTCCGCGACGAAGGCCAGGACGTGCTGTTCTTCGTGGACAACATCTTCCGCTTCACGCAGGCCGGTTCCGAGGTGTCGGCGCTTCTCGGCCGCATCCCGTCGGCCGTCGGCTATCAGCCGACGCTCGCCACGGACATGGGCGCGCTGCAGGAGCGCATCACCACAACCAACAAGGGTTCGATCACCTCGGTGCAGGCGATCTACGTGCCGGCCGACGATCTGACCGACCCGGCGCCCGCCGCCTCGTTCGCCCACCTCGACGCCACGACGGTGCTGTCGCGCTCGATCGCCGAGAAGGGCATCTACCCGGCCGTGGATCCGCTGGATTCGACCTCGCGCATGCTGTCGCCGGCCATCCTCGGTGAGGAGCACTACGACGTCGCCCGCCGGGTGCAGCAGACCCTGCAGCGCTACAAGGCGCTCCAGGACATCATCGCGATCCTGGGCATGGACGAGCTGTCCGAGGAGGATAAGCTCACTGTCGCCCGCGCCCGCAAGATCGAGCGCTTCTTCTCGCAGCCCTTCTCGGTGGCCGAGGTGTTCACCGGCTCGCCGGGCGTGCAGGTGCAGTTGGAAGACACCATCAAGGGCTTCAAGGGCCTGGTGAACGGCGACTACGACGACCTGCCGGAGGCTGCCTTCTACATGGTTGGCACGATCGAGCAGGCTCAGGAGAAGGCCAAGAAGCTCAAGGCCGCGTAAGGCCCGCCAATCCCCTCCCCCTCGCGGGGAGGGGCCGGGGTGGGATGGCCGCGGCGAGGCTCGCCGGTGCTGCCCGAACCACCCCACTTCCACCTGCGCCCCACGATGGGGCGGAGAGCGCGTTGCGGTTCCGGGATCGTCCTGAGATGGCCACCTTCCACTTCGATTTCGTCGGCCCCGAGCGGACGCTGTATTCCGGCGAGGTGACGGCCGTTCAGCTCCCCGGCACCGAGGGCGAGATGACTGTGATGCCGGGCCATGCCCCGGTCCTGACGTCCTTGCGGGTCGGCGTCATCGTGATCACCGAGAGCCAGGGCAGCGGCAAACGGATCTACGTCCGCGGCGGCTTCGCGGATATCGGCCCGACCGCCGTGACCGTCCTCGCCGAGCGCGCCGCGCCGATCGAGGAGCTCACCCACGAATCCCTTGACCGGGATATCGAGGCGGCCGAGTTGCAGCGCGACGCCACCGAAGATCTGCAGAAGCGCGAAGATCTGAACGGCCAGATCGTCCAGCTCCAGGAGACCAAGGCGCTCCTCAAGCTCTGAGAGAGAACGCGCGGGCACTCGCCAGCGCGCGCTCCAGCAGCTCGGCCCTCGCCTCGGTATCGGCCGGGCAGCCGCGCTCCAACCAGAGTTCCCGGGCCGCTGCCAATCCACGGCCGATGGCCGGACCTGCCGGGAGGCCCGCGGCCACGAGATCCGCCCCCGCGAGCGGGAAGCGCGGCGCACCGCCTGCACCGCTCAGCGAATCCAGCGCTTGCCGCGCCTCATCCTTCACGACAGGCCGGGGCTCGCCCGACACGATCGTCAGCGTTTCCTTCAGGAGCGGCAGGCCGTGCTCGGCCACGAGCGCCCGGGCCGTGAGTGGGTCGATGTCGGCGCGACCGTGGAGGTCTGCCAGCGCATCCGCGTAGCCGCTGAGCAGCGCGTGCTCCTGCTTTGACAGGCGCAGCCGTTCGCGCAGCCGGTCGGCATCGTGCCGCCCGCCGACCGAGAGGGCCGCGAGGCGCATCACCGGCGAGAGCGCTGCGGCGAACGCCCGATCCAGGCGCCCCAGTTCTGCGACGCCGCCGGTGATCCGCTGAAGGAGCCCGGTGGCGCTCAGGACCGCGACCATTTGGGTGCCGTTGCGGGCAGCCAGCAGTTTCACGAATTCGGCCCGGACCCGCTCGCGGGACAGCCGGTCGAGGGCGTCCCGGGCGGCGACGCAAGCGGCGAGCCCCGCCTGATCAGGAGGGCCGGCGCCAAATCGGGCGTGGAAGCGGAAGAAGCGCAGGATCCGGAGCGCATCCTCGCGGATCCGGGTCCCGGGATCGCCGATGAAGCGCACCCGCCCGGCCTTCAGATCGGCGAGACCGCCGACCGTATCGTGCAGGCGCCCGTCGGCTCCCAGGGAGAGGGCGTTGACGGTGAAGTCGCGCCGCTCGGCATCCCGGGCGAAATCGCCACCGAACCGGACCACCGCATGGCGGCCATCGGTCTCGACATCCTCGCGCAGGGTCGTGACCTCGACCGGCCCGTCCTCGGTCACCAGGGTGACCGTGCCGTGCTCGATCCCGGTGGGCACCGCCTTGAGGCCTTGCGCCTTCCGGGCGGCATCCATCACGGCGTCCGGCAACAGCGTGGTCGTGAGGTCGATGTCGGCGGACGGGCTGCCCAGCAGCGCGTCGCGCACGCAGCCGCCGACCAGGCGGGTCTCGGCGTGCGGAACATCGAGGGCGGCGAGTGCCCGGCGTACGCCCGGCTGGCCCAGCAGGGCCGCGAGCGCGCCGTAATCGAGGGCGGCCTGGCTCACTTGAAGCCGCCCGGCACCAGACGGCCGTTCTCCATATGGGTCGGCACGTAGCCGCCGGCCCTGCGCTCCGAGAACAAGCCCTCGTAGACCAGCGTCCCGATGACGATGGCGAGGCCGGCGAGGACCAGACGGACGAGGTGCGGGTCCCAGTGCACCCGGCGCATCGGGTTGCGGCCCACGAGCACCAGGTAGGCCATGAACAGCACGAACGGGATGAGGAAGAGGCCGAACTCTTCGATGAGGCGGCGCAGCATGATGGTCGGTTGCCTTATCCCGCGGGGTGGGGGCCGGTTTCCGGGTAGAGGCGCTCCCGGAGGTTGTTCAGGATCCCGGCGGTGACGCCCCAGATCAGCCGGTCCTCGAAGGTCAGGGCATAGTACCGGCGGGTGCGTCCCTGCCAGGCCCGCGCCTGCAGAACATAGCGGTCCCGGTCCATCAGCACCGGCATCGGCACCTCGAACACGTCCGCGACCTCGCTGGGGTTCGGCGTGAAGGCGGCGTCGGCCGGGACCACGCCGATCACCGGCGTGACGAGGAACCCGGTGCCGGACAGGTAGGGGTCGAGATAGCCGAGCAGGCGGACCGAGTCGGGTGCGAGCCCGATCTCCTCGTGGGCCTCCCGAAGGGCTGCGTCCGCGGGTCCGGGATCGGCCGGGTCGATCTTGCCGCCCGGCAGCGCGACCTGCCCGGAATGGTCGCGCAGGTTGGCCGCCCGCTGGGTCAGGACCAGCCTCAGGCCGTCCGTCCGGAACACCACCGGCACAAGGACTGCCGCCCGCCGGTGCGGCGGCGGCGGGATCACCGCGCTGCCGTCCGGGTCTAGACTGTGGTCCCCCCGGGGATTCGAGGTCGGGTCGTCCGGGCCCGGTGGGTCCGGGGAGAGGTGGGACGCGGCGCGGGCGAGGAATTCGGCGAGCGGGTCGCTCACGCGGCCTCGGCCGGGGCGATCGTGTGGAAGGTGCCGCCGGCCCAGAGGCCGAGCCAAGGCCGCCCGTCGATCACCCGCTCCTCGGCGAGTTCCACCAGATCGTAGGTGAGCGCGCGGGTGACCAGGGCCGAGAGCCCGCGCCGGACATGAAGATAGGGCTTCAGAGCCCCATCGGGCTCCTGCTCGAAGCGCAAGGCATGTTCCGAATCGACGCTTACGAGATCGTCGACATTGGTCCGGAACGAGATCCGCCGGTCCTCCCCGCCTCCGTCCACCGCCATCTCGACGGCCACGAAGGCGGCGTCGTCCACGGTGATGCCGACGCTCTCCACGGGGGTCACCAGCACCGTCCGCCCATCCGGCTCGCGCCGCAGGATGGAGGCGAACAGCTTCACCATCTTATCCCGGCGGATCGGCGAGCCGTTGTGGTGCCAGGTTCCGTCCGCGGCGATGCGGATGTCGATGGGCCCGCAATAGGGCGGGTTCCATGTCTCGACCGGCGGCAGCCCACGCTTGGGCAGGTCGCCCAAGGCGGCGCCGAGGCGGCTCAGGGTCGGGTCGGGGGCGGGATCCTCACTCATGCCGGTTACAGATAGCGTCCCGGGGGCCCGGCAACCACGGGTGCTTTCCTGCCATCTGCCGCCGTTCGTCGCCGTCATCGTTCATGCGGGCGCCAGGATCCACAGGGCCGAGGGATTTCGATCCGTCGGCCGCATCCCGACGTACGCCGGGGCGTGCGCATCAGGCTCAGGTGGAGAAGGGACATCCAGCCTCATGCGGTTCCGCATCTGGTTGGCGTCGGCCCTCACCCGCGTTCAGGCCGGCCCCGCCCCCTGCGTGTTCACATAGACCGCGTAGAGCGACTGGCTCGCGGTCATGAACAGGCGGTTCCGCTTCGGGCCGCCGAAGGTGAGGTTGTCGCAGACCTCGGGCAGGCGGATGCGGCCGATCAGCTTGCCCTGCGGCGACCACACCGTGACACCGTTGTAGCCGACCGCCCGGCCCGCGTTGCTCGCGACCCAGAGGTTGCCATCGACATCGGCCCGCATGCCGTCCGGTCCGCACTTCACGCCGTCCACGACGCAATCCGAGAACAGCCGCTGGTTCGACAGCTTGGGGCCGTCCCCGACATCGAAGGCGTAGATCTCGCCCTTGCCGCCGGCTCCGGTATCGCCGGGGCCTTTCCCGGTGGAGGACAGGTAGAGCGTCTTGTGGTCGGGCGAGAAGCACAGCCCGTTTGGATTCGGCACCTGCGCGTCCGTCAGGATCTGGTCGATCCGGCCGGTCGGGTCGATGCGGTAGAGCGCGTTGGGGAGCGCGCGCTTGCCGACGGCGATCCCGGCCGCCTGGCCGAGCCGTGGATTGATCCGGCCCTGCGGGTTCGAGGGGCCGCCCGCCTCGTCCGGCATCCCCTCGTACAGGAGACCGCCATAGGGCGGATCCGTGAACCAGTACGATCCGTCGGCGTGCTGCTCGACGTCGTTGGGTGAATTGAACGGCTTGCCGTCGAAGCGGTCGGCCAGGATCGTGGCTGAGCCATCGAGCTCGTAGCGCACCACCCGCCGGGTGATGTGCTCGCAGGAGATCTGGCGGCCCTGGCGATCGAAGGTGTTGCCGTTCGAGTTGTTGCTGCGGCTGCGGAAGACGCCGACATGCCCGTCCTCCTCGAGCCACCGCATCTGGCGGTCGTTCGGGATGTCGCTCCAGATCAGGAAGCGGCCGAGGCTGTTCCATGCCGGCCCCTCCGCCCAAAGTGCGCCGGTCCAGAGGCGGCGGATGGCGCTGTTGGGAACCACGTAGGGGCCGAAGGCCGGATCGACCGTGATGACGTCGGGATCGGTGAAGTAAGTGGTCGGGGCCGCGCCGGGACGAAAGTCGCGGGGCGGGTCGGTCACGGTGCTCGGCGGCTCCGGCTGACCGAGAGCCGCCGTGGTCGAGGCAAGGGCTGCGCCAGCACCGACGAGCATCGCGCGACGGGACGGTCGCGCGAGTCCAGTTCTGACAGCGTCATCCTGTGATTGCCGCATGATAGACCTCCCCGTACGCCGACCGATCGTCGATCTAACTCTTGTCGATCTCGGCAGTATGACTGGGACCGCGTTTCGATCAACCGGGCTTGCGGCGCAGGATCTTCCAAACACCGTCTGCTGTCGCCACCAGGCGTGGGCCTTCGCGTATCTCCCCGCGCATGAAGACCAGGGAGCCGGTGCGCTTCACCACCCCGGGGTGCACGGTGAGCCAGTCGCCGAGGCGGCCGACATCGATGAACTTCATCTCGAGCTGGATCGTCACGCAGTTGGCGCCGTCGGCGGCCCGCATCGCGGTCTCGCCCAGCGCGCGGTCGGCGAAGCTCATCAGCATGCCGCCATGGACCACCCCGATCAGGTTGGCGTGCTTCTGCTCCGCACGGAACGCGTAGGCGCCGTCCGCGGCGCGGACATGGAGCGGGCCGACATGGGCGATGAAACCCTCGTCCTCCACCAGCGCCCAGCCCTCGGATGCAGGATCGAAGGGTGTCGGGTCAGTCGCCATTGCGTCTCGTCCCTCGTGTCGTTGACGGGTATCGGGCCTGCCGAAACTCAGGTGCCACGGGGCTTTGCCCGCCGGGTCGGCGCCTCGGCCAACGGGTCTTCCGGCCAGGGATGGCGCAGGTAGCGCCCGCGCATCTCCGCACGCACCGCCGCCCAGGAACCGCGCCAGAAGCCCGGCAGATCCCGGGTGATCTGAATCGGGCGATGCGCCGGCGACAACAGGTGCAGCACGAGGGGACGGCCGCCCGCGGTGGGATGGCGGTCCAGGCCGAACAATTCCTGCACCCGGACCGCCAGCACAGGCTCGGCCTCGGTGTAGTCGACCGGGATGCGTGAGCCGGTCGGCACCTCGACATGGGTCGGCGCCTCCCCGTCGAGCCGGCCGCGGAGCTGCCAGGGCAGCAGGCCCTGGAGGGCGCCGCCGAGGTCGTCCGGGGTGATCGCCGCGAGGGAGTTGCGTCCGACGAGCGCCGGCGCCAGCCAAGCTGCGGCACTGGCCCCGAGGGCGGCGTCGGAGAGATCCGGCCAGGTCGTATCGCCCTCGGCGGCGTGCAGGAACTGCACGCGGGCCCGCCATTGCGACAGTCCCGGCGTCCAGGGCAGCCGATCGATCCCGAGGCCGACGATGCCGCTGGCGAGGATCTCCGCGGACGCGGTGTCGGCCGGGACAGGCAGCGGCCGCTCTCCGAGGCTGACCGCACCCAGGCGCCGGACCGCTCTGGCCCGCAGGGCGGCGGCCTGCGAATCGAAGGTCACCTCGGTGCGCGCCTCGATCCGGTCGGAGAACAGCCTCTCGATCGCGTCGGCACCGATGGAAGCCGCCGCCAGGATGCGAGCGTTGCCGGCGGCGCCGGCCAAGTCGGCGATGACCAGGTAGGTCTCCCGGGCGAGTGGACTCGCCGGATCGAGTCGGCCGGCGCGGCCGCTCGCCATCACGAACTCGCCCTCCCGTCCCCGGGCTCGGGCGACCCGGTCCGGATAGGCCAGGGCGAGCAGCAGGCCGGCGGCTTCCGGGGCGTAATGTTGCGCGCCGCCAGCGATCCGCGCCCAATTCTCGGCCAGGCGGCGCATATCCGCGGCCCGGGTTCCTCGGTCTCGCCGGAAGCGCTCGACCCGCTCGTCGAGGTCGATGCCGTCGCCGCCCAGCCCACGTTCGACCAGAACTGCCGCGAGATCTGCGGCGGCGCGGGCGTGGCCGGTTCCGGCCGCCGCCGTCACCATCCGGGCGAGCCGGGGCGGCAACGGCAGGGCGCGCAGTCGCGTGCCGACCTCGGTCAGGCGACCGTCGGCGCCGAGCGCCCCGAGGGCGGCCAGCATGGTGCGGGCCTCCGTGAGCGCCGGGGCGGGCGGTGGATCCAGAAAGGCGAGCCTGCCCGGATCGGTCACGCCCCAGGCGGCGCAGTCGAGCAGCAGGCCGGCGAGGTCCGCCGAAAGGATCTCCGGGCGGGTGAACGGCTCCAGCGCGTTGGTGCCGGCCTCCGACCACAGCCGCCAACACAGCCCCGGCTCGGTCCGCCCGGCCCGCCCCCGGCGCTGGTCGACCGAGGCGCGCGACGCCCGGGCGGTGACCAGCCGGGTCAGGCCGAGGCCCGGCTCGTAGACCGGCACGCGGGCCAAGCCGGAATCGACCACGATCCGGACGCCCTCGATGGTCAGCGAGGTCTCGGCGATGCTGGTGGCCAGCACCACCTTGCGGGTACCGGCCGGCGCCGGCGCGACGGCGCGGTCCTGCTCTGCCGGGGTGAGTGCGCCGTAGAGCGGGGCGAGCTGGACCTCCGGCCCGATCTTCGCGGCCAGGATGTCGTGCGTCCGCCGGATCTCGGCCTGTCCCGGAAGGAACACCAGCACCGACCCGGGATCGGCCCGGAGCGCCCGCAGCGTGACCTCGGCCACCGAATCCTCGATCCGCCGGTTCGGGTCGCGCTCGGCGTACCGGGTCTCCACCGGGAAAGCCCGACCCTCGGACGCGACCACGGGGGCGTCGCCGAGCAGCCGCGCGACGCGGGCGCCATCCAGGGTCGCGGACATGACCAAGATCCGCAGATCCTCGCGCAAGCCGCCCTGTGCATCGCACGCGAAGGCTAAGCCCAGATCGGCGTCGAGGGACCGTTCGTGGAATTCGTCGAACAGCACGGCCCCGATGCCCGCGAGCTCCGGATCGTCGAGGATCATGCGGGTGAACACGCCCTCGGTCACCACCTCGATCCGGGTCCGCGCCGAGATCTTCGAGCCGAGCCGCACCCGCAGGCCGACCCGTTCGCCGACCGGCTCGCCCAGGGTCTGCGCCATCCGGGCGGCGGCGGCCCGGGCCGCCAGGCGGCGCGGCTCAAGGAGGATGATCTTACGCCCCTCGAGCCAGGGGGCGTCGAGCAGGTCGAGGGGGACGCGCGTGGTCTTGCCGGCGCCGGGGGGCGCTACCAGCACGGCGGCATTCCGGGCGGATAGCACCCGACGCAGTTCGGGGAGTGCGGCCTCGATCGGCAGCGCGGAGGTTGGACCGGCCATCGCCTCCGCTGATGGCCCGGCCCGGCGCGGGGCGCAACCGCCCGGCGCTCCCCCGTGACGCCGAGGCGCGATCGACACCGATCGGCCGCCCCTGCCCTGGCCGGCGCCGCAGGCCGAGGCGAACGTACGCGTAACGATTTGGGAGTGAAACGATGCGCATCCGCCTCGCCGCCCGCGCCCTGGCGCTCGCGGCCCTGTTCCCCACCCTCTCGATCGCGGCCGAAGAGCGCCTGCCGACCATCCCGCCGCAGGTTTATACGCCCGAGCAGAAGCAGGCCGCCGAGGCGTTCGAGCAGGCCCGCGGCAAGCCGCCGTTCGGCCCGTTCCAGCCGCTGATGCACTCGCCCGAGGTGATGACCCTCGCCCGCGCGATGGGCGACTATCTACGCTTCAAGCCCAAGATCGGCACGACGCTGTCGGAGCTGGTGATCCTGCTCACGGCCCGGCGCTGGACCCAGGATTACGAATGGTATGTCCACGCCCCCATCGCCGAGAAGGCGGGCATCGTCCCCGAGATCGTCGCGGCGATCCGCGATGGGCGCCGGCCGGCCCGGATGAGCGAGGACGAGACGATCGTGTACGACTTTACGACCGAACTGCAGGATACGCGGCGCGTCTCGGATACCACCTACGCCCGGGCGGAGGCCCGGTTCGGGAAGGCCGGTATCGTCGATCTGGCCGCCATCTCGGGCTACTACACCTTGCTCGCCATGGAGCTGAACACGGCACGCTATCCGATTCCCCAGGACGGTCAGCGCCTCCCGAGGCTTCCGGAGTAAACAGGGTTCTCCACAGCGCTCCGGCATCCGGATCCCCGTTATCCACAGGGTTTGCCGACGCCCTCGCGCGTTGGCGGCCATGCGTTGACGAAGCGTTAACCCTTCTGAATTGTTCTCCCTTCGTTCCGGCGTGTGACGAAGGAGACCCCGATGCTGACCCAGGCCCTTGCTGCACAGGCGGATCATGCCTGTCCGGTCGACGCGATCAGCCGCGCCTATCTCAGCTTCACCGGCGGCGATGCCGGCATCGCGCTCCGCTGCGCCATCGCCGACGCCCTGTCCGACCTGATGGAGGCCGAGCGGCGCACGCGCGAGCGCAGCCGCCTGATTTCCCGGGGCTACGTCCGAGAGGCGCCGATGGTCGCCGTCGGGACTGAAAGCTGAACGGTGGCTGCAGGCGGACTTCAGAGCCGATGCAGCGACGCCCAGGCATCCTGTCTCCTGTGATCGGGATCGCCCTGGTGATCCCGCGCTTCATTCGGAGTCAGGCCATGAAACGGATCGCTGTGCTTTCGGCCGCCGCGCTGATCGGCGCGGGGACCCTCGCATCCACGACCGCCGAGGCACGCGGCGGTGGCGCCGTGGTGGCCGGCATCATCGGTGGCTTGGCGGCCGGTGCCCTGATCGGTGCTGCCGCCCAGGCCGCGCCGGGCTACGGCCACGCGTACGGCATCCAGGACGACGGCTACGCCCCGATCCCCGTGGTCGTCCGGCCGCGGCCGGCCTACCGCGCCTACGACGCCGTCGAGCCGGTCTACGCGACGCGACGCGTGGTCACCTACGAGCGAGTCCCGGTGGGCTACGGTCACCGCCGCTGGCGCGACGAGGCGGATTACGACGAGGAAGGCGGCTACGGTCGCCACCTCGGTGGCGACGATCGCGGCTGGTGAGGACGGGACGGCGCGACGATCCCGGCGGGCGACCCGAACGGTGATGTCCGGATCGGCCCGGGTGCCGTGGCACCGGAACGGTCTGGTCCCGCGCGCCCGTCCGTCGATGGCTACGCCTGGTCCACGGAACCGATGCAGGGCACCGCTGCGCCGTGGTCGCGTACCCGATCGGGGGCGGGTCGGGTACGAGTACCGACTCAATCCGGACTGACCCAACGGCATCGGCGATTCCATGCTTGTCCATGAAGGCGAGACGCGCACCCGCGATGCCGACCTGACCCTGTCCTGGTCCCTGGCGGCGGTGGCCGGCGCCCTGAACACGGCGGGCTTCTACGCCGTTGGGTTCTACGCCTCGAACATGACCGGCAACGTGTCGGCGATCTCGGACCGAGCCGGGACCGGCGACCTGATCCTCGCCGCCCAGGCGCTGCTCCTCGTCATCCTGTTCGTGCTGGGCGCCGCGACCTCGACTCTGCTGATCCGCCGGCGCCGGCGCCACGCCCCCTCCGGGGCTTACGCCTACGGCATCCGGGCCGAGGCCCTCCTGCTTGCTGCGATCGGTCTGGTCGCACTCCCCATGGCCGAGCCGGCGCGGGGCGAGGCTCTGGTGTTCGGCCTGAGCTTCGTCCTGGGCCTGCAGAACGCCGTGGTGACGAAGATCACGGATGCCCGGGTGCGGACCACGCACGTCACCGGGATGATCACCGATATCGGGATCGAACTCGCGCGCTGGCTCGATCGCAAAGCCGGCGATCCCCTGGCGAAACGCCACGACCCCGACAAGCTGCGGCTTCACCTGATGACGGTCGGCGCGTTCCTCGGCGGGGGCCTCCTGGGTGTGGTCGCGTACCGCGCGATCGGCGTCGGGCTGCTGTTCGCCGCCGCCGCGATCCTGGCGCTCCTGGCGGCCCCCACGATCGGCCCGCGCCGCTCGGCCCCGGCCGAGTGAGCGCGTCGTCGCGCGGGCCTCAGGCGGTGATGTCGAGAAGCTGGCCGCTCATGCGGTCGGCGGTGCGCGCCACCGCGGCGTTCAGGGCGAAGGATGTCCGCGACCCGATCAGATCCGCGACGGTGCTCGACAGATCGACCTGCACGGCGGGCGGCAGCGCCGCATCGCCGACCGGTACGCCGATCTCCGCGATGCGCTGCGCCGCAGTCCCAAGCCGGTCGGTGGCCCGGGTCATCCCGGTGGTCGCGGTCTGAAGCGCGTCGATCATCGTGGGCTCTCCTCCCACCGATCCTCGCACGGACTCGAGAGACAAGGGTTTCGCGGATCGATCAAATGCGACGGATTGCGCCGATCTCATCTGCGCAAAGTCGACGGTCGATCGGCGTTGGTATGCGGGTTGCCCGTGCAAGTTCGTACGGAATCGGCCGACCCGAGCCGAACCGGCTTGTCACCATCCGCAATTGGGCATGGGCGGCTGCGGCTTGGCCAAGGCCGCCTTCTCGATCGCCACCAGCGGCCCCCAGGCGTATTTCTGCGCGTGCGGCGTGACGTTGGCGAACAGGCAGCCGAGCTGGAAGTGGCTGGCGCCCATCTCGCCCGAGAAGCCCATGCAGTCCAGGAAGGTCCAGGTTTTCGGGGCCGGAATCATCGAGCGCCAACGCGGCATCGCCACAGGCGCGCAGACCTTTACGGCCCCGGTGCCATCGTCGGCGTTCAGGGCGCTCTCGGGCGTCTGCCCCCGGGCCGGGGCGGCGGCCAGACTCGCGACGAGCAGGGCGGCCAGGATGGCGCGGCGTGATCCGGGCCGGGTCCATAGGGGTGCGTTCATCGGTCAGTGCATCGTCCGCCACAGGGTCGCGAGGATCGCGAAGCCGATCACGTTGTACAGGATCGCCCAGATCCAGACGCCCATCACGGCGCGGCTCGGCTGCCGGGGCCGCTGGCGACCGAGGCGCAGGCGATCCCGATCCTCGGGCGTCGGCCAGATCGCGCTCTTGGGCGCTCTCAACAGCCGGGTCAGGGCGTCGGGCAGATCGGTGCCGGGCGGTCGTTCGCCGTTCATGACGGCCTCCGATGCGGCGGTGGGACAACCGGCACCTGCGGCCGGGGCTCGACCTTCTAAGGGCAGCGGGCCGGCGTCGGCAATGCGCCCGGTCGCCGCCTACAGCACCGTCCCGGGCGCCTCGGGATAATACTGGTAGGCCCAGGTCTCCGAGAGAAGGCGGTCTCCATCCTTGAGTTGCAGCCGCATCTCGATCGGCTGCGGCCCTTCGGCGTAGACCTTCAGGAAGACGCGCCAGGGACTCGGTTTGCCGTAGGGCGCCCAGGTCGCCCCGACCTCCTCCGCGGTGCCGCGGGACAGCGTGAGTGCCACCTGCGCCTTCTCCGGGTCGCGGCCGGCCAAGGCCGCGCCCTCGAACGCCAGCACGAATTGGCGCACGAGGTTTGCCCGGCCAGGCCGCCGGTCCGCGTCGGACAGCCAGGACGCCTTGGTCGCCCGGGTCGCGACGCAGCGGGCGAGATCGGTGGCGACCGGCTCGGCCACCGGCCAGTGCAGGCGATAGGCAAAGCTGCGCTCGGCACCCGCGGCGGGCGGGTCGGCCGGGACCCACATGGCGCCGATGTTGTCGTCGGTCTCCTGGTGCGTCGGGATCTCGACCAGCTGCACGCTGCCCTGTCCCCAATCGCCCTGGGTCTCCACCCAGATGTGGGGGCGGTTCTCCTCGAAGCCGTCGTCGATGTAGTTGTCGAACGCCCGGTCGCGCTGGAGCAGGCCGAACCCCTTCGGCGACGTGTCCGCGAAGGCGCTGACGCTGAGGCGCGGCGGGTTGTTGAGCGGGCGCCAGATCAGCTCGCCGGTGCCGGTCTGCATCAGCAGGCCATCGGAATCGTGCACCTCGGGCCGCCAGTCGCTGGCGAGGAACCGGCTCATCCCCTCCGAATACCACAGCATCGAAGTCAGGGGCGCGACGCCGAACCGCTCGACGGCCTTGCGGATATACAATGTGCAGGCGACGTCGATCACCACGTGCGGCTCCTTCCGCGCGGTGAACCGGTAGGCGCCGGTCAGGCTCTGGCCTTCGAGGAGCGCCAGCACCGAGACCGCCCCGTCCGCGGCGGGGGAGACGTAGAAGCGGGTGAAGACTGGGAATTCTTCCGGTTTCCCCGGCCCCGCCGCCGTATCGATGGCGATTCCCCGAGCCGAGGCGCCGTACTGTGCCCCGTCACCGGCGGCGCGAAAATAGGAGGCGCCGAGGAATGCCAGCCAGTCGCCGTCGTCACCGAGCCGGCCGGCCGGGACCTTCTGGAAGCGTACGCCGGCAAAGCCCGAGCCGTCCGGCAGATCCTGGCCGGGATTGCCGGAGGGGTAGGCGAAGAGATCGCGCGAATACAGTACCTCCCGGGCCTGGCCGCCTTCCAGGGCGAAGATCTTCACCGGGTGACGGAAGAAGTTGCCGAGGTGGAAGAAGGTGACCGGGTACGGGCTCTCCGGGAACAATGCGTGCGCTGGCGGGTAGCGGATCTCCTGAAGCGGCCCGTAGGTCAGCGCGTCGAGGGTCGGCGACGGGGGTGCCTCGTGGGGCGGCATGTAGGGACGATCGCGCAGTGTGCGCGCCAGATCCTTCAGGCGTTCGAAATCCATCGGCTCCGGCGGCGCCAGGCGCGGACCGCCGGATGCGGCCTCGGCTGATCGCGCGAGCGGCGAGAGGGCCAGCAGGCCTACGGCTGTCAGGGCGCGTCGCGTGATCAAGCTGAAACCTCCGGGAATCGCCCCTCCGACGACCCGCCGCGTCCTCTAGCCACGCTGGAATGAGCGCGCCATTGACGGCTCAGCCGGCTGAGGTTCAGCTTCGCGGGCCGCAGGCGTTGGTCGGACCGTTGGTCTCCCAGAGCGCAGCACCGCCGCCGGGCGCGCATTGGCCCGGCAGCGCCAGCGTGATCAGCTTGGACAGCGTGCGGTCCTCATCCTCCCCGTAGCCGATCTCCCCGACCATGCGGCCGCTCTTGTCGAACAGGCCGACCGTGGCGGAATGCTCCATCGTGTAGTCGCCGCCCGGGACCGGCACGCGCTTGTAGGCGACGTGGTAGGCATCGGCCATGCGGGCGACCTGATCGGGCGTCCCGACGAAGCCGCGAATCCTCGGATCGAACGCGGTCAGATAGTCCCGCAGGCTGTCGGGGGTGTCCCGCTCCGGGTCGAGGGTGACGAAGACCACGTTCAGCCGGTTTGCGTCACGCCCCATGCGGCCGAGTGCGCCGGACAGGGTGGACAGCGTCGTCGGGCAGACCTCCGGACAATGGGTGAAGCCGAAGAACAGGGCCGACGGCTTGCCAAGCAGGTCAGCCTGGCTCACCGGGCGCCCGTCGAGATCCGCCATCGCGAAGGACCCGCCGACCCGGCGCGGATGGCTGAACCGCGACCCCTGCTGCAGGACGATCGCCCCCGTCCCGGTGGCGACCAGGGTGACGATGGCGGCGGAGGCGATGAGGGCGACGGGACTCGGTGCCATGCTCGAACCTGCGACGGGTGCGTCGGTCGTTGCAATATGGGGTCTGCCACGCCGCGCGCGAAGCCTCTGCGGCGAGGCGGACGTCATCGCCGAGCGGGAACCCGCCTCGGGAAGCCCGGTTTGCGGTACAGGGGCGGCCAACGCGCCTCACGCCCGGACCGCAGAGGGCCGCGGCGTTGAAATCCTCACGGTCGCAATGACTTGAGCGGGTCCCTCGATGCCGGCCTGCTCGGGCACCTGGCAGGAGAGCCGCCCGACATGGCCCAGCAGATCCCGGTCGATCCGAAGGCTCGCGCCGATGATCCGGCCCGTGACGCAGAGCGGGACGATTCCACGCACGCCATCACGGCCGACGTCGCGTATCGGCGGCTCGTGCTGGTCAACACCGTGTTCGTCGGCGCGCCCGGGGCGGGCGATCGCGGGTGGGTGCTGGTGGATGCGGGCGTGCTGGGCGCGAAGGGCGCGATCAAGGCCGCCGCGGAAGCACGGTTCGGCGCGGGCGCGCGGCCGGCCGCGATCGTGCTGACACACGGCCATTTCGACCATGTCGGCGTGCTGGAGGATCTCGCCGCGGAGTGGGACGTCCCGGTCTTCGCGCATGCGCTGGAGCGTCCGTATCTGGACGGCAGCGCCTCCTACCCGACCCCCGATCCGAGCGTCGGCGGGGGATTGCTGGGGCGCCTGTCGCCTCTGTACCCGACGCGGCCGGTCGACGTGTCCGATCGGTTGCAGGATCTGCCGGCCGACGGGTCCGTTCCGCCGATGGCTGGCTGGCGCTGGATCCACACGCCCGGGCACGCGCCGGGTCACGTCTCGTTCTGGCGCGAGGCCGACCGCACCCTCATCGCCGGCGATGCCTTCGTCACCACGGCGCAGGAATCGGCCTATGCGGTGGCGACACAGGAGCCGGAACTGCATGGGCCGCCCATGTACCTGACCCTCGATTGGACAGCTGCGCGCGACTCGGTCCGGACCCTCGCCGCTCTCGAACCGGAGCGCGTCATCACAGGTCACGGCCGTCCCCTGGAAGGACCCGAGATGCGGCGGGCGCTCCACGCCCTGGCCGACACGTTCGACGCTGTCGCCGTTCCGAAGCAGGGTCGCTACGTGGAAGAGCCGGTCAGGGCCGCGGACGGCTCGGCCTACGCCCCGCCGGACTAACTCACCCCGCACGCGCGCGAACGAAACTGCCGACGATCCCGATGCTAGAAGATGTCGCCCCGCGTGCTCGTGTTCGCGATGGGCGGAACCGATATGGTCGGAGTGGCCGGACTTGAACCGACGACCCCCTGTCCCCTAGGCTGAAAGTCGGTACGGAAAGTACCGGCAGGATGAGTACCCATTTTGGCCCGCGAGGCCGTTTCGCTCTTGAACTTCTCCGATTTCGGCGTGTACCACCTGTCACCCGCAGAGCAGCGGGGCCTCATCGGCCTGTACGATGAGGACCATGTGAGTACCGGAAATCGCCCGAATGCGCCTGACCAACGCGGCCGTGGAGGCCCTCAAACTGCCCCCGGGCAAAGACCGCCTGATGGTCTACGACGACGTGGTGAAGGGCTTCGGCGTCCGGCTCAGCGCCGGGGGCTCGAAGATGTGGTTCGTTCAGTACCGCACCCAGCGCGGCGACACCCGGCGCGAGACGATCGGTAAGACGACCCAGATCACGGCGACCGACGCCCGGAAGAACGCCAACGAGCGCCTGGGTCAGGTCCGCCTCGGCGAGGATCCGCGCGCCAAGACGAAGCGAGCCCGCGAGGCGCCGACGTTCGGCGCTCTGATCGAGCCCTACCTGAAGGAGCGTGAGGGCGAGGTCAGCGTAGCCTGGCACAAAGAGCTAACGCGCTTCTTCACCGTCAACTTCGAGCCACTGCATAAGATCGTGGCACGCGAGGTGACGAAGGCCGAGATCCATCGGCAGCTGCAAGAGGTGAAGCGCGAGCGTGGCCTGACCACGGCCAACCGCTCACGCACCGCCCTCGTGAAATTCTACAGCTGGCTCCTCGCGACCGACGTGGTCGACGTGAACGTCGCGGCCGGTACGCAGAAGCCCGGATCCGAGAAGACGCGGGACCGCGTCCTGAAGCCCGACGAGGTCGCCGCGATCTGGCGCGCCTGCCAAAGCAACGAGGAGAGCGAGTTCTCCGACATCGTCCGCCTCCTGCTCCTCACCGCCCAGCGCCGGCATGAGGTTTCGGCCATGGTCTGGAGCGAGCTGGATCACGACGCCGCCCTGTGGATCCTGCCGGGCGAGCGCACCAAGAACGGGCTGGCGCACGAGGTGCCGCTCTCGGCGCCGGCGCTGACCATCGTCTCGCAACGGCCCGAGGTCGAGGACCGGCAGTACCTGTTCGGGAAGGGCAAAGGCCCGTTCTCGGGCTACTCAAGGGCGAAGCGGGCGCTCGATAAGCGCTCGGGCGTCACCGAGTGGCGGCTACACGACCTACGTCGGACGGCCGCGACCATGATGGCGGACGTGCTCAAGGTGCAGCCGCATGTGATCGAGGCCATTCTGAACCACACCAGCGGCTCGAAGGCGTCCGTGGCCGGCATCTACAACCGGGCCCAGTACCGGGACGAGAAGCGCGACGCGCTAGACCTTTGGGGTCGGTACGTCACGGGTCTCTAGCCACGCCTCCAGGTCCGCCCGCCGGATGCCGTAGCATCGGGTCGAGAGGTGGAGCAGGCGCGGACCATCGCCGCGCTTGCACATGCGGCGCAGCGTGTCGGGATGCAGGCCGATCTCGGCTGCGGCGACATTGAGCCGGATCACGGCCCGTGGGTTTGTGGCTGAGATGGTCATTCGATTACGGTACGAAACGGACAGTAGACGGTCAATGATCTGCTAGCAGATTTTTGCTCGATGGTCCTTTACGTACCACCGGGATCCGTGGCAAGAACGGCTTGTCCCGGGGCGGGCATTTGCTCGCATAGCACGGTACAAAACGTACCACATACCCAGGAAAACCCTTATGGCACAGATCGTTACCGAAGACGGCACTGTCATCCGCAACGGCGTCTCCCGGCCGTTCCACCCGACCGACGCTCGCTCGCGCCGGCGCCCGCCAACCAGCGCGGATCCTCGCGAGCGCGACCCGCACGCCGATCCGCGCGATCACTCCTACGCCGCCTACAAGGCGCTGGCTCTGACCCTGTGAGCCAGCTCACCGCCACCTTCCTCGTGCTGCTCTTCGGCCCGATGTCCGTCGCCCTGGTGATCCTGGGCGTGGTCATCGCGCTGGAGAAGCGTGAGGCCCGGCTGGCCCGGTATCTCCAACCATCGCAGCCGCAGTATCGCCCGGCGCCCCCTCCCCCGCGGACAGGGCGTCCATTCCTGACGCTTGTCCGCAACTGAGGGTCCGAAACGTACCATGCGCAGCCATCATGAGATCCTGTCGGCCGCCGCCCGCGGCCTCGCCGACAGCAACCACTCCTTCTTCACGACGCTCATGGCCGAGATCGGCGAGGAGCGCCCGACCAAGCACGGCTTCGAGGAGCTGGAGCAGGTCATGATGGAGCGGGCCAGCGACGCCTTCGCGGAGCTGTACCCGAACCACGTCGGCGTCGGCCTGATCGACGCCGTCTACAGCGGGATCCCCGCGCTCGGTCTCACCGGGCGCGAGGTGTCGGCCGCGGTCGCCCGCCGGTGCATCGAGCAGTGCCCGGCATGACCGCACTCAACCCCATCACCGCCCTGCGCCTGAAGCGCGCAAAGCATCGGAGAGCACCCATGCCCGTGTCCCAGAAGCCGCGTCGTAAGAAGGGCGAGAGCGGGGGCCCATCCCCCTACTCGGTCGCCGGCACCCTCCTCTACGGGTTCTTCGCCCAGGCCGAGATCCGCAAGCGCCAGCACCGGGTTCCGACCCAGGACCGGCTGAACCACATCGAGCGCGTGACCAAGCGCCGCCGCTCCTCCACCGGCCACGCCGGCTGTGACCTCGCCGGCTCCCGCCCCGCCGAGCGCCGCAAGCGCCAGGGCGCGCACCTCCACCAGCACCCGAGCGTCGTCGCCCGGTTCTCCAACCACCCGACGCCCGCTCAGAACGAGGAGGCCGCCGCCCGTATCGAGGCGCTGCCGAAGTCGAAGCGGGCGCCCCGGAAGAAGGCCGCCGCCGCGTGAGCATCATCCTGGCGCTCAGCTACGCGGCTTGGGCCTTGTCCAACGCCTTCCTGCTGCTCGGCATCGCCGGCACAGCCTTCGGCGACAGCGAGCTTGGCACCAGGCTCTGGGCCGGCACCGGCTTCGCCGCCCTGATCTGTGGCCTGAACGCCTGGGTCCTCCAGTCGCTCGGCAACGTCTTCGGGTTCTAACCCTAACCCCCTGATCCGACAGACATATCGGATATGGCCACGGTACGCTTCGTACCGTGGCCCAGCTCACGAGGAACGACGATGACCCACCGCACCACGGTCGCCGACCCGCGCGACCCCACCGGCGAGCACTGCCTCGCCATCGAATACGACCGCATCCCGGGCTGCGCGCCCTTCTACAACCCGCTCTACGGCGGCGATCCGGGCTGGCCGCCGAGCTACCGGATCCACGAGGCCGTGACCAAGCGCGAGCGCTGCGTGCTCGCCCAGCTCACCGCCGCGCAGCAGGCCGCGCTCTACGACGCGGTCCACGGGGCGCACGACCATGGCTAAGCGCCCCCACCAACAGATCTGCCCCTTCGCTCGCCCGACCGAGAGCGGCCACTACGGCCGCAACGGGGTGATGCAGGGCCACGGCATCATCGTCGAGGCGTGGGGCGGCGAGGCTCACCTCACCGCCCTCGTCTCCAAGGGCCGGCGCTCCGGCGCCGCCCGCCTCTCCGTCCCCTTCACCGCGCTCGACGACGTGATCGACGCGCTCATCGCCGTCCGTGACGGTACAGCCTGACAGGAACAGTCATGAACGCACACACCCCCCTCCCCACCCAGCCCAAGCGCTTCCGCGTCGACTGGGCCGTCGAGATCGACGCCGCCTCTCCACATGAGGCCGCCTGCTTCGCCACCGAGATCATGGACCAGGAGAGCACCGCGACCGTCTTCTCGGTCGAGGACCTGCAGACCGGCGTGATCTCCGTCCACGACATCACCCTTGACGGCGTGCCCGGCGAGAACATCATCGCCCGCCGGCCGGAGGACACCCAGTACGTGTCCCGCACCCTGCGCCCCGGGCGCGAGTACCGGACCCGGGACGGCCGCGCCGTCCAGATCCTGGACTGGGACCTCGACGGCACCGGCCAGCTGCTGATCCAGATCGAGGATGAGCGCTCGACCGGGATCCGGCTCAAGAACGGCCGGGTCAGCGAGAGAAACGAGTGGGCGATCGACGTGTTCGAGGTGAACCCCGAGGTCACGAAGTGGCTGCGGATGTACGACCGCAAGCTCAACGAGGCCGGCAAGCAGGTCGTCGGCGGCAAGGAGTATGCTGCGGAGCGCGGGCTGTTCCTGTATCTGTTCGACACCGAGGCGGAAGCCCGTGCGTCGCTCCAGGGCGTCCGCGCGGTCTTCCCGATCACGTATCGAGATGGGGACGGTCTTGGGTAAAGCGCAGGTCTTCTGGATCGACCGTGCTCGCACGAAGACGGCGGCGGATGTCGAAACACTCGAAGAGTGCGAGAACTATATCCGCCGCATTTCCCGCAACATCGCAGAGTTACGCGAGCAAGGGGCAAATAAGCCCGAGGCTCCGCGCGACCAAAGACTGGCGCTGTTCGCTCGCAACCAGGCTCTCCGCGAACTCAAAGCGCGGCGCGCCGCATTAGATACGGTCGAAATCTGACCGTCAACTGCAAATAACCCATACATCAGCACTGATTTGTGTTGACCCCAAGCGGTACGAAACGTACCACTCAGCTCTCAGGAGATCTCCAATGCGTATGGTTCATGCTCTCAACGAGACCGTTGGCGAAGGCGCGCAACAGGTCAAACAGACCGGCGTCGGCGGCGACGCGAAGATCGTCTACGCCCTGCTCACCGGCATGGTGTCCGACAAGATCGTCTACCCGGTCCGGGAATACGCCACGAACGCCTGGGAGGTGTCGCCCCCCAAGAAGCCGTTCGAGATCGAGCTGCCGACCCGCTTCAACCCGCAGTATACGATCCGCGACTTCGGGCCGGGCCTGCCGCACTCGTTCATGATGAACAAGTACGCCAAGATCGGCGAGAGCACGAAGGACGGCGACGATGACGCCGTGGGCGGCTGGGGCTTCGGCTCGAAGGCCGCGCTCGCCTACCTCATGCGCTCGGACGGCGCCGGCTCCTTCACCGTCATCTCCCGCTTCCGCGGGTTCCGCCGGGTCTACTCGATCGGCGTGTCCGAAGCCGGCAAAATCCAGATCTCGTTCCTGGGTGAGTGGGTGCTCGATGCCGAGGATCGCGGCACCGGCCTGGAGATCTCCTTCCCGGTCCGCGAGAGCGACATCAACCGCTTCCACGAGCACGCCAAGGCCGTGCTGTGGTCGTTCCACCCCCGGCCGGTCATCACCCCGGCCGTCGACTTCGGCACTCCGCGGGTGCTGAGCAAGGGCGATGGCTGGACCGTCTACCGCAAGGAGAGCGTGCCGTTCGACGGCCCGCAGGTCATGCTCGGCCCGGTCATGTACCCGATCGACCCCTACAACATGCCCTCGACGAACATGATCGACGCCGGGACCTGCATCGTGTTCGAGGCCAAGATCGGCACCATCTCGGTGTCCGCCTCGCGTGAGAACCTGCAGTACGACGACCGCACCCAGTCCGGGCTGCAGGCGCTGTTCGACGCCTACAAGGTCGACTGGACCCGGTCGGCCAAGGCTCAGATCGACGCCTGCGATACCTACTTCCAGGCGCGCTGGAAGGCGACCGACATCGCCAGCACGCTGCCCGGCAACCAGTGGTACGTCGCCCGCGAGCTGGGCTGGCGCGGCTTCAGCTTCGAGGACGAGCTGTTCCCGAGCGGCTGCGTGAAGGCGGCCAAATGGCCGGAGATGCGCGGCCGGAACACCTTCCCGGGCGCCCCGGTGCCGTTCAAGGCGGACTGGACCATCAACCCGGCCGAGCTGCAGGATCGCACGATCGTCATTCAGCACAACACCAGCCGCTCCCTGGAGCGCCTGGAGCTGGCTGGCCTCATCGACCAGAAGCTGCTGTGGGTCCGGTGCAAGCGTCCCGAGCTGCCCTACGCCCTGCAGCGGATGGGCAACCCGGACTACGTCCTGCTCGACGACATCAAGCTGCCGAAGCAGGAGCGTGGCAAGCGGGAGAAGCGGCCCGAGAGCGTCAAGCGCCGCAAGGTCATGGACCTGGCGTCCTGCGCCACCTGGCAGGAGCTGGTCGATCACGACGACGAGCTGCTCTACGTGCGGATCGCCGGCCGCGGGAAGAAGCTCACCTACACCCTGTCCTTCGAGGGTGAGACCCGTGAGTTCAACGACCGCTACAACGACCCGCTGCTGAGCATCCTGCGGCGGATGCGCAAGAACGGCCTCGAAGACAAGATCGGCAGCGGCATGACCTGCGTCGTGCTGGGCGAGGACGAGGCTCCGCTGGACCATTGGATCTCCCTTGGAGACCACCTGGTCGAGTTGCTCGACGAGGCGATCGACCCGACCCAGGTCGCCCCGACGATCCCCTGGAACGACAGCAGCTTCCCGCAGCTGCTGCGCCAGATCCGCGACCGCAAGGTCGATCTCGGCATGGCTCCGCAGCAGCTGCGCGACGCCTTCTACGAGATGATCGCGCTGTCGAAGGCTCGTGAGACCCTGGTCCGCGACGACAACGATCACGACCGCCTGGCGGCCGTGCTCCTCGAACTGACCGGCACCGATCTCAAGACGGTCGCCAAGGATCCGACCCTGCCGGTTCGGAACGCCTGGTACGCCGTCGTGAAGACCCATCCGATGCTGCCGCTGATCCTCAACAACAACGAGTGGCAGCAGTACGCCCGGCACGGTTACGGCGGCTATACCTTCACAAAGGAAGGTCAAAAGGCCATCGATCACTACTTCGGTTTGATCGCCAAGTAGTCTCAAATGCACCTGTCCCACGGGACAGGTGCGCCCGCCTTCCATTGTCCATTTCGTACCACCAACCATACAGGATATGGCTATGACCTCGCTTGCTCGTCTTCCCTTCACCATCTGCAACCAGTCGCTGACCTTCTTCGTGAAGGGCAAGCCCTACTCGCTGACCCGCGAGCACGAGCGCTTCGACGAGGCCCGCAAGCTGCTGCAGGCCCCGGGCGACCACGACGCCGAGCACCTCATGGCGCTGGTCGACGTTCGCAAGGCGCTGCTGCGCGACAGCTACGGCGCCATCACGTTCATCGGCCAGGACATCGTGTTCAAGGGCCAGGTGCTCACCGGCCTCTGGGTCGATCGCATTCTGGAGTTCCAGCGTGCCGGCGAGCCCTTCGCGCCGCTCTGGAACGCGCTCGGCTCGCTCATGCAGAACCCGACCCAGGCCGCCATCGAGCGCCTGCCGGTGTTTCTCGACAAGAGCCAGCTCGGCTTCCTGGAGGACGGCCGCTTCGTCGCCTACAAGGCAGTCAACCAGGACTACATGGACTGCCACACCGGCCGCACCTTCCGAAACATGATCGGCGACAAGCCGGCCATGGACCGGGACAAGGTCGACGCCAACCCGAACGCCTGCTGCTCGACCGGCCTGCACGTCGGCACCCCGGACTACGTGAAGAGCCACTACGGCTCGGACGCGCACCGGGTCATGCTGATCGCCGTGTGGCCGCACGACGTGGTCTCCGTGCCCTTCTCCTACCAGGGCACCAAGATGCGGATCTGCGCCTACGAGGTGATCGACGAGCTGGACGAGGACTACGCGGCCACCATCCTCGGCCGCCCGGTCCTCACGCCCCGCTCGCAGCTCCCGGCGCCGAACGACGCCGCGCTCGACGAGGTCGATCAAGACCAGGGTGTCGAGGACGAGCAGGAGCCGGACGACCTACCCGAGGAGGAAGACGAGCGGGAGGAGGCTTTGGTCGAGCAGCCGGCGCTCCTGGCCCAGGTCGGCGACCTGGTCGAGACCGTCGAGGGCGGCTGGCCGCCGGCCGGCATCTACCCGGTTGTCCGGGTCGATGAGGGCTGCAACTACCGCCTGATCCTGCAGACCGAGCACGACGGCGAGCAGGGCGTCCTCAACAGCTACGTCAAGCGCATCGTCTTCGCCGACGAGGTCTGACCGGCGCAGCACCCCGCCCGGTGTCCGGGCGGGGAAAGTAGGTTAAGGCTGATGGTCACGCCACTTCTCGCCACAATAACCACACATGTCTTCGTCGCCGCCTCTATCAATAAAAGCAACGCGCTCACGGCAGAAAATGCATTGCCTATATTTGATAGAGAATTCTTCGAGGCATATCAGACAACTTGCTTTGGTTGAGCGCCGTTCGACTGCAAGGGTCCTTCCAATACCCATTTCTAACCCCATATAATCACCGGAATGACACTTGGGGCAGCGGTAGAGTTTGCAATTTTTGCTTGCCCCTAGTAAGAATTTTTGCTGTGCAAGAGTGGTTGCATCCTCGACTGATGCGTATGTGGATAGAGCACTATTCTGGTCAGATAGGTGGGCGGAGGTAAAAATGGTATGGCGATGGGAGCTTTCAAACAATAATAAATCTTGGATCCAGGTTCGATCGGTATAGAGAGATCTATATTGATCGATCAAAATATCGAGCAGATAAATTGGATCAATCTGGTCCCGGAATTGCCCCAGGTGGCTGATTTTGTTCCGGCCTCGTCGCAGAGCGTTGAACGTATTCGAAAATTTTTCATCAAGTTTGTTTGGTTTTATGGCATTCACGACTTTTATTAAATCGCCCGCATCAATTGTTCTCAGATCAGCAAAATCTTTGTCGTGCCCCCAGCTGCGAACATCGGAACCAAGTAAAAGAAGAAAAGGGCTTTCTCTGCAGATAATAGACTTTAGGCCAAGTTCTTGACTTTGCTGAATCAGAGTGTAGCTTAATTGCAAATCAGGCTGAGCCAAGCGAATGTATTCTGCGATATCATCGCTGTTATCTTCGGTTGTTCGGGAATTTTCGGCATCCGAAATGGCAACTATTGATCGTCCGTCCAATTTAGCCCGAAGCAATTGATGTTTATTCAATAGGTCATCAATAATATTTAGTACTTGGTGGAATGCGACAAAGTATATGCGGAGTGCCGTTTGTTCAAGTTCGTCGGGGTTCGGTATATTTGTATCCACTTCGACCCCTCAATTGTAGCTAATACAAGAGACTAGAAAAAATAGGTAGGCCAAGCAAGCGCCGTTAGCCCAGCGGCCGACACACCTCCAAATCCCGCGGTCCGAAACGTACCGCCAGCTCGCGAGGATCACCATGTTCTTCCACTTCCGCCGTGCATCCCAGAACCGCAAGCTCGGACCAATGCCTTCCGTCATGGCCTCTGCCGCGACCTGCCCCACCTCCTGCGGCCTGCGCGGTGCCGGCTGCTACGCCGAGCACGGTCCGGGCTCGATCTTCTGGCGCTCCTTAACCGCCGGCACCGCCGTCAACCAGGTCACGCTGGAGCAGCTGTGCCACTTGATCCGCGCGCTGCCGAAGCGGATCCGCTGGCGCTACGGCACCGCTGGCGACCTGCCGCCGGCGCACGACGACGTGCTTGCCCTGGCCCGCGCCAATGGCGGTCGCGAGGCGATTGTCTTTACCCACGGCCGTCAGTACGAAACGTACCGAGAAGCTCGGAAGCTCGGCTTCCACATCAACTGCTCCACCGACAGCGCGGCCCATGCGGACGCCCTGCTCGATGAGGCCCCGGACATGAGCGTCGTGACGGTCCTGCCGTCCGACGCCGGCCGTGGCCGCCACCGCACCCCGGCCGGCCGCGAGATCGCGGTCTGCCCGGCCACCTACGCCGAGCAGGTCACCTGCTCGACCTGCAACCTGTGCTCTCGCGCCCGGCCCCGTGGGGTCATCGTCGGCTTCCCGGCCCACGGCACGCGCAAGCGCATGATCGACCGGAGGCTCGCTGAAGCATGAGCGCGAAACAAAACGTCAAGGCGATGATCCTCAAGGGTCATTGCCTCAATGACATCTTCCACGAATTGCCGAACTACACGCAGAGCACGCTGCGGACCTATGTGGCCCGCATCACAGCCTCGCTGACCGAGGCTGAGCGCAAGCAACGCGACGCCAGCCGCGCCCAACGACCACGACAGCGCCACGACTACCACCGGAAGTACCAGGAGCGGACCATCCTCGGCCCGGTCCAGGTCCGCATCGGCCGCAAGCTCGCCGAGGCGCGGCTGAACTCAGAGATGAAGAGCGAAGAGTTCTGCAAGCAGCACGCCTTCGCCAACCGGGCCAAGCTCTCACTCATGGAGCAGGGTTACCACGATTTCACAGTAACAGAGATCCAGAAGATCGCAGACTTGCTCCAGATAAACGTGGAGGAGCTGCTCACTGCAGCACGCGACAGGGACCTAGCCGCATGATCGTAGACCTCAAACCTTATTTCCAGCTGATCCAAGTCCACCACAAGCTGCCGTCCAAGCATCGCTTCAACGATCTGCTCGGCCGGCTCAGCACCATGGCGGACCCCGCCAACGACCGCATGCGCGTCGACCCGCTCACCAGGCAGTGCCTGACCCGGTTCCTCGCGAGGCGCCTCCAGTCCTCCTCTACCACTCAGGGTGTTGCATGATCCCGGCACCGGGCTACGGCCTCCATCGGCACGACAACCTCGTCTTCTTGCACGAGCGGGCCGGCGCCCGGTGCCTCAACGCTCGCCTGGAGGGGCTCACGAGCCCCTTCCAGATCGTCGCCCCACGCTGGCTAATCTGTCCGCACCAACTCGGCCAACCCGAGCCGGGCCCGATCCTCGATCACCCTTTCGTCCGGGCGATGAGCCCGGACCAGGACGGCGGCCTCTACCATGTCCGCCCGCAGGACCAGGCCTGGTTGTACCGGCTTGTGCGGATGACGCCATCGACTGGCCGCATCATCGAAAGCCTGCTCGGGCTCAGGCGGCCGAAGGCGCAGCGCGTCGTGCCGCTGCTCACCCTCACCAACGCCGCGCCGCAGGTCCTCACCGACCTGGAGCCCAGCGACCTGGTCGAGATGGAGACGCTGGCCGCCCTGCCGCGCTCCCGCAACCTGATCCTCTCCGGGCCGATCAAGCTGCCCGGCGCCACGCTCCTCACCCCCGAGGGTCTCGACCCCGACCACGACTGGGCGGCCGAAGGCCGTCGCCAGCTCCATCACCTCGTCAGGAGGCAGCCATGACCGCCGTTCCCTACGATCCGACCAGGCTCGCGACCGCGATCCGCAAGGCGCGGGACATCGTGCCCCGTATCCTGCCACGCTATGCCGAGCTGCTCGAACGCATCGCCGTCGAGGTCGAGAAGCTCAAAGACACCTTCCAAGCCCGCTGCCAGGCTTGGCTCGATGTGGTCACCAAGGACGATCCCACCGATACCGAGGAGCGGGTCGCTCGCTTCGTCGAGGAGAGCCTGGAGCTGGCCCAGTCGCTTGGGTTGGGGCGCAACGCAGCGCTGCAGCTCGTCCACTACGTCTTCGACCGCCCGGTCGGCGTGCCGGCGCAGGAGTTCGGCGGTGTCGCGACCACACTCGCCGTGCTGGCCGAGTACACTGGCCACGACATGCTGGCCTGCGGCGAGACCGAGCTGGCCCGCGTGTGGGATCCCGCCGTCATCGAAAAGATCCGCGGGAAGCGCTCGCGCCGGCACGGTCGCGGGCCGCTGCCGGGCACGGTCGAGGCCGACCTGGTTCCAGAGTAGTGAGGTCATCTCGCCCTTTTGACTGCCCAAGTTCGCATATTAAACAGCACAGCTGCATCACCACTATTATTCCAAATTGCTTGGTTTGAATTCCAATAAAATTTGTGCATCACGTTATTATTTACATCTTTATCCTTTATGTATTTACCTTTCTTAGTGAATAGTACAACATACTCTCCGGATCTTACCTCGGTGGATATGAACCAGTAAAAATGGCGCAGAGTATTGGAGATTGTTGTGTCTGACACGTAAGTAGTATCGCATAGCGCCCAATGCTTTAAGTCTATATCAGCGCTGGCCTTCAAGAGTACATATTCGTTATCTGCATCACCATGATTATGTATGCTGACTATATTCAAGTCCATTTTTATCTCCCTAGCTATCTAGGAGCATAGCATGTCAGATCGAGAACTTCGACCCGACCAAATCCAGGATCTGGGGCGGCTGTTCTTCAAGGAGCGCCGCACGATCCACGGCGGCGAGCCCGGCACCGGCAAGACGCCGACCATCTGCGTGCTCCAGCGTGCCCGCTGGGATAAGCACGGTCACAAATCCCTATGGCTGCAGCCCAAGAAGCTGCTCGACAAGAACTATGACGAGGCCATGCTCTGGGGCGAGTGGGCCCCGGGCGAGGTCGCGATCGTCGATGGCACGGCCGCCGAGTGCGCGGCGATCATCGCCGACCCGCGGGTGAAGCTCCTGCTCATGGGCTACAAGCGCTTCGAGCTGACCGCCGACATCATCCCAGCCGACTATAAGGGGATCGACATCGACGAGTGGCACAAGGCGTTTGGCGGCCACGAGAGCCGGCGCACCCAGGCGCTCTATCGCTGGTGCCGCCAGCGTGGCGACGACCTGTGGTTCGTGCCGATGACCGGCACCGTCTACAACGGCCGGCCGAGCACCATCTACCCGGCGCTGCAGATCATCGAGCCCCGCTACTATGGCACGCCCGAGGCCTTCAGCCAGATGCACGACATCGTGGATCCGTGGACCGGCAAGGTCACCGGCCACTGCAATTTCGACCGCCTGGAGGCGATCCTCTCCAAGCACTCGATCAAGCGCCTCTGGACCGACGTGCATGGGCCCGAGGAGATCGTCGTCGAGGTCCACCGCACGGCGATGAACGAGCGCCAGCGCCAGGCCTACGATCGCTTCCGCGACGAGGCGATCCTGGAGCTGGAGAACTTCTTCATCGACGGCACCAAGCCCGGCGTGGCGTTCACCCGGGCCCGCCAGATCATGGAGCACCCGAACGTGTTCCCGAACCTGATGGAGGGCGGGATCGGCACCGTGGACATCTGCCGGGGTGAGACCCCGGGCAAGCTGTCCGAGTTCATCAGCGACTGCGAGAAGATGACTGCGCTCGGCCGGCCGATGCTGGCGTACGCCGCCCTCGTCCCGCAGCAGCGCCAATTGCTCGACGCAGCCACGCACGCCGGCCGGCGCGCTGGCATCATCAACGGCGAGGTCACCCCTGCCCAGGCGGCGAAGGTCGATCGCGCCTTCCGGTCGGGCGAGCTGGACACGATCATCGGCTCGCCGCAGGTCGCCGACTGCGGCTACAACTGGCAGTTCTGCGGGCGCCGCGAGGTCCAGGACGTGCTGTTCGTCAGCATGGACTACCAGGACACCGCGTTCTTCCAGGCCTACAAGCGCGCCATGCGCCAGGCCCGGCAGGCCGCGCTCCGCATCAAGGTCTACACCTACACCGACAGCATCGACCAGCACATCATGCGGCTCACCAAGCGGAAGTCGCAAGATGCCACGCTGGTCGAGCGCGGTCGTGTCGCTTTGCCGTGGTAGCTCTGTACGAAACGGACAGAATGCCGCAGCCTCCCCAATCGCGGTAGAGGGTCTGGACAACTAGCAGATCTCCCTCTATCTCGATGCTCGGTGGTCAGAAACGTACTACCGATTTCCCAGTCCAAGTCCCAGTCAAGTTAGGAATTGAAATGACCGACGCTATCGCTCGCGCCCTCGCCGCCGCTTCCGAGGCCGCTGACCAGACCCCCGCCACCTCGACCGCCGTGGCTGCTGCCCCGGCCGCCAGCGCCCCCGTCGCCGCCGGGCAGTCGCGCTCCCTGATGGACTTCATGGACAGCGCGTCCATGAACGTCGAGGTCTACCTCTCCGTCTCCGACCTCGGCATCCGCTTCGGCAAGGACAAGCAGCTCCACGACGCCATCGAGGTCGAGATGGCCTTCAAGGACGCCAAGGCCGGCTACGTCCTCCGCGTGAACACGCCCTCGGGCGTGCAGTACCTCACCTCCTGGGACGGTGTGACCGAGGCCCGGTCGCGTCAGAACTGGTCCGCCGTCATCGCGGACGGCAAGAAGATGGACGGCAACTCCTACCCGTCCGACCTGATCGAGCTGCCCGTCCGGCTGCTCCAGGACTACAACCGCAAGGAGGGTGGCCCGGTCCCGGCCGGCACCATCGTCGGCCTCTCGATCTCGTACATGAACTCCAAGGCGTTCGGCGCCTTCCTGAAGGAGCAGTACCCGAAGGTCGGTGCGGAGAAGGCGTTCCCGGTCCGGCTCGTCGCGGTCGCGAAGAAGGGCTCGGGCCAGGACTACGGCGTCTTCGGCTACGAGGTGATCGACGAGGCCGCCTCGGCCAAGAGCGGCAAGAAGGCCGCCTAAGCGCCACCCGGGCCTAGGCCCTGACTTCCAGCCCGTGTCTCGCCCGAGGCACGGGCTTTTTTGTCCGTCCGTTTCGTACCGAGGTGCCCTGTGAACGAGAACGAGAAGCCATCCCAGATCTCCGTCGACCGTGAGACCTTCACCACCCTCTGCCAGGAGGCCAATTTCAACCGCCGCCCCCTGGTGCGGCATCTGTTCAGCGTCGCGAAGTACCTGGGCGTCGGCGCCCTGGTCCACGCCTGGCTACTGAGCCCGCGCTTCGAGAGCGACGACCTCTGGTCCTGGGCCTACCTGCTCGCCTGGCCGGTCCCGCTCACCGGCTGGCTGCTGGCCAAGCTGGGCATCTTCTTCCTCTACGCCGGCACGGTCAGCATCATCTGCGCCCTGATCTGGTGGGGTGTCGTCGAGTTCGTCGAGCGCCGTGGCGCCGCGCGCCGCCTGGATGCGCGCCAGGACGCGCGCTTCCGGCAGCCGCCCGCACGCTGGACCGACTACTGATGAGCATCCAGATCTTCGACGGCATGGCCGTGCTCCGGCGCCGCTTCGATACGGACCACCTCGGCCGCGGGCCGAGGACGGTGTTCAGCGAGATGCTCCAGCTCCGGCCCGGTGACGTGGCCGTGTGGTGCTTCGAGGGCACCGGCTCGATCAAGGCCCGCCGGGCAATCTACCCCGGCTACAAGGACCGCCCCTCCTCCCTGACGGACGGCCTGCGCGCCCTGATCGACCTGACCCGGGACGCCCTCGCCCACACCCGGGCGATCCAGGTGGCGGTCCCGGGCCGTGAGGCGGACGACGTGATCGCCCACCTCTGCGACACCTACGGCAGCACGCAGGACGTGCTGGTCCACACCATCGACCGCGACCTGCTCGCGCTCCAACGCGACCGGGTCCGGGTCGACGTGAAGCCGCTCAAGATCGTCATGGATCCGGCGGACCACACCAAGGACGTGCTCGTCGAGCCCTGCCACATCCGCCTGTTCAAGGCGCTCTGCGGCGATCCCTCGGACAAGATCCCCGGGATGCCGGGCTTCGGCGGCAAGGCCTTCGCCCGCTGCCTGCCGGACCTGCTCCAGGCCGCCATGCAGGAGCTGGTCGACGGCCGCCCCCGGCCGGCGCTGTTCGTCGAGGCCGGCGTGAAGGAGGCGATGGCCGGCCGCATGTGCGAGCCCGACCAGGCCGAGCAGCTCCGCGCCTTCTGGCAGATCGTCGGCTTCCTGCCGATGCCGGACGACTGGCACCGAAACCTCGCCACCGGGACCGAGAACGCAGCGGCCGGCGACGCCGTGCTGCGGAGGTTCATGCACTGATGGCCAGGCGTCCCCGCATCTCGGTGGCCCGCCTGCGCGAGCTGCTCGACTACAACCCGCAGACGGGTGAGATCTTCTGGAAGGTCTCGCCCAACTACGGGATCCCGGCCGGCGCCCCGGCCGGTAGCTGGAACTCGGCCGGCTACCTGCAGATCCAGATCAGCTCGAAGATCTACTACGGCCACATCATCGCGGTGGCCCTGGTCAAAGGCGAGTGGCCGGCGGGGATCGTGGATCACCACGACCGCAACACCAGCAACAACATCTACGAGAACCTCATCGACACGGATAAAGGCGCCAACGCTCGGAACAGAGTGAGCCGAAATTCGACGGGCTTCAAAGGTGTGATGCGGAACGGCAAGCGGTTTACCGGACAGATAGTCGTCGACAAGAAGTACAAATACTTGGGAACATTCGACACAGCCGCCGACGCGGCGCGTGCATACGATACCTATGTCGTCGCGACCTTCGGAGAGGGCCGCTTCCCCACCAACGAGAGCATGGGACATTTCCAATGAACATGCACAAGCCAGTCGCGGTCGAGCCGCGCACCGTCCTGGTGGACGCCCGCAACCCCGAGGTGATCGAGGAGATCCGCGCTCTCATCCAGCGGTCAGAGTTCGTCGGCTTCGATCTGGAGACCGAGGACAGCAAGCGTCACGAGGGTCTCAATCGCTTCTGTAAGTATAATGACGAAGGCTACAAGTCGAAGACCAGCAAGACTGTGTTCGACTGGCGCCGGACAGTCATCTGCGGCGCGTCGTTCTACTCGGAAGAGGCGCCCGACCGTGCTTACTATGTGAATTTCGGCCACAGTGATGTGGAGAACCGGCTGCCGGTCGAGCTGCTGAAGAGCCTCCTGGAGAGCCTGCCCGAGGGTGCGTATTTCGTAGCTCACAACAGCGCCTTCGAGCAGACCGTCTGCAAGGCGGCCCTCGACTTCGACTTCCGTCCCGGGTCGATCATCTGCACGATGACCCAGGCGGTCTCGGCCTATGGCCCGGACACCTATTCGATGGATGCCTGGCAGGCCGCAGGCCAGGGTGACATCGGCCAGCTGGTGAACCAGCTCATCCACGCATCCACGACCGGCTGGAACAAGGAGACCGGCGAGATGTCGCCGGCCCTAACCGAGCTGGTCTTCAAGATCATCGGCAAGTCCAGCAAAGCGAGCTTCAGCTGGAACGGCTTCGTCTCCTCGATCGCCTACGGCTACGGCTTGAAGCAGGCGGTGCGCTCCCACTTCGGCGTCCAGATGCGGACGTTCGAGGAGACGCTCGACGGCGAGGCCCACATGGGCATGGTGTCGGGTGAGCAGGTCGCCGCCTACGGCGCCGACGATGCGTACTGGGCCGTCCGCCTGTTCCGCCTGCTGCTCACCTACATGCTGCGCAACGGCGGCAGCGCGCTGGTCAACACGTTCTTCACCCAGGAGAACGTGATGCCCCAGGTGTTCTCTTCGATTGCCATCCACGGCATGCGGGTGAACGTCCCGGCCATCCGGCAGCGCACGGAGGCCGAGCGGGCCAACGCCTCGCAGATCCTCCGCGAGATGAAGGAGGCCGCACGCTGGTTCGACTGGCCCACCGCGCTCGTCCCCCAGCTCCTGAAGTACGAGAGCTGGTACGTGAAGAACGCCCAGGTCTATCGCGACCGCGTTCAAGCCTGGCTCGACGCCCCTGACAGTGAGGACGACTACCAGCAGCTGCTCCAGGTCCGCGGCCCCGTCACCAACGGCTGGGCGGCCGAGCAGGGCGTCAACGAGAAGACCCTGAAGGGGGTCAACCTCTCCCACTTCATGCCGGTCCGGTCAGTGCTCTACGACCTGCTCGGCTGCCACGTCGTGGTGTCGAAGGGCAAGGTGGCGTCGGACGGTGAGGCCCGCGGGCGCATCGTCGACCGGCTGAAGGACGGCAAGCACCTCACCAAGGACCAGCTGGTCGATGCCTTCAACGGCGTGCAGGGCGAGCTGGCCATCCGCATGAGCGCGGGCGGCGAGGATGGTCTGGCCGCGGGCGTGGTGTTCGAGGAGAACGACGCGCGCTGGGCCCGGATCGAGGCGGCTGAGAAGCCGGCGCGCGAGGACCTGGAGCCCTTCGCCGTTTACCACAACCGCTACGCCCTGAAGGTGGTCGACTGCCTGAACCGGCTGTCGGGCGTCGAGCAGCGCATGAAGCTGTTCCTCACCCCCTACGGGATGCTGACCGACCCGGAGACGGGCCGTATGTACCCGCAGGTCACCAGCATGCTGGCCACCCGCCGGATGGCGTGTTCGTTCCCGAACGCCATGCAGCTCGGCAAGCGCGGCGAGGCCGCCTACGTCCGCGGCTTCTACGTCGGCGACTACGACGACCACCTGCTCTGCTCGCTCGACTGGTCGGGCGTGGAGCTGGTGGAGATCGGCGAGTTCTCCGGTGACCCGGAGTTCTTAAAGGCCTTCGGACAGATCCCGCACCAGGATCTGCACGCCGGCACCGCCACCGCGCTCCTCGCGCTCGACTGCCCCGGCATGAACCTGGAGCTGTTCAAGACGCTCAAGGGCATGTCGAGCTGGCAGGACTGGCTCAAGGCCAGCGAGGGCAAGGCGGATCGGCTGCCGCGCCTGATGACCAACCTGAAGGGCGAGCTGCTCGATGCCGCCAAGGCCTACGGCTACTGGCGGACGGTCTTCGGCAAGGAGGCGAACTTCAACTACTTCTACTCCGGCTGGCTGGCCACGATCGGCGAGCGGGCCGGGTGGTCGCAGCAGAAGACCGCCGACGCCACCGAGGCCTACCGCGGGCAGTTCCCGGTGGCCGAGGCCTGGCGCGTCCAGCAGATCTCGGACGTGAACGCGCTCGGCTACGTCACCCTGCCGGATGGCCACCGCTACGTCCGCTATGAGGCCACCAACCTCTGGGCCTCGGACTGGTGTGACAAGTTCATGCTCACCACGCTGGGGGCCGAGAACTACAACCAGGTCATCCGCTGGGTCATGCGCAAGATCCAGAAGCGCGCCGGCAACCAGACGGTGAACGCCCTCATTCAGGGGACGTGCGCCACCCTCGCGAAGCGCTCGATCGTCCGCACGATCCAGTATTTCCAGTCGCTCGGCTGGACCAATCGCGAGTTCCGCTTCCTGGTCCCGATCCACGACGAGCTTGTCTGGTCGGTTCACCAGGATCTTGCGGTGCCGTTCATCAGGAACGCGCACCGGATCATGATCGACCACGGTGACATCTTCAAGAACTGCAAGCTCGATAGCTCGCCGGCCATCGGCGTGACCTTTGAGCCGTGGAACGAGAAGAAGGCCTACGGCGGACAGATCGAGCTGTTCGAGCCGGAAGCGGCCGTGGTCGGCAAAGAGCGCGCCGGCAAGCGCCTCGACGACCAGGGCATCCTCGACGTGGTCGAGTACCTGAAGCAGCAGCGCACCCGCATGAAGGAGGCGGCATGAGTAGAACGCAGGCTGCTCCGAACCTGGCGCGGGTCAATGACCTGCTCGCTTATGATCCGCTCACCGGGATCTTCACCTGGAAGGTGACGCGAGGTAGTCGAGCACAGGCCGGAGCGAGAGCAGGAACGCCGAGTAATGACTACCGGCAGATCCGAATTGATGGTGTGATCTACAAAGAACATCATCTGGCTTGGTACATGACCTACGGTGAATGGCCCACGCTGGACATTGATCACGAGGACACCGTCAAAAGTCACAACTGGATTGAGAATTTACGGGAGGCTACCAAGTCGCAAAACCAATACAACAGGAAGCTTGGTCAAAATAAATCAGGCTTCAAAGGCGTCACTCGAGGTCGTCACGGCTGGGTTGCAAAGATACGGATAGACAAGAAATCAACTTATCTCGGTTCATTCCGTACGCCTCAAGAAGCATCTGCCTGTTACCAAGAAGCTGCAGTGAAACACGCGGGCAAATTCGCCAGGTTCTAGGAGATCAACATGCACGGTCCTCGCATATACAAGCGCGACACCAACGGCAACATCCGCAGTTGGCAGTACCAGGTCGACCAGACTGACGGCGCCTGGTGCTCGCAGAGTGGCATCGTCGGCGGCCAGCTCGTCACCTCCGGCTGGACGACCTGCAACCCGAAGTCGAAGCCGACCGCTGCCGAGCAGGCGCTGTTCGAGGCCGAGGCCGAGATGGGGAAGAAGCTCGACAAGGACTATTCGCTCACGGTTGGCGGCGTGGATGACGTCCGCGACAGCGGTGGCAAGGTGATGCTCGCCCACAAGTACGAGACCTTCCCGGGCGCCTGCTTCTCCCAGCCCAAGCTCGACGGCATGCGCTGCAAGATGAACCGCCACGGCATGTGGAGCCGGACTGGCAAGCCGATCCTGTCGTGCCCGCACATCTTCGCCATCCTGGCGCCGGCGTTCGTGAGCACCCCGGACCTGGAGATCGACGGCGAGCTGTATAACCACGAGCTGCACGACAACTTCAACAAGCTGATGTCGGTCCTGCGCAAGTCGAAGCCGACCGATGCAGACATCGCTGAGGCGGCTTCTGTTGCCCAGTTCCATGTGTACGATTTGTACCGTCCGGGGAAGACTTTCGGGCAGCGGTTCAACACCCTGGAGCTGTTCGTCGAGAGCCTCGGGGCCAAGGAGATCGTGCTGGTCCCCACCGTCGAGGTCACGTCGCAGGAGCAGCTCGACCGGGCCTACGCTACCTACCTGGAGGACGGCTACGAGGGCCAGATCGTCCGGCTCGACGGCGAGTACGAGCGCAAGCGCTCGAAGAACCTGCTGAAGCGGAAGGAGTTCGAGACCGCGGAGTTCGAGCTGGTCGCGATCGAGGCCGGCAATGGCAACTGGGCCGGCCTGGCCAAGCGCGTCCGCTTCAAGCTCGCTGACGGTCGCGAGTGCGGCGGCGGCATCCGTGGCACCGCCGAGCAGGCGAAGGCGCTCCTGGCCCGCGCCAGCGAGCTGGTGGGCACATCCGTAACGGTGCGGTTCTTCACCCCGACCCCGGACGGCATGCCCCGCTTCCCCGTGGCGATCGACTTCGACCGTCCCGACCAGGTCGCCGAGGCGGCCTGATTTGTCCCGAGCGCACGGTCAAATTCGTACCGTGCGCTCCCATATCTTGTGGCCCGTAAGAACGCCCAGAGCATCATGTTGACCAACACCACCCCATCGGTGCGCGCTCAGTTCGTGCATCGGCGTACCTACCTGCGCCCCCTGAACGAGGAGGGAGACCTCTTCGAGACCCCCGACCAGGCCATGGACCGCGTCGTCGGGCACCAGCGCTGGCTGTGGGAGACCCAGCTGCAGCGAGCCCTGAACGAGGACGAGGAAGACGAGCTGCACGAGCTGCGCGGGCTGATGGAAGCCAAGCGCGCCTCGGTCTCCGGCCGGGTGAAGTGGATGGGCGGCACCGCCCTGGTGCGCGAGCGCGCTGCCGGTGCCTTCAACTGCTCCTTCTCCGTCGCCTACACCCCGGCCGACCTGGTCGACATCTTCTGGCTGCTGCTCAACGGCTGTGGCGTCGGCTTCAAGCCGGTGACCGGCCTGCTCTCGGGCTTCCCCAGCTCGCTCACCAAGGTCACGGTGGCGCCGTCCTTCCGCACCGAGCGCGGCGGCCAGGAGCACAGCTCCGAGCACATCGACATGGAGGCTGGGACCTGGCGCATCGTCTTCGGCGACAGCGCCAAGGGCTGGGCCAAGGCGATCGGCATGCTGTTCGGGGAGAAGCCCCGGGTGTCCGAGCTGATCCTCGACTTCAGCGAGCTGCGCCCCGGCGGCAAGCGCCTGCGCGGCTACGGTTGGATCTCGTCCGGCTGGGAGCCGCTGGCGAAGGCCATGGCCGCCATCGCCGCCATCATGCAGACGGCCGCGCACCGGACGCTGTCCAAGGGCGAGCTGATCGACGTGATCAACTGGCTCGGCACCGTGCTCAGCTCGCGCCGCTCGGCGCAGATCTGCCTCATCAACACCGAGGCGACCGGCTGGGACGAGCTGCTGGCCGAGCTGGGCTGGTACATCGACTTCAAGACCGACCGCTGGGAGCGGGGGGAGGGCCAGCGCGAGCAGTCGAACAACTCGATCGGCTTCCTGAAGAAGCCGACCGCCGAGGTGATCGAGCAGCTGCTGCGCCGCATCCTGCCGACCGGCGAGCCCGGCTTCGTCAACGTGGAGCACGCCCTGCGCCGCGCGCCGGAGATGGAGGGGCTCAACCCCTGCGCCGAGATCCTCCTGTCCAACAAGGGGTTCTGCAACCTGATGCAGACCGTCTGGCACCGCTTCAACGGTGACCTGAAGGGCCTGATGCGGGCGCAGTACCTGGCCGGCCGGGCCAACTACCGGCAGACCTGCGTCTCGATGCGCGACGGCGTGCTGCAGCTGCAGTGGAACGACATGCAGAAGCTGCTGCGCCTCTGCGGCGTGTCGCCGACCGGCGCCGTGGCCTGGGAGGGCATCGAGAACCCGGAGATGCTGGAGGCCGTGCGCGATGCTGCCATCGCCGGGGCCAACAGCATGGCCGACGACTTCGGCACGCCGCGCGCGCGGCGCGTCACCCAGGTGCAGCCAGCCGGCACGTCGTCCAAGGCCCTCGGGCTGATGGGCGACGAGGTCCACGAGGGCGCGCACTTGGCCCTGTCGCGGTGGATCTTCAACTGGGTGAACTTCCCGGTGAACGACCCCATGCTGCAGAACTTCTACAACGCCAACTACCGGATGAAGCCCAACCCCAACGACCCCACCGGGATGTTGGTGTGCTGGCCGGTCGAGTACCCAGCCAGCTCGAAGTTCACCGAGGTGGTGTCGCCGGCTGGCGAGCACCTGGAGGTGAACCAGGAGAGCGCGATCAGCCAGCTGGAGCGCTACCGCCTGCTCATGAACCACTACGTCGAGCACAACTGCTCGATCACGGTGTCCTTCGACGAGGCCGAGATCCCGGCCATGGTCGACTGGTTCATGGAGCACTGGGACGAATACGTCGGGGTCAGCTTCCTCCGGCGTAACAACCCGCTGGCAACAGCGGAGGATCTCGGCTTCAAATACTTGCCGCAGGAGTGTGTCTCCCGCAAACGGTACGAAACGTACACTGCAAAACTTCTTCCGATCGACATCGAGGCGGACAAGTCTGCTGAGCTGCTTGAGGTCGAAGACTGCGCCACTGGAGCATGCCCCATCCGATGACCATCCCGGAGATCGCCGCCCGCCTGCGGGCGAAGTCGCAAGAAGACGGTGACAGCGAGTTGGCCAGCCTGGCCGACGAGCTGCGCCGCCGGGCCCCGGTTCGCCGGGCGCCCATCACATCCCGCCGGATGACCCCGCAGCTGCGTGGCGACATTCGCCGGTACGCTTCGGACAACCCGACCATCCCCTACGCTGAGATCGGCCGCCACTTCGGTGTGAACGGTGGTCGTGTCTCGGAAACCCTCGCAGGATTTCGCGAATGAGCTGCCAGACCTCAGCCAAGGTGCTCGCCCGATCGGTGGGCCAGGACGCCCCTCCCCTCACCACCTTCCAGCTCCGGTATCCTTTGCAGATCCACGCGGAGCTGATGACCCACAGGATGTTCTCCCGGAACGCCCGGTCCAGCCGAGCGGTCCCGACCGCCCGGATGATCGAGGAGGTGCGAACCTCCCCGTTCATCCCCCGCCACTGGGGCGCCAACCAGAAGGGCATGCAGGCCACCGAGGAATGCACCGAGCTGGTCGACCTCGCCGACGACTTCATGCTGAACGAGGAGGCCTGGCTCTGGGCCCGGGATCGAGCCGTGGAGGCGGCCGGCGCCTTCGCCGACGCCGGCTACCACAAGCAGGTCGCCAACCGGCTCCTCGCCCCGTTCCTGCACATCGACACCGTGCTCACCACGGTCGACCTGGCCAACTGGAACGCTCTGCGGATCGACCCGGCGTCCGAGCCCCACATCCGGGACCTAGCCATCGCAATGCGCGAGGCGGTCGAGGCGTACGGGGAGCCGGACTTCGTCAGCGAGAGCGGTTGGCACCTCCCCTACATCACCGAGATCCAGGACAAGGCGGTCGGCGTGATCGGCTACTCCGCGGAGCCCGGTGAGAAGCGGGTGCGCTTCGCCCGACCAGGTGAGCGGATCCTGGACGCGGCCACCGCCATCATGGTGTCCGTCACCCGGTGCGCCCAGGTCAGCTACACCCCGTTCCACGAGGCGAAGCTGACGATCGAGCAGGAGGTGGCCCGGCACGACGCGCTGGTCAGCGCCCGGCCGATGCACGCCTCGCCGGCCGAGCACCAGGCTATGCCCGATCGGCGGGACCCGGATGGGCACTGGCTCTACCCCGAGCTGCACGGCAACCTCGAAGGGTGGATGCAGTACCGCAAAACATTGGCAGGAGAACGAGCGTGAACACACCGGACCCGATCGACGCCGCAATGCCGACCGTTGAGAACGCTCCATGGTGCTGAATGGCAGCAATACGCTAAGCGATGTGGTCGATGGATTGCGAGTTTAGCTCATCGATATGATCGCATTCATTGACCATTTTCTTCTCTTGTCTAGGAATACGGCCGAGGGATCGAACCATATTTATTGTTAACATTCGTGCAGATGCATCATTAATATTGAGATATGCTTCAATCAGCGCCAACAAGTTTTCTGCTTCTGTTGTTTTTTCTTGCGGATACAAATTCTTTAGAAGAGGTGAATGAAACCGACTTATGGGAACATCAAGGATCTTTGAAAGTCTGGCTAACTGGAATTCCAGTCTGTCTGTCTGATTGCTTACAATTTCCGAGTTCACTGCGCTGCTCACTGCTACGATTGCTTCATATATTTCCTATTTACCATGCAACTAGATAGTGCGCCACATCTACCTTTGGTTGAAATTCGCTCGCCGTGCGAATGATGCTTTTGGGCAACCCTCCCCGTTCAGGCCGCGCAAACGATCGGACGCGGCGAAGGGCAGTCTGAACGACGACAGGGTCGCCAAAAGGCGAAAAAGGGTCTTGGACGTCTTGCTGATGTCGAGCGCATTAGGTACGAAACGTACCATCATGAAGAACACAGGCAAGCCAACCGAGGCCCGCTTCGAGCAGTCCCTCACGGCGCTCGGCAAGCAGGGCTACTTCTACCGGATCAAGGACGCTGCGGCGATCCGGGGTCTGACAGGACGGGTTGGAGCCGGTGTGGACGCCACACCATCGGATTACATCTGCGCAGTGAAAGGTCAGACCTTCTTCTGCGAAGTCAAGTCGACCCAGCACCCATCGCTGTTCGAGTTCAAGCTCCTCAAGAAGGGGCAGAATGCTCACGGCGCCCGCATCGTGGCGGCTGGCGGCGGATACTTGGTGCTGGTCCACCGCCTGGAGACCGACGACTGGTATCTGCTCGCCATGTCTCGGATCCGGGCCCACGAAGCTGACACCGGGCGCAAGTCGCTGTCCTGGGACGAGATGAGGGCCTTCCAATGTACGACGGAGCAGACCCCCGCGGGAAGCCGCCCCAGGTGGTGAGCACCGAGCTGGTTCAGGTCGGCGCCTACGAGGTGCCGGTGGAGCGCAAGGACCGGGCGGCCTTCCAGCCGCAGCCGGGCGCGCCGATGTTCGACTACATGATCGACGTGGAGACCACCGGGACCAACCCGGGGGAGAACGCGCTCATCCAGATCGCCGCCGTGCGCTTCAACCGGCACACCAAGGAGATCGACCACAACTTCTTCGACCGCGCGCTGCACGTCCCGCCCGGCCGGTACTGGGCCGAGGACACCCGCGACTGGTGGATGGGGAAGCCCGACGTGCTGCGCGGCATCCTCTCGCGCGCTGAGCCGCCGGAGATCGTGATCAAGGCGTTCTGGAACTGGGTCGCTGATGGTTCCAGCCTGTGCCCCCGAGCATTCTGGGGCAAGCCAACGACGTTCGACTACAACTTCATCGCATCGTACTTCCGTCAGTACGGTCTGATGCAGCCGTTTCACTATCGCGAGGCGATCGACCTGAACAGCTACTTGCTGGGCCGGGGGCATGAGAACCGTCGCGACTTCTGGAAAACCATTGAGCCGGTCGGGGACGCCCACAACGCGCTGCACGACTGCCTCTATCAGATCCGCGCGGTCTTCGCAGCATGAACCCCCATCAGATCTATCGCCTCGGCGACCCGCATCTGGGTCGCCGCTTCACCAAGGGCGTGCCCCTCGATCGCCGTGGCGAGCGCGAGGCGCTCGTCCGTGCCGACCTGAACCGGCACCTGTCGTTCGACGGCTATGCCGCGCACATCACCATGGGCGACCTCTTCGATGCGCCGCAGGTCGACTACGCCACCGTGCTGTTCGCCTACCGCGCCTACCGCACGGCGGCCGAGCTGAACCCCGGCACCACCTACTACATCCTCCAGGGCAACCACGACGACAGCCGGGACCTCGACGAGGTCACCGCCTGGGACCTGTTCGTCGAGCTGGTTGAAGGCATCCCGAACATCACCCCGGTGATCAGCCCGATCGTCGGGCCGCACTTCGCTCTGTTCCCCTGGGATCCGATCGAGACGGCCGAGGCCATGGTGGAGAAGGCGTCCTGGTTCATCCGGGAGCAGGGCTGCACCACCGCCTACGGCCACTGGGACGTCGATCCCCGGACGGCCACCCACAACCTGATCCCCACCAAGGCGCTGGCCGCCGCCGGGATCACCGAGGCCTACACCGGGCACGTCCATCTGCCCTCCCTCTTCAAACGGGATGGTGTCCAGGTGGAAGTCGTGGGGAGCATGCAGCCCTACGCCCAGGGTGAGGACGGCGGCCAGGGCCATATCCGATATGCCACCCTGACGCTGGCCGAGCTGGAGGCTGCCGGCGACCTCGCGAACACCGTCGTCCGGCTGCAGCTGGCCCCCGGTGAGCAGTTCGATGGCGAGCCCCCGGCCTGCCTGTCCTGGAACGTCGAGCGCGTGAAGGACCAGGCCGAGGAGGCTCCGGCCGACATCTCGATGGAGGGCTTCGACACCCGCGCCGCCGCGCGCGACGCGCTCGATGCCCACGACATCATCCCAGAGGTCCGCGCTCAGATCGACGAGCGCCTTTCCGAGGTGTTCGGTCGTGACGGGTAACTTTTATCAGGTCGGTCTGGGGCTCCTGATGAAGGATGTCCAGTTCACCGAAGAAGAGAAGGCGCTCCTGTCCTTCCTCTGCAAGCATGCCAATCGCGGAGACGCAGAGTTCGAAGCTGCGCTCGACGTGATCCACAATGACCTGGGCGCGACCAAAGCGTTGAACCGTCTGAAAGACACGTTCCGCTCGCTGGACAAAGCCCCCATCCTGCAGGCGCACTATGATCGAGCAAATCGCGTTCACGGTTAGGTTTCCGCCCACCGATCACTACCCCATGGGCCGACACTTCGACCGCAGCATCGACTTCACCACCGGCATGACCGGCATCGTCGGCCCGAACGAGGTCGGCAAATCCCTGTGCCTGGAGATGATCGAGTTCTTGCTGTTCGGGAACAAGGCGCTCCGCGGCGCGGTCGGCGACTACAAGCACCTGAAGGCCCACGGGTCGGTGCTGATCCGGGGCAAGCGCTACCGCATCGAGCGCACGGCCAAGAACGCCCTACTCGGCGACGGCGTCGACCCGATCGCGGTCGGCACCAAGCCGGTCAACGCGCGGATCCTCCAGATCCTGGGCTACGGCCTGGAGGTGTTCCGGGTGGCGAACGTCGCCAACCAGGGCGATGCCGAGCGGCTGTCGAAGATGCTGCCGACCGAGAGGAAGGCCATGGTCGACAAGCTGATCGGCGCCGACCAGATCGAGGCCATCGGCGCCTGGTGCGCCGAGCAGGCGCTGGGCCTGTCGCGCGAGATCGCCGGCCTGGAGGCGGGCCTGGGCGCGGAGCCGGTGAAGCCGGAGAAGCCGGAGGGCTACCGCCCGGCCGACGAGCTGCGCGAAGAGATCACCAACCTGCGCTCGCTGCAGGACACCATCACCCGGGGCGATGCCTTCCTGGCCAATGAGCCGGTGGTGCCCGAGGTCGGCGAGGCGCCGACCCTGCTGTCGCTGGAGACCCTGACGAAGGCCGACCAGGTCCTCGGGCTGCGCACCTACGACTTCGACTTGGAGGCCGCCAAGACGCAGGAGGCCGCCTACACCCTGTGGCAGCAGCGGAAGCTCTTCGTCGACCGCTACTTCGCCCAGCCCAAGGTCACCCAGCAGCAGGCCGACGACGAGACGACCCGGCTCGACCTGATCCGTGACCTGGCCCGGCTCCAGCAGACGCCGGAGATCCTGTGCCCCTGCGGGAAACCGTTCACCACGGCCGACGCTGAGATCGCCCGGCTGCAGGCGCTGATCTCCCAGTTCCCGGACTTCCCCGAGCGCTGTGACCTGGAGACCGAGCGCGAGGCACTGCGGCGGTGGTGGTCGCAGGGCAAGGTGGCCGAAGGCTGGGCGGCGGTGTGCGATGCGCCCGAGGCGGCCGAGCCCAAGCACGACCCGCGCGACGCCAAGAGTGCCGTCCACGTCGACGAGATCCGCAAGGCGCTCGCCGAGCTGGGCGTCAGCACGATGTCCCGCGCCGAGATCCAGGCGCTGACCGGCGAGCTGCGGGCCTACCAGGCGGTCTGTGCCGCCCGGGATGGCTGCGCGGCCCGCCACGCGACCTGGGAGCTGTCGGCGAAGGCAACCCGCACCGCGGTGTCGCTCGCCCGCAAGGCGTTCTCCGCGGACCGGCTGATGCAGACCGAGCAGCTGCTGTCGGCCGTCACGATCTGCGACGCCCAGCTCGCGACCTACCAGCGCTCCTTCCTCGACTGGGCGCAGGGCCGCGACCGGCTCACCGATCTCCGGCGCGAGCTGGCGAGCTGGCGCAACGGCAAGCAGGCGATGAACGACCTGCGCGCCGACACCAAGACGTACCTCGTGCCCGCGCTCTCGCGCGTCGCTTCGCACATGCTCAGCCAGATGACCGGCGGCGCGCGCGGGCGGATCGCGGTCGACGAGGACTTCGAGATCCAGGTTGACGGTCAGCCGCTCAACACCCTGTCGGGCTCCGGCAAGGTGTGCGCGAACCTGGCTGTCCGCCTGGGACTAGGCCGCATCCTCACCAACGGCGTCTTCCCGGTCTTCATGGGTGACGAGATGGATGCGTCCATGGACGCCGACCGGGCTGGTCACCTCCACGACGCGCTTTGCGCCCTGGAGGGCAAGCTCACCCAGATCCTGGTCATCACCCACAAGCGTCCCGCCTGCGCGCGGGTCATCACGCTGGAGAACTGACGTGGTCGAGCAGCGATTGCAGGAGATGGGACTGCGCCTGCGCAGCCCGGCCCCGCCACCACCAACGGACGACGTCCGCCGCCCCTCGGGGAAGCCGGCGCCGGCCAAGACCGGCTGGGAGGCCTACCTGGTGGCCTCGAAGCCGGTGGGCGAGCCGTGGCCGGCCCGGTCCCGTCCCGCCATCTGCCTGGCGCGCCAGCGCTACGAGGCCGGCACGCACGAGATGGTCAGCTGCACCACGAAGGACGGCTGGACCCAGCTCTACAGCCGGCCCCGCCGGGTGCCCGCCGGACACCGGCCGTACTTCTCCGTGGGGGCGGTGTGATGTTCCAGATGACATCCCCTGCCCCCGCCTGCCCGTTCCCGGGCCCGATGGTCTACTTCGGCTCCGGCCGGCGTATCGACGCCTACCACTTCGAGGCCGACGACCTGCCGCCGCCCCTGATCGGCCGCGCGCTGTCCCGCCTGAACCGCTTCGGCGGTGCCGGTGAGCGCGCCGTCAGCGTCGCCACCCACTCCACGCTGCTCTCGCACCTGGTCGGCGACTGCCGGCACCGGCAGCGCGCCGCGCTCATGCACGACGTGCCGGAGATGTGGACGGGTGAAATCCCCCGGCCGATCAAGGTGCTGTGCCCGGGGATCGAGGCGGCCGACGCCTGCATGATCGCCCGGCTCGGCGAGGTCTACGGCATCCCGGCATGGGCCTTCGAGGCCATCAAGGATGCCGACAGCCGCATCTCGTACGACGAGCGGCTCTTCATGTTCGAGCACATGGACCCGGCCGACCGCGAGGTCGCCGAGGAGATGAAGCTCGGCATCCACATCGTGCCGGTCACCCCCGACATCGCGGGCGTGGCCTGGACGAGGCGGTTCTACCAGCTCTTCAGAGAGGATCTCAGCTGATGTCAGACGAACCCGATTTCGTGGTGCGGCCACCGCCGGTGGATGGCGCAACCTGCGGCCCGGACCCGGCCCTGGAGCGGGTCAAGCAGCTGGTGGACACCAGCTCGATCAGCCAGGAGCACGCTGAGAAGATCATGGCCGGTCTTCTTGTGCCCGAAGCTGACGGTACGAAAAGTACAATGGAGCGCCACAACGCCGGCAAGCTCCGCATGAGCCTCGTGCCGGCATCGCTCGGCCGATATACGGCCGCCGTCCTTGCCTACGGCGCGATCAAGTATTCCGCCAACAACTGGCGGAAGGGCGGCAACTGGTCGGAGATCTACGAGAGCCTCCAGCGCCACGTCGACAGCTTCCGGGAGGGTGAAGACCTAGATCCCGAGAGCGGACTTCCTCACCTGTCTCACGCAGCATTCAACTTGATGGTCCTCATCGAGTTCTTCGACAAGGGTTTTGGCAATGACGACCGCTTCCGCTACGCAGGACAACCTGGCGACGCACTCCTCCCCGGCCGGGTACTCGAATTTCGTCAGCCGCCTGTGCAGCCGAAGCCCGAAGACGGAGCTGATGCCGCCGCGAGTGATGCGGGCGCTGCTGCTCCGAGCGCTGGCTGACGCCGACCTGGTCGACCAGGCCAAGAAGGCGCTGTTCTACGGCAAGGACAAGCCGACGATCGCCGCCTTCCGCAACAGCGTCATGGCGGTCACCGAGCTGCGCCCGGTGGCCACCGCGTACCCAGAGATCGACATGGAGGACGGGCTCGCCCGGCTCCATGCGGCGCTCGGGCTGCGCACCGAGGCGGACGAGATCCTGCGCCACGAGCTGACCATCCTGTGCGGTGGCCAGGTCGATGTCGCGGACCAGATCGACGAAGCCGGCGACCTGGCCTGGTACGCGCAGCTCTACGCCAACTCAATCCGGGTGCCGGTGCTGGAGGTGATCCGCAAGAACGTCGCGAAGCTCCTGGAGCGCTTCCAGGGTCTCAGCTTCTCGGCGAACCGGGCGGCCAACCCCGACAAGGCGGCCGAGGCCAAGGCGCAGGGAGCGACGCGATGAAGCTCTCTGACCGATACGGGCTCGACACCCTGCTGAAGGAGCGCGAGCGGCTGCGCACCAGCATCGCCGCCGCGCTCGGCGACGAGGACATCAAGGTCGAGATCCAGGGGCGCTAGGCGCAGGGCAACGTCCGGCAGGCCTGCCTGCGGGCGATCCGCATGCTCTACGACGACCAGCTCCTGGTGAACACCAAGGCCCTGGAGAAGCTCGGGATCGACGTGGACGACGGGCCGGTCAAGCCGGCCCGGCCGATGCGCGGTGTGTTGGTGACGGAGAAGATGTCATGAAGCTCGAAAACATCTACGCCGTCTCGCAGCTGGCGAAGGACCGCAGCGACGTGGTCTCGAAGCTGCACTCGGTGCGCAACCCGAACACCTCCTACTTCAACGTCCACTTCCACGGCACCGCTCAGCCGATGGAGGTCGCGGAGGCGGCAGCCGCCGGCCTGGTCCCGTTCTTCGAGGCCCGACTGGCCGAGCTGGACCGCCAGCTCGTCGCCCTCGGGGTCGAGGTGGACAGCGAGGCCTGACACAGGGGCCGGCGGGAAACCGCCGGCCTCTTCGTTTCAGCTGTCGAGCTTGTCCGGCTCCAGCTGCGAGTTCACCACGCGGGTGACCCACTCGGCCGCCTCGTGCCGGACGGTGGAGCCCACCAGCCGATCGTTGGCGTCCCAGACGAAGCCATTCTCGGTGCGCCAGGGCAGCGGGTGCTGCCGGACGGCCTCCGGTGGCATAGGGGCCGGCTTACGGCCACGGAACGGGATGATCTTTCCTGTCTCGCTCATCCCGACTTCTTAGTCGCGATGGTCCGTTTCGTCCAATCGCTCGATCCCATCAGCCCCGGGCGATCATGCCGATTTGCAGCCCGGCCGCGTTCACGACCTGCTCCCAGACCAGGTAGTCCTGGTAGATGAACATTCGGATGTGCTGGCCCGCCGTTAGTTTCACGATACGCGTATAGTGCATCGTGTAGCGCAGAGCATTCGGGCGAAAATGCCAGAGGAAGAATGGTCCGTCGTTCTGCTCGAAGTTGACACCAAATCCAAATTCGTATTGCCGACCGGATCCATTGTCCGGTGGGCGAAAGGATGCGTTGATGAGGTAGAGGCCGGTCTCAGGAACGACATACCAATTGTTGGCGCTGTCCCAGCAGTTGTCGTTGTCCGTGCTCTTCTGGTTCATCGGCACCCGAGGCCAGGTGCCGTTGTTCTCGGTGCCAGTTCCGTAGGGCGTCGTGTTCTGGGCCGACACATCGCAGAAGTGCGACAGCGGCGCACCCTGCGGGGGGATGGCCCAGCCGAAGGAATTGACGGCATCGCTCGCCCTGACCAGCATCATGCCCCCTCCCCCTCCTGACGGGAGAAGCCGTGGGCGGATGCTGTTCTTGATCTCGGATGCGACGCGCGCGAAGCCGTCGCTCACCCGTGACGCGAGCGAAGCCATGTCACGCGATCCCCGCCTCGAACACGCTCACGAAGTTGGTGTCGGGGTTGCCAATGTCCGTCTTCGTGTAGGCGTCGGTGATGCCGTAGCCCGCGATGCTGGTGGGCTTGTTGGCGATGGCGGCCCACTCCGGGGTCACGTCCGCCAGGACGACGTAGCTGGCCTCCAGCGTCTTCGTGCCGGTGCCGGAGTAGACCCAGCGCTGGCCGTCCGTGGTCGTGACGATGGTGCCCGCAGTGATCTTGTTCTGGTTGGCGGCCGTCAGGTCGGCGATGCCGCCCGGGGACATCACCTGGACCCCGGAGCCCATCACCGGGATGCGGGCCGGGTCGATGGTGCCCGAGGTGATCAGCGCGGCGTCGAACGCGCTCGGCGGGTAGCTGGCGGGCTTGCCCGAGACGTTGCCCCAGGCGACCGCATCCGCCGAGGCGGCCGACGACGCCCGGTCGACGACGCCGTCGCCATTGGCGTCGTAGGTCGCCTTCTGCATGTCGCCGGTGCCGGCGCCGGTCACGCGGTCGAAGATCTCATTGATCGCCGCCACCAGGTTGCCCTTGGCGGTGGTCTTTAGCGCGGCGTTCGTGCTCGCGTTGCCGTTGACCAGCGTGCGGAGCGACTTGAACTCGGTGGCGATCCGAGTGGTCAGATCGGAGAGGCGGGTGGTTAGGCTGGCCATGACGGTCCTCAGATGAGCTGGTTGTCGAAGAGCAGGGTGAGGTCGCCAGGGTCGTTGGCGCCGTCACCCGGCGGTCCGGGTGTCCCCGTGGCCTGCCCCCTGAAAAGTGGTCCTCCCTGATGTATGGCTTTGGGCCATTTGGAGGATGTTTTTATGGGACGGAAGAAGCATACGGCTGAAGAGATCGTCGCTAAGCTGCGGCAGGTCGATGTCCTGGTCTCGCAGGGTCGCAAGGTTGCTGAAGCAATCCGGTCGATCGAGGTGACCGAGGTTACGTATTACCGTTGGCGTTCCGAGTACGGCGGTCTGAAGGGTGATCAGGTCAAGCGGCTGAAGTCCTTGGAGACGGAGAACCTGCGTCTGCGTCGGGCGATCTCGGACCTGACGCTGGAGAAGCTCATTTTGAAGGAGGCAGCTTCGGGAAACTTCTGAGCCCGGCTCGCCGCCGGGCTTGTGTCGACTACGTCGTTGCCGAGCACGGTGTGTCCGAACGCTTCGCTTGCCGTGTCCTGGGTCAGCATCGTTCGACGCAGCGCAAAGTCGCCGTGATGGTCGAGGACGAGGCTGCTTTGACGGCTGCTATCGTCGCCCTGGCTCTGCAGTATGGGCGCTACGGCTACCGTCGGATCACCGCGATGCTCCGGCGCGATGGCTGGACGGTGAACGTGAAGCGGGTCGAACGGATCTGGCGCCGCGAGGGCCTCAAGGTTCCCGCTCGCCAGCCGAAGCGGTCGCGCCTCTGGCTCAACGACGGCTCCTGCCTTCGCTTACGGCCCGAGCGTCCCGACCACGTCTGGTCCTACGACTTCGTCGAGCACCGCACGCACAATGGACGCAAGTACCGGATGCTGAACGTCATCGACGAGTTCACACGCGAGTGCCTGGCCATCCGCGTATCTCGTAAGCTGAAGGCATTGGACGTGATCGATGTACTCTCGGACCTGTTCAGCCTGCGCGGGGTGCCAGGGCATATCCGCTCGGACAACGGGCCGGAGTTCATCGCCAAGGCCGTTCAGGACTGGATCGCGGCGGTTGGATCAGCGACCGCCTACATCGAGCCGGGCAGTCCGTGGGAGAACGGCTATTGCGAGAGCTTCAACGCGAAGCTGCGGGATGAACTTCTCAACGGCGAGGTGTTCTACACCCTCAAAGAGGCCAGCGTCGTGATCGAGCAATGGCGGAGGCACTACAACAGCATCCGGCCACACTCCTCACTCGGCTACCAGCCACCTGCGCCCGAGGTCGTCATCTGGCCAACCGAACCGAGCGGCTCAGGGCCGCTCGCTCACCCCGCCATCGTCACGCGACCGACGATGCACTAACTTCGAACCTGGGCCACCGAATGGGGGCAGGCCACCCGGCAGTCCGTCGTGGCCGTCCCGGCCGGGCACCCCGACCTTCGCGACGACGTATTCGATCGGCGCCACCGGCGGCGGCGCCTGACCGGCGGTCGACCGCGTGACGCGCTTGACCGTGACGCGGCGCTGGATGCTGGTGGAGACGATCTCAACCACGCTGGGAGATCCCCCGCTTCAGCTCCAGGTTGATGATGTGCGTGACCAGGTCCCGCCCACCGGACAGCGTCACCAGCACATCGCCGGAGTAATTCCCGGGCTGCATGACCTCGAACACCTCGCTCTCGGCCGCCGTCACCAGCTGCCGCTGCGCGGCGTCCACCGTCACCGGCAGCTCGATCCGGGCGCCGTTGGTGCTTACCAGCGTGCAGATCGCGGTGGCATCGGTCAGATCATTCATGTCGAGCGGCAGCACGAGGCTCCAGTCCTCGTTTGTCCGATGCACGACGTTGAGGATCAGGTAGTCGACAGCACTAGTAGCCATGATCTTCTCGAAGCTCGGTAAGTATATGGGCTTGAGCAGATCTTACTGCCAGTGATTAAGATCTAAGGAGCTTCGGCTGCCGGCCCCTGGTGACCAGACTTTCTGGCCGACGCCTTGACCCCGATGCCGGTGAAGCTCGCCGGGGTCGGCTCGGTGACCGTGTTCTCGGCGAACCTGAAGCTGAGCGTCCAGCTTTCGGCCTCGGACGGCACGACGTAATCGAGCCACGAGCACCAGCTGTAGGCCTTCGAGTACATGGTTGCGTCGCCGAGGGCGGAAGCCGGATCGGTCGGGATCGGCAAGACATACTTGTCACCGCCGAGCGGACCGAAGTCCTCCTCGAACGTCTGCTTGACCGGCATCCGTTGCCCGGACGAGGTGCGGATGGTGCGCTTCACCACCACATCGCACTGGTCCCGGCGGTCGACATGCTGCGCAAGCAGGATCGGATCACCCGGCTTGACCTCGGGCGTGAGATTGACGCGCTCGATCATCGAGAGCGGATAGCTCTTCTTCGAGATCTTCGTGCCCATCCAGCCGCCGCAGCCGCCGACGAGCGCGATGAACGTCCAGAACGCGACCCTATTCACCGTATGCCTCACGGCTTCACCATCTTCAGAGCGTTCAAAACCCAGCCCCAAACTTTCTGGAGCTGTTCTCCCGCCAGTACGACCGCCGCCAGACCGGCCAAGAAAGATGCCACTGACCATTTGATAACCCTCCCGATGCCAAAAAGGATGTTGATCAGCTTCAGGACAGTCTTGAGCCGAGCGAAATCTGTTGGCTCGAAGCGAACCAGAATGTTGATCCCCTGCTTGAGGTTGTGAGCCTCCTCATCGTCGATCCTAAGAAGGATCTCCTGCAGCAGGGGATGGACCTGATCGAACTCGATCCGCTGGGGCTGAGCCACCCGCGGTCCGAAGTGGCCGCCCGACAGCAACTCGACATCCGGCTCACGCTCGTGGTGAGGGACATCGGGCATGCTGCCGCGCTGGTAGCGCGACTTGCTCGCCACTGGACTAGCCCTTCTTGACCGGCTTCCCGGGCACGAGGGCTGCCGGCGCCGGGTGCTGGATGACGCCGGCCAGCTTCTCCTTGGTCTGCTGCCAGGCCGTCACGCCGGCCACGGCACCGGCCGGGATCAGCACGGTCGTGAGCGAGGCACCGAGGCCCGTGACCTGCGAGAGCGCGGTCGGGTCTTTGGTGACGATCGTGTTGATCGCAGCGGCCACGCACACGAAGCCGTAGCTGAGCGTGACCGCGCCGACGCAGTACATGTTGAATGGCCGCGCCCAGCGCTGGAACCGATCACCCGCGGTGATCTCGGCACGCAGCGACAGGTTCTCCTGCTCGATCTGGACCTGCTTGGTCTGCTCGACCAGGCTCTCCAGCTTCTCCTTGTTGTCCGCCTCGAACTGGACCGCGGCTGCCATGCCGGCCGGGGTCTGGAGGGTCGACGAGATGGCCTCGGGCGTCGTGTCCGGCGCACCGATGGCGCCAGCCAGCGAGCCGATCAGGTCGCCGGCGATGGCGCCCGGGACGCCACCGATCACTGTGCCGAGGATCGGCGCGCCGATCCGCATGAGCTGGCCAGCAACCGGGCCCCACTCCACGTTCTTCAGCCCATCGAAGTTCATGGCTCAGACCTTTGCTGCTTCGGCGAGGAAGGCGCTGGCGCGCTCCTGGTGGGCACGGATGAAGTGGAGGGCGACGAAGAGAGCGAGGCCGACTGCTGCGGCCGACACCCCGATGGCCAGCCAGTCGATGCCGGGCTGGGTGGCGGCCGTGACCACACCACCGCCGCCACCGGCTGCCGTGGTGGTGGCGACGGTGGTGCCGGTGGTGACCTTCTTCTGGGAGACGGCGGCCTCGCCCTTGAGGGCGGTGTTCACCGCCACCGGGCTCATGCCCACGGCAGCGAGCGCCATCTTCACCGCGGCGGCCTCGATGGTGCTGACCCGGGAGAGCCAGCCCTTGCCGAAGGTCTTGAAGGTGGAGAGGCCCTGGTAGAAGGACCGGCGCTGGACCGAGATCGCCTTGATGCGCGCCACCGCGTCGGCGATGGCCGCCGTGGCGGTCGCGAACTTCTTGCCCCGGCTCGGGCCGGAGTTCACCGAGCTATCGAAGATCGGCAGGTCGACGCCATCCGGGAGCGTATCGCAGCCGGCGGTGGTCCAGTATTTCGCACGGTAGATGTCGGCCGCCTGCGCCATCGTCAGGTTGGCGATGTCGAGCGTCGGGAACGACGAGGCCGCGATGCCGTACTTGGTGCCCTTCAGGACACCCTTGCCGACCTTGCCGCCGGTCCAGTTGCCGGGATCTTTGGAGTTCTTGGTGTAGCCGCCCTCACCCGCGAAGATGTACGGCAGGCACTTCTCCAGACGCTCAGCGCTTGAGGCCGGCATTGATCTTCTCCGGGTCAGCATCGCCAAAGACGGCGGCGTATTGGTCCCGGATCTGCTTCAGCAGCCACTCGCTGGTCGACTTACCAGAGAGCTTCGCCATGGCAGCCGCACGCAGTCGATCTGACTGCGTGCCGTAGGCCATGATTGCTTTCTCGCGGGGCATGCCCGGATATAGGCATGCGTGCTAGTAAACGGTATGGCCAGTCATAACTTTTATGAACTTTTACTGGGAAATCTCAAGAAGAAGTCCGAACTTATTCAAGATCTTCACCACGTCAGCCTCGGACCCGGCGTTCTCGATGTCGACGTTGGCCTGCATCCGAGCCAGTTCGAGGTCGGCCGACTGCTTGGCCATATCCGATATGGTCTGGGCCAGGACGACCGGCGCCACGTCGCGCATCGCCGCCTCGCCCTCGATCAGCGGCGAGCTGCCACCGGCCAGGACCTTCTCGGCCTCGGCGGCCTTCATCACGTACAGGGCGCGCAGCGTGGCCGGCGTGCCGTCGCTCTCGGCCTGCGCCACGAAGAAGCGCATCACCTGGTTCTTGGCCGCCTCGCGGATGGCGGTGAGATCGGGTCCGAAGATCACGGCGTCACCGTCAGCTGGTGGGTGCAGGGCAGGTTCGGGAACGCCTCGAACGAGATGAGGTAGTCGCCGGACACGGTGAACCCGACTTCCAGGTCGCCGCCCGGGTGATCGTGCGTGCCGCTCACCGGGCCCACGAACGTGACCCGGCAGGCCGGCACGTTCTCCAGCGTCGCCTCCTGGCGCACCGGCAGCGTGGGGCGGTCGAAGGTCTGAGCCAGGACCGGACGATCCTGGATCATGGGATCCCCGGATGACAGGTCGACGTAGCGGGTCGTCTTGAAGCCCACCGGATCCCAGCCGGCATCACCGAGCAACAGCCGCTCACCGCGCGCGAGCGCGTCCTCGGTGAAGCCGATCCCCTGCTTCACCACACCCGTGATGCGGCCGGTCTCGTCGTAGGTCGCAGCCTCGACAACGGTACTGTAGTCGCGCTGGTCGCTCACTTCGCTAGCTCCGTAACAGAGAGATAGACACCGCCTACGTTCTCGCCGTTGCTATCGCGTACTCGCAAGAGAAACGGCTTCTTCACCCCCGGAGCCCAGCTGAACACCAGAGTTGTAGGCATCATAAACAGCGAACTGCCACTGACGTTCGGCTGATAGAGGTACGAGAAGACGTTGACGATGCCTGCAATATTACCCCAGGCTTGACCGCCGTTGTCAGAGAAGTCGACGTACAGCTCGCCGTTCGAAGCCAGCGCCGGATGTGGCCGGCCGCCGTCGCCTCGCCGAAAGGCGAGGATCTGAAAGGCACTGGTCTCAGAACGCGCCTCGATACCGAGCTGTGCAATCGGCCCATCCGAGGTGGCCGACACGGTCTGGGAAACCGCCTTGCCAGCGATCTTGATCGTGTCGACCTGGAGGTCACCGATCTTGGCGTTGGTGATGGTGGCGTCGCGGATGAACGCGCCCTCGATCGTGGCTTCTTTATCGGTGACCTTCAGGACGTTCCGGCCCTGCCCGTCACGGACGGTGATGCCATAGGCGTCGTCGCCGTCGAACACCCCGACCTGACCGATCGAGACGTGCTCGATGCCGTTGGTTTTGCCGTAGACGCGGATCAGCTGGTTGGCGGCGTTCAGCTGGAAGCTGTTGCCCCCCAGGAAGATGAAGTCGGCCGTGATCGTGCCGGCGCCGATCTTGTCCGCGGTGATGGCCCCGGCCGCGATCTTCTCAGCCTGGATGGCGCCCGCCGCGATCTGCGCCGCCTGGATCGAGCCGGTCTGGATCCGGGTGCCGTCGATGATGGTGCCACCGACGAGCACCGACAGCCCGGTCACCCCCGACACGGTGGCGATCAGGATGCTCTCGGCATCGTTCGAGATGGCGGGCCAGTTGTCCTTGGCGAGCTGGAGCTTCCCAGTCTGGGCCTTGCTCCACCACACGTACCAGTAGCCAGCGTCGATGATCGCCGCCCCGGCCGGGATGTCGTACGCCTTGGGCGAGCCGTCGTCGGCCGTGACCAGGATCTGGCCGGCGGTCCAGCCGAACTTGTTGGTGAGCGCGCCGGCCGCGCCGCGCTCGGCGTAGAAGGACACGCCCACGAGCTGCACGCCCCGGGCACCGATCTTCAGGCTGTTGGCCGTGACCGAATTGGCCGAGAGCTTGCCGCCCTCGATCTTCGTGGTGTCGGAGCCCGACACCCACGAGGACAGCTTGGCCGAGCCGACCGTGATCTTGTCGGCCGTGATGGCGTCGGCGGCGAGCTGGTCGGTGGTGATCGAGTTGGCCTTGATCCGGTCGCCCTCGATCGTGCCGGCCTGGATCCGGTCACCCGTGATGGTGCCCTCGGCGATCTTCACCCCGGTGACCGCGCCATCGGCCAGCTGGGCGCCGCCGATCTGCGCGTTCACGGCGCCAGCCGGCGCGGTATAGCCGTCCGCCATCACGCCGGAGGTGGAGACCGAGCGCAGCCAGAACGTGCGGGTGCCGCCCACCGGCACCGTGCCGTCGTAGACGAAGGTGGATCCCTTCCCGACCTTGCGCATCACAGCGCCGCTGGGCGGGGCCTGGGCGGCCGACACGCGGTCGATCGACCACACCTCAATCCAGGCCAGGTCCTTGGCCACAGGGGCCGTCCAGCTCACCGTGACGCCCTGGTAGGTGCCGACCGCGGCGACCCCGGTCGGGTTGTCGGGCTTGGCCTTGCTCGCAGCCGTGGTGATGGTGGCCACCGACGACCAGTCGGACTGGCCGAGCCCGGACGCGGCGACGGCGCGGACCCGCACCTGGAGCGCGACGGCCGGCCGGAGCCCGTGCAGCTCGAAGGCCGGCTGGGCGCCGTCCGCGACGCTGTAGGGGAACTCCAGGAAGCTGCCGCCATCCTGCGCCACCGCCACCGTGTAGCGGCCGGCGAAGTTGCCGGTCGTGTTGGACCAGGTGGCGCGCAGGACAGCCGTGAGGGTGCCGTCCGCTGCGATCTCGGCGTCGGTCGTGAGCACGGGCTTGGTCGGCAGCGGCGGGGGCGTGCCGTCGAACAGGGTGACGGTGGCCTTGGCGGCGATCTCCGGCCCGATGTTCAGCCCGGTCTTTCCGTAGGCGTCGTAGCCCGCGATGCGGATGAAGTAGGTCGTCTCCGGCACCGCCGGCAGGGCGACCGACGTGTTCGGGCCGTCGTAGGCCGGGGGCACCACGAGCGGGTCGTAGCCGGTGCCGGTCTCCATCCAGATGAGCACGCCCGCGAAATCGCCGGCCGGTGCGTCGTAGGAGATGAAGATCGTCTCGGAGATCGTGTCGATCACCGGGGTGATCCGGGCCGGCGCCGGGTGGGTCACCGACACAGTGACCGGCTCCGACAGCTGGCCGGTCGTGTCCCGGGCCCGCACGCGCACGGTGAAGGCGCGCAGCGCCGCGCCGTTCTCGGCCAGGTTCTGGGCGAGCGTGTAGGAGAACTGGGGCAGGCCGGGCACGGCTTCGCTGTGGACCAGCAGGCCGGCCGGGCTCAGCACCTCGACCAGGTGGTCCTTCAGCATGGGGTCGGTCGAGGGCGTCCAGGCGAAGCGCGGGTTGACCGCCCGGAACAGCGGGGCTTCGGCCTCGTCGACCAGCACCAGGTCCGCGGGCGGGACCACCGAGCGCACCGTGGTGGTGTCGGCCACGGTGTACTGCACCGTCACCGGGGCGCTCTCGGTCCTGCCGTCCAGGCTCACCGCCGTGATGGCGATCGAGTAGACGGCGGCCAGCGGCGACACGATCCGGGTGGACGGCTCGGCGGGCTCAGCCAGCACGGTGGCCGGCTGGCCGTTGATCGACTGCCGGACCCGGTAGCCCTTGATGAGCTTGGTGTCGCTCTCCTCCCAGGTCACGTTCAGGCTGAACGTCCCGTCCGGCGCGAGGTCGGGCGTCACCCGGGCCTCGGTGACCGGGAAGACGTAGTTCGAGGGGGTGCCGGTCTGGAGGCCGGTGAGGTCCCGCAGCTCGACGGCGCCGTCCACGAAGGCCCACTTCAGCCGGTTCACCTCGATCGCGGTGATGTCGAGCTGGTCCGGCTCGTCGGCCTGGCTGATCGAGGTGATGCGGAACGCCTTCGGCGCACCGATGGAGAACACGGCGTATTCCGGCAGCTCGTCGGCAAGCGGCTGGGCAAGCACCAGCTCGCTCTGCAGGCCTGGCTGGGCCACGGTGAGCTGGTAGGTCACGACGCGCAGGCCGCCGCCGTCCGCCGCCAGGGTGAATTGGGCGGCGTAGTCGACCCCGGCTTCGAGGTAGATCTGGTCGCGCAGGGGTAGCCGCGTGGTGCCGGCCGGCAGCGCGTCGGGATTGCGCACGCGCCCGGAGATGACGTTGGTGGACTGGTCGTCGGCGACCAGGATCACCTGGAACGGCTGGAGGTAGCGGCCGAGCCGGTTCGTCTTGAAGTTGACGATGATTTTCTCGGTCAGCGAGGTGGCCAGCCGCAGCCGGCCGCGCTTCACCGCCTCGGCGGCATCGCGGCAGCCGACCGCCACGAACTCCTCGGGGTTCCGGCCCTGCACGTCGATGGCGTTCTGGTCCCAGACCCGGACCCGATCCTCGCGGTACTCCAGCTGCGGGTTCTTGAACGAGACCTTGAAGTCGTTCTTGCGTTCGGTGATGTCGGTGAAGCTGTAGTTGAAGCTCCCCTCGATCGTGTTCTCGGGCGCGAAGATCGCCACCGCCTGCTGGTCGTCGGCATCCCAGATCACGGTCGAGTAGCCGTCGCCCCGGTCGACGTACCGACCGCCGGCGATGCCCACGACGTAGTTGATCAGCTCGTTCAGCGACCGAGCTTCCGAGATGTATTCGTTGAACCGGAAGCCGTGCAGCGAGCAGTGCTTACCGAACTCATAGTAGTCCCACTGGTCCGGGACCTCGGGATAGTAGGCGTTCTTGCCGTAGCGGCTGTTCTTGATCAGGTTGTAGGCGTGCCACCCCGGGTTGTTGGTGTAGGCCATCTTGAACGTGCCGTCCCACAGCCCCGGGAACTCGGACAGCTGGGTGTCCTCGTTGAAGACGTGGTTCGACGGCACCGGGATGATGACGCCCCGGTAGATGCCGGTGAACTCCGGCAGGGAGGTGAAGGTGTCGGTGGCGCGGATCGTCAGCCAGGCGAGCGCCAGGTCCGGGAAGCTGTAGACCTGGGCCACGACCTCCTGGATGCTCTCGAAGGTGACATCCTTGAAATTGTCCTTGGTCGAGGGCGGATCGAGCCGGGTGACGCGCACGTCGTAGGGCTCGTTGATCCGCGCGACCGGGATCCGGTACTCCTTCGGGTAGTTCGAGCGCGTCAGGCCGGAGATGACCACGTTGCCGGGGGCAGCCACGGGCGTGTCCGGGAAGGTCTGCGTGCCGACCCAGCTGGTGTCGTTGAACGAGTAGACGATCTCGCCGCTCTCGGGCGTGAGCAGCCAGTCGAACGACGTGATGCTGCCAGCCGGCGGCGCGGCGCCGGCCGGGGAGAACCAGGCGCGCCGGGGATCGCCGACGTGGTCGACCCAGCTCCACACCCAGAAGCCGTCGATGATCGAGTTGGTCAGGCCGTTCGGGACCTGCCAGGCTGCGCCGTCCCAGATCCGCGGCGCCCAGTGGGCGTCGGTGGTGATGAACCACATCGCCCCCTGCTCATTGGCCTGGAGCGGCGGATCGGTGTCGGGCGCGAGGTAGGTCTCGTGCAGAGCGGCGTTCACCAGCGACCCGGCCGTGGCCGTGCCGGGCCGGTAGTTCGAGGCGCCCGAGGTGTCGGGCGGCGGCGCCGGCTGGTTGTCGAACGGGATCTGCCACACCGCGGACGAGCGCGGCTTGATCTCCAGCTTGAGCGTCATGCCGTTGGCGAACTCGCCCCCGGTCGTGCTCACGACCAGCAGCCGGTTCACCACGAACCGGATGTCGATGTAGTCGATCTGGGTCTTGTCGCCCTGCGCGACGATGCTCTGGTTCTCGGTGCGCAGCGGCAGCCCGACGTTCTTCGACGAGGCGAAGCCACCGAGGTTCGGCCGGATGCTGTCGGCGGGGTTGGTCCCCTTCAGCATCCGCAGCTCGAAGTTGGAGATGTTCGGGGTGCCGGTGCCCTTATCGAGCAGCGGCACGTCGCCGACGTAGAAGCTCGACGCGCCGTCCTTCAGGCCCTGGATCGGGCCCTCGGACAAGGCGAGCACCAGCTCGACGGTGTCGGCGCCGAACAGGTTGTCGTCATAGCGGGTGGCGGACTTCGGCTGCGACGACGCGCTCTTCCGGCCCTTCAGAGGCAGGGCCATCAGATGCCTCCGGTGTCGACGGCGTCGATCTGGAACGACAGGTACTGGCCGCCGATCTTGTCCTCGCCGCAGAGGATCGGGATGCGGGTGCCGATGTCGACGGTGTTGTGCGGCGTGCCCAGGTAGTGGCTCTTCTTCTCCACCTGGTCCTTGTTGTCCCGCTTGGGCGTGTTGAACATCTGCAGGATGCCCCCGAGCACCATCATGATGCCGAGCTTCAGCAGGATCGGCGCGAACACCTGGCCGACGCCCGGGATGAACGAGGCGGCCACCAGCACGGCGCCGATCAGCACCTGGAAGAAGCCGCCGTTCTTGCCGCCGTTGAGCTGCGGGAAGACGTGCAGGTCCTGGCTCTGGGTCGGGGCGATCAGGTCCTCGACGGTCTCGTGACCGGCGACCTTGATGCGCAGCGGGCCGGTGGCGGCGTTACCGCGGAGCCCCGGCAGCTGGCGCGTCACCGCCTTGACCGCCTCGGCGACGGTTGCGGCGTGGACCACGATCGGCTCGGGGTGGATGCTCTTCAGGCTTCCGTGGAGATGGATGCGTCGCAGCACGGATGACCTGCCCCTTGTTCACGACGTAGCAGGCGACGCCGTCCGATCCGACAATATAGTGCGTGAGGTCTGGGTAGTTCAAGAAACTGACAAGATCATCTCGGGTGAGATTACTATCGGTTCCGGTGTGGGTGTGCCAGGATCCGACCGCGAGATCTTCGTGCAACAGGAGATCTTCTCCCGAGATGTCGAAACCATTGGCCGGGTCGTGGCACTGGTTCACCACCTCGACCACCGAGCCGTCCGTCAGGACGAAGCCGCAGCGCTCCGGGGCGTCCAGGTCATCGACGAAGCGGGCAGCCATATCGGCTATGGTCAGCTCAGACATCGAGCCGCCCCTGCCGGGCCTCTTCGAGCTGGTCGCGGACGCGCTGCGGGACCAGGTCCCAGGCGTCGATCTCGGTCTCCTGCACCAGTTTGGCGCCATCGACCTCGGGGTGCCGGAGCACGGCGACGGTGGTGTCGCGGAACAGGGGCCGGTTGTAGCTCTCGATGGTGGAGACTTGGCCGGCCAGGTGGTGGAGGATCATCTCACCTGGCAGCAGGATCGCGCCGTGGTTGGCGACCGGCGAGCGGATCGCCATCAGGATCACGTCGCCCGGCAGGCGGTTGCGTGGGTGTCCGGTGAACAGCCCGAACCCGACCTCGTGGTAGAGGTCGAGATATAGGTTAAGCGTCTTGCCCTCGGCGTCTGGCTCCCACCAATCATTCGGGCGTGCGACATCCGGCACCTGGATGCCGAAGTTCGTCGCGTAGAACTCGCGCATCAGGGAGAAGCAGTCATGCTCCCCGTGCTTGAATTTCCGACCCAGGAGGCCTGCCGTCTGCATGCCTCGAATATGGTACGAAACGTACCTGACTGCTAGTGGTTATCGCGGGGTGTCGCATGCCCTCCCGCGATAACGTCGGGACTTATGACTTCAGTTTCTCAGACAAGTTCGTTACCAGCGGTTCCAATTCGACCTTTGAGTTCTGAACGTAGATCGAGCACAGGCCGCGCCGGACGATAATCTCAGATATAAATCCAAGTTTTTCTCCAAGTTTCGCGAAATACAGATGATGATCGGTCGTGTCTAGAGATACTGATTGAAGGGCTTTGACAATTTTGTCTTGCGCTATGGATGGACATTGACAGCGCTGTTGCACCAATGCTGCTACCTGATCCGCGTTATCAAGAATATAGCCAAACACAATTGCCTCTGGTGCGCCCGGCGGCAACTCTAGAACGTAGTCGTTGGGCTCTGCCAAAGCGGGATTGTCTCCATCGATCACGGCAACGGCCTTAGTGCTTATTGTGGGATTGGCATTGTGAAATTTAAGCACTTCGACAACGTACGGAAAACCACCGGCCTTATGAATTTCTACCTGGTCCAATAAGTCCGGTGAGTATTGCCTAAGAATTTCAGTGCACAGATCCTTCGCAAAATCGTCTTCTACGAATATGGCCCGGTCTTTGGTTACTGTTCCAGTCAAAGCGCGTAGGCTCTCGATCGTCAGTTTGCCCTGATACGCTACGCCATCAATACACCCCCAAATTGCTTTGGGTGGCAAGACGTCAAGCGCGTACTCCGAGTGTGTCGTGAAGATAATCTGGGCCTTTTTCCTCTTCGCAACGTCAAATAAATACTCCACCATCTTACGCGTTGCCAGAGGATGAAGGCCGTTTTCGATTTCTTCTATAAGTATCAAGGCGTTGTCTGAAGCTTCCTCAAGCTTCGTAACCATGTCAATAATTGAAGCTTCCCCTGCGCCAAAATGAAATTGAGAATAATCGTTCAGGCGCTTGACGCCGACAAAGATAGATCTACTGGGATCGCTCTTTAATGATATTCTCTCATAACCGGAGGCGTCTTTTCCAAGGATACGGCCGACATGCTGTAGAACGCTTGGTTTGATTGCGTTCACTTTCACATCGGTGCGCTGGGCTAAGCCAATAAATTGTTTGAACCTTGGCTGCTCGTTCGCTGGGACAGTCCGTTGGATTGGAATGACGATGACCTGACGATCAGGTATGCCATCTCTTCGCCATTTGGCTGCGACGAAGCGAGCGTTTCTAGTAAAAATGCCTGCTTTATGCTCTTTACGGTCGACTATATCATAGTCAATCCGCCAGTTTGCCATACTGTTGTCGCCAATATTGGATTTTGGAAAGAACGATCCGGGCTTTACAGAGTGATAAGCTATTGCTGCGGCGCCAAGAACAGTAGATTTTCCACCGCCGTTCGTTCCAATAATTGCCGTTATTGGAAAATCAAAATTGATAGTTTGATTGTCGAAGCTCCTTACATTCGACATTCGAATGGTCGGGAGATATTTTTCATAAGATAGCTTTTTTACTCGCTCTTCTAAACTGTCGATGTCGGATTTCCGAACGTCCAAGGCGCTTCTCCCATTTTTTGGGAAGGTTAGCACCCCTTCACTGCTCTTGCTACTATCCATGGTTGAGAGATCGGAGCCCTTATAACGTCACGAACGGGAAGCCTTCGTTCGGCAGGAACATGCGTGCGGGGATCAGCTGGTCGGGGCCATCCGACAGGGCGCGCAGCTCGAACGAGATGCTCTGGCCTGAGATGAGATCTTTCACCCGACCGATGAAGAACAGCTCGTCGTTCGAGATTACGACGCCCTGCTTCAGGTGGTGACGCAGAACCGTGGAGCGCTTCACGATGGCGCCGTCGAACATGCCCTTGAAGGCAGCATCGTTGAAGATGCCCACTGCATTCATCAGGCGCAGCGTCGGCCGGCTCTTCTCCTCCTCGGACGAGCGCTGCCAGCCGGAGAACTGCACGGCCAGGTGGTCCCAGGTCTTGCCGTTCCACTGGGTGGTCGAGCCCATGGGGCCGTCGCGGAAGCGCAGCGCCGCGGTGGCGCCGGCCGGCACGTTCTTCAGGGTGATCTCGTAGAGGATCACCTCGCCGTCAGCGGTGAGCTTCAGGCCCTCGTCGATATGGGAGACGGGTACGGTCACGGCTGCACCAGCATTTCGAGGTCGAAGGCTTCCATCTGGAAGACGCGCCAGCTCTTCCCGGCCACCACCCGGCCGCCGATCTCACCCGGGCTGGTCTTGATCGGCTTCGGCACCACGAGCGGCTTGTTGAACCGGCAGATGATCTGCCCGAGCCGGGTGTGCTGCACGTAGAACGGCAGGTACATCCGGTGCTCCTTGTAGAAGTCCTCCAGGGCGTGGATGTTCAGCTGGGGCTCGACCGTGGGATCGGGCGGCGCGCCGAACCGCTCCTGGTAGGCGAACATGGCCGGGAAGTTCAGGTGCAGGATCACCTCGTCCGGGCCGGTGGGCGCCGACGCGAAGCGGTAGCCCCGGCCGAACTTGACCGTGGCGCCGGCGGGGTACTCGTCCTGGGGCGTCGAGAAGGGGAAGTCGAAGGTCTTCAGTGCCATCTCAGCCTCGCGCGCTCACGCTCTTGATCAGCTGCCGGATCGCGCCGCCCCGCTGGATGTTGTCGCCGATCATGTGGACCACGTCGTTGGCGCTCGGGGGCGGGACCTGCTCGCGGTCGACGACGTAGACGTTCGACTGGGCCGAGGCCCCGCCGAAGCGCTGGCCGGCATCGACCTTCGGCGCCCGGTTCACCATGGCGCCGCCCAGCGCGTTCACCTGGTCAAGGTTCTCCCGGCCGATCGCGTCCACCGCGGAGCGCCGCAGCAGGTACTCGCCCGGCTGGGCCAGGATCGGCTTGCTGTCGCGCATCGACAGGGCCGCGTCCGTGCCCGGCACGCCACCGCCACCGGCCATGCGGATCGGGCCGCCGTGGTACATGCCGAACAGCGCCGGGATGCCAGAGAGGATGCCACCACCACCGCCCGTGCCGCCCGTGAACAGCGACTGGAAGATCGAGTTGGTCAGGCTCTTCGAGATCTGGCTCATCAGCCCCGACAGGATCGAGGTCGCGAACGACTTAAGGGCATCGCCGGCCTTCATCGACCCGTTGAACAGGTTGGTGAAGAAGTTGTCGAAGGCCCCGCCGATCACCCCAAGGCTCTCGGTCATGGTCTTCTGAGCCTGGACGACCGGGTCGACGACCTGGCCTTTGAAGTCGAGGATGCCCCGCTGCTTCAGGAAGCTGTCGGTGGCGCCCGAGGCCGCCTCGCCGAATGACTTCCCGGTCGCCGCCTGCTGGCGGGACAGGTTCATCGTCGGCTCCAGGACCTTGTTACGCTCGCGCAGCTCCAGGATCCGGCGCTGGACCTCGACGCCGTCGCGATCGACATCGAGCCCGGCGTCCTTCATCTCCTTGAGGGGCTGTTCCAGCGCGACGATGCGCGCCTGGTTCGCCTCGTAAGTGCCCTGCAGCTCCTTCTGCTTCTCCAGCTCGTTGATCTCGTCACGCAGGACGTTGAGCCGCTCGGTGTTGCCGGCGCGGCCCTCGTTCTCAGGGCGCTCCAGCTCCTTCTGCTCGGCCTTGAGCTGGTTGAGCTTGTCCTCGTAGGCCTTAAGGCTGTCCTTCCCAACCGTCTCAGCGGTGGTCAGGCCCTGCTGCTGGAACAGGCCGGCGAAGCGCTTCCGGGTGGCGTCGCCCTGCGCGGCGCGCGCGTCGTCGTCGAGGCCGGTCTTGTTGCCGTCCTCCTTCTTCGCGGTCTCCAGGAGCTGGCGCAGCGTGCCGAAGGCGTCCTTGGACGCGCTCATCGCAGCCGCCGGGTCCTGGGCGCGGCGCACCGCCTCCAGCTGGGTGTCGTAGGTCTCGGACAGGGCCTTGTCCGTACGCTTCAGCTCGGCCAGTTCGCGCACCCGCTCGTTGGCCTGGGCCTTCCGCTCGTTCTCGGCCTTCAGGCGCTCGGCCTCCGACGCGGTCTTGTCGTCGGCGAGCGTCCGCATCCGGTCGGTCTCGTCCTTCCCGGTGGTGCCGAACGGGTTGCCGACCAACGCCTGGGCCGAGCGGAACTTCCGCTGGATCAGGGCGATGAACTCGTCGGCCGCCATGTCGGCGCGGCCACCGTTGCCGGTGATCGCCGAGCGCGCGGCATCGGCATTGCCACCGTAGGCCCCGGTCAGCGCATCGAGCGCCGAGCCCGAGCCGGCGCGCAGCAGCGCCATCGAGCCGGCCGCGCCCTGCTGGTGCATCAGGTACAGCTCTTCCGGGGTCGCCTCCCGGCCCATGTTCGAGCGGAACGAGCCGGCGTTGCGATCGGTGAAGGTCTGGAACGCCTTGATCTGGGCCGTGATGTCGGTGTCGACATCCCGGGTGCCGTACATGTTCTGCCAGGTCTTGGGCATGAACTGGAACAGGCCGGCGGCGCCGGCCGACGACTTCCGGGCACCCGACAGCACGTCGGGCGCGTAGCCGCTCTCGATCTGGCCGGAGGCCAGCGCGTAGCGGATCCGGTCCTCGCTCGCGCCCGAGGCCTTCAGCTGGTCGACGATGGCCTGCTGCGCCGAGCCCCGGTCGAACGACACGGTGGGGCCGAGCGTGGTCGGAAGCTTGGTGTCGATCTTGTCCGCGTTGAGCTTGTTGATGCCCTGGCCGATCCGGGCGACCTCGCCGAGCAGCCGGTTGATCTCCTGGACAGCCGCGCGCATCGCCTCGGGGGTCGAGCGCGCGTCATCCCGGACCTTCTCCAGGCCCTTGATCTGTTCCTGCAGCAAGTCCTTCCGCTCGGTCGCCCGGTCCACCTGGAACGACAGCATCTGGACCTGGACCCGGCGGTGCAGCTCGGCATAGCTGACGGCGAGCTTGTTCAGGTCGGCCTGGCCCTTCTCCTTCAGCTCGGCCGCCTTGTCCTGCAGCTCGGGCGAGTTGGCGATGAGCTGGTCGGCGTTCGGGCCGAGGTCGATCTTGAACAGGGCCTCCCGAGCCTTGTTGATGATCTCCTGGTTGTGGACGGCGACACCCTGCAGGTCGGTCACCCGGTCCGGGTCGGTCGCGGTCGAGCCCTGGCGCTGCAGCAGCTCCATCTGCGACTGGGCCGTGCGGATCTGCTGGTTCAGGTCGGCCTTGGCGTCGCCGGAGGCCGTCTTGAAGCGCTCACGGATCTCCTTCGACGTGCCCTTCAACAGGATGTTGAAGCTGTCGATGATGCCGTCGTAGGCCTCCTTGACCACCTTCGGATCTACGCCCTCGGCGAGGGCCGCGCGCTTGGCCTCCTCGACCTTGGCGAGCTGGTCGCGCACCTGGTCGTCTGTGGAGCGAGCAGCGTCCTGCATCGCCTCGTAGCCGCCGTAGCCCCGCCGGCTACGGCCGGCCGCGGTGACGGCGGTGTCATGGTCGCGGTAGATGTTGTCGCGCGCGTTCTCGAAGCCGGCGTAGACGGGCGTGGCCTTGAGCTGGGCGACCTGCAGCTCGCGGTTCACCCGCTCAGCTTCGACCGTGACGGCCTGCTGCTGCTGGACCGAGCTGACCTTGTCCCCGAAATCCTTGATCGCCTTCTGGACGCCCTCGATCTGAGCATCGAGCCCGGCCAGCATCGTCTTGCGGTCGCTCTCCGACAGGGAGTTGTCCACGTCCACGTCGGTGCGGGAGCGGCGCAGGTTCAGCAGCGTGCTGTACATTTCGGCCGAGACCGACGCCGTCTGCCGGCGCACGTCGGTCGTGTCGATCTTGGTCTTGCCCGACATGATGTCGGCAGCCCGTTCGAACTCCGGCCCGAGCGCGCGCATGCGCTCCAGCGGATCGACATTCTCGATCGTGGGCGTGCCGTACTCGCTGACCGCAGTGACGGCGGGCGCGACCCGGCTCTTCGCCTCGCGCGCCGCCTCCAGCTTCGCGAGCTGGTCCATCTTCTCCGTGATGGCGACGAGCTGCTGGGTGAGCAGCCCAGACGCCTGCTGGTTCAGCTCGCCGCGCAGCTTCTGCAGCGCCTCGATCAGACCGTCGACCGACGTGGCGTTGCTGTCGACGACCAGGCCGAGATCCGCGAAGGCCTTCTGAGCTTCGATGATCGCGGTCTGCCGTCCGACCTCGTTGCCCTTCTCGTTCAGCTTCGCCCGCCGGTCGATGAGGCCAGTGATGGTGGTGTCGAGGCTCCCCGAGGTCTGCCGCAGGGTCTGCTGCTCGCTGGTGAGTTCGTTGGTGACCTTCTTCAACTCGTCGAGCCGCACCGCCGCCTTGGCGGCGTCGTCCTGGATCTTCGACAGCCAGTAGGCGAAGGCAGCGATGCCGCCGATCGCTACCGCACCGATGCCCACCGGGCCGGTGAGGAGAGCGGAGATCGAGCCGAGGGAGGTCAGTCCACCGATCAGGCTGCCGATCTTGATCGCCGCCGCGCTCGCGGCGATGGCCGCAACACCACTGGCGATGGTCGGCAGGACCGGGCCAAGGGCGGTCAGGCCCGAGGCGAACGAGGCCAGGTTGCCGATAGCCGCCGTCAGCACGGTGACGAACGGGTGGAAGCCCGTGTCCACCACCGCGAACAGGCTGTTCTTCAGCCTCTGGAAGGTGGCAGACAGGCTCTCGTTCGCCGTGCTGGCGCTCTCGGCCGCCGCGGAGGACAGCAGGAACTCCTGCTGCAGCTCCTCGATCTTGTCGGACTGGCCGGCCAGGGCGGCGAACGCAGCCGAGGCGCGCAGGTCGAGCGAGCGCAGGGCGTCGGCGGTGGTGAAGCCGCCCTCCTTCAGGTTCTTCAGCACCCCGGAGAAACCCTGCGTGCGCAGGTTCACATCGCCCAGGTCGATGTTCAGCTCCTTGAGCACGCCCCGGAGCTTGTCGGAGGGCTCGGAGAACTCGGTGATCAGCTGCCGAATGCCGGTGCCGATGGTCGACCCGGACTTCACACCGGCCTGCGCTACGGCGCCGATCGACGCCGTCAGCTCGGAGAACGAGATGCCGCTGTCGCGCGCGATGTTGGCCGCGTACTGGATGCCCAGCTGCAGCTGGTCCATGGTCAGCTTGGTCGCGTTCAGGGCGCCGACGAACACGTCGGCCACCTCACCGGCCCGGCCGGCCTCCAGGTTGTAGGCTCCGAGCACCCCGGTGATCGCCTCGACCGACTGCTGCAGGGTCGAGCCCGAGGCAGCAGCCAGATCCACGACGGGCTTAAGCGCCTTGCCGACCTCGGATGCCGACAGGCCGGTCTGGCCCAGCGCAACGGCAACCGTGGTCAGCTCGCCCACGGAGAACTTGCTGGTCGAGGCCACGTCCAGGAGCTGCTTGCGGAAGCCGTCCATCTCGGCGTTCGCGGTGCCGGTGATCGCCTGGAACTGCTTCAGCTGCTCGTCGAACTCGATCACCGCGCTGGTGGCGCCGCGCACCACCAGGGCGATCCCGCCCATGATGGCGTAGTTCGCCGTCAGCTTGGTCTGGAAGGCGAACTGGTCAGCACCGCCATTGAGGTCGAACGCGGCGCTGCGCGCCTCGAAGCTGTTCTTCGCAGCCTCCTGCCGGCCCGCCGGGGAGCGCTGGTACTCCGCTCGATCGGCACGCTGCTTCAGCACAGCCGCGCGCCGGGCGTCGGCGTCGATTTCCTTGTTCTCCCGCTCAGCGTCGCGCCGCATGCGGTTGGCCGCCAGGGTGCGGAGACGGTTCTCCTCCTCGGCCGCGTTGCGCTCGCGCAGCGCAGCCGTCTTCGTCTCGCGATCGTAGGCGCGGTTGTCCCAGTCGGCCGAGCTGCGCACCCGGGTCTGCGACGCCTTCGCATCGTTGTCCCGGTCACGGTTCTCGCGCTCAGCGTCCCGGCGGGTCCGGTTGGCGGCGAGCGTCCGCTGCCGGTCCTCATAGGCCGCGTCGGAGCGCATCTTGGCGTCGGCCGCGCGGTACTCGGCGTCGGCGGCCTTCTTCAGCTGGTCGAAGTTCCGGTTGTCCCACGCCGCCCGGGTCTGGAGCTGCGACATGCGCCGGCTGCGCTCGGCGTCCTCGTAGGCCGCCTCGGCCTGGAGCTTCGACACGGCCTGGGTCGAGATCCGGTCCCGCTCGGCGTTCTCCCGCTCGGCGTCCCGCCGGATGCGGTTGGCCTGCAGGGTCCGCTGCCGGTTCTCCTCGGCCGCGTCGCCGTACATGCGCCGGCCGGCGTCGCGCTCATCCAGCGTCGAGCCCATGCCGGCCTTCCGCACGGCGGCCTCGGACGCGACCCGGGCGTTGACCACGGAGGCATCGAGATAGCCAGGCACGGAGAGCTGGGCGTTCCGGGTCATGGCCCGGTTCGCCGCCAGCTGCACGGACTGCTCGACCTGCTGGGCGGTGCCAGCGATCAGGCGCTCCATCGCCTTGCCGGTGGCGATGGCCAGGCGCGCGGCGACCTGCTCGGCAGTGGTGTTGATGCCGGTGACGGCATCGGCCATGGCGCGCTCGGTAGCCCGGACCTGCGCGACGGTGCGGCCGTCCGCAACCGTGCCGCTCTCGGTGGCGCGCTGGCCGGCGCCGCGGGCGAGCGACAGCTCCTTCTGGATCGTGATCTCGGTGCGCAGCTCATTGTTCAGCTTGAGCTGCTGCTCCTGGGCGGCCTTGATCTGGTTCTGCAGACCGACTTCGGCAGCCGAGCCCTTCGCCAGGGCGAGCTTCTCATTGAGGTCGCGGATGACGGTCGGCAGCTCGCGCGCAGACTTGGCGCTGCGCTCGAACCAGACCTGCATCTCCTGGGCGGTGCGCAGGCCAGCCTGAAGCGCGTCGAAGGTGCGCCGGAGATCGCTCTCCAGCTCGTTCGAGCCGATCCCAATGTCGACGTTCAAATCATCAGCCATTGACCGCTCGCGCAAACGCCATCATGTCATCGACGCTGTTGAGCGCCTCACTCTCTGGCTCGGCTTTGCCGAACAGCTTTCCGGTGACGAAGAGCAAGCTCTCGGTCGCCGCCATCGCCTTCACCATCTCGTAGCGGATGAAGAGACCAGTCATCCGCCGGAGATCGTCTAGGGTGCGCTTCCAGTAGAGCTTTGGTAGATCACTGGGCGCGCACTTGAAGACGAGGATCAGGCTGTCTTCCCAGGTCAGCTCACCGAAGAAGTCAGAGATGATCCGGCTGCCGCTAGCCGATCCGCCCTCGTCGCGAAGAGCTGCGCCGACTTGGCGAGCCGGCGGACGAAAAAATCCAGCACATGGCCGCCCGCCCAGTCCAACAGCTGCTCCGCGGTGGCCGGGTCGAGGTCGAGCGGCACGGCCGGCTCGTCGCCCTCGGGCAGGATGTTGCCGCGCTTGTCCCGGGGCGCCAGCATCAGGTGCAGGGCGGCGGTCGACACGGTCGAGTTGAAGGACAGCTCGGGGACGTTCTCGGGGCTCTGCACGAGTGCCGCGATCTCGTTCAGGAGCCCGAAGCTCATGAAGATGGTCCGTTCCGTACCGCCGACTTCGATTGTGATACGGGCGTCGGGCTTCTGATCTTCGGATGGCATCTCGACCCCTCGTTTGGCTGGAGGAGATGTGGGTTCGAGATGACCAAAAGAAAAGGCCCCGGTTGCCCGGGGCCTGATCTTTGGCTCGACTGTCGTCCCGGGGTTAGCGGGTGAAGATCGAGAGCTTCTGGGCGAAGTCGGCCTGGTAGCCTTCGTCGCTCGGCACCGGAACCAGGGGCGTCCACTCGAACGGCATGTTCGAGAAGTTGTCCGAGGAGAAGCCCATCGAGAAGCCCTTGGTGATGCGCGCCTTGGGGAAGTGCAGCGTCACCGGAGTGTTGCCGTCGAGCGCGATGCCGATCACGCGCACAGCGAAGTTGTTGTTCGCCTTGCCCGGATCGCTGTCGATCTTGTTGAGCAGGCCGACGCGGGCGTTGGCCGAGAACGACATGCCCTCGGGCACCGGGTAGGCGGCGAAGGTGAGGGCCGCAGCCGCCACCGCCGAGATCTTGGCGATGTGGATCTGGTCGTCCTGGTTCTCCTGGATGTAGATCCAGTCGCCGGCCTTGGCACCCGCGATGGCGGTCGCCGTGGTCACGGTCGTGGCGGCAGCGGCCACCGGGCCGGTGATCCCCACGGGCTTGGCCATGTCGACCAGGCCGGTCGGATCCTGCGAGAGGCCGTAGGCGAAGTTCTTCGCAGTGTACTCGTACACCTCGGCCGAGCCCGTCATCGGCATGCCGTTCACGACGGACGCCACGATGTCGTTCTGGATGCCCTGCGTGAGATCGACCTTCGAGGTCGTCACGTCGACCTTGCAGTTCTTCACCAGGCCGACCGAGTGGATCAGCGGGTTGATCTCGGCGCCTTCCAGCATCGGGGCGATGCAGAGGGTGGCGGTGGAGAAGTGGAAACGTCCACTCTTGGCGGTGCCCGGGTTCATGTGGAAGTCTCCGTTGTCAGGTCGGCAATCTGTCGGTTGCAATATGTGGGTCGATACCCATTTGTCCAAATAGACATTCCTAGAAATTAGGAACGACGGGCGAAGAACTATGGCTACCGCGAAATCAGAGCGACCGATCAGCGTATTGGTCCGGCCAGATCTCGATGCTGTTCTTCGAGCCCGCGCCGCCTCGAACCACCGCAGCCTCACGAAGGAGGTGGTGTTCTTGATCGAGACGGCGCTCGGCTGCTCGTCGGAGAACGTCCGGGAGACGATCCACCTTCTCTATAAGGCGGGCGTCGAGGTCACGCCGGAGGCCACATCCCAGCTTGCGTGACCCGGGCGGTCACCGCCAGCTCGACGGTCGGGCGCATGTCGACCCGGCCCATCGGTGAAGCCGCGATCCCGTCGAAGCACACCGCCTCGAAGCCGGTGGTCGAGCCATCGTCCTCGAACATCGCGAACTTCTTGTGCGCCTGGAGCCGGCGGTAGAAGGTGTCCACGTAGTCGGTCGAGCGGGTCAGGCTCGGGTCCTGCACCGTCATGATGGCGATGCCGAACGACAGGTCGTGGAACTGGTCGTTCTCCACGCAGGAGAAGCCGACCAGGCCGACCAGGTCGGTGTTCGGCAGGACGAAGCCCTCGGCGTGGGCGTCGAACTCGTAATACTGGACGCCGTCCAGGTCACGGATCGTGTCGACGACCATGCGGACAGTGGAGTTGCGGGCGATCTTATACACGGGTCTTCCCCTTCTTCTTCGTCTTGGCCAGCGCAGAGCGCAGCGACTTGTCGAGAACAAGCGGCAGCCGGCGGCTGATCCAGTAGACCAGCGTGTTCTGCAGGAAGGGCCGGTGCGAGCCGCGGGGGTTCTCCAGCTTGTAGGCCAGCGGGTGCTTCGGATCGCGGTCCGGCGCGCCGGCCTTCTTCAGGTAGCGGACGAACAGGCTCTCCTCGCGCGCGACGCCGCCGCCGCTCGCCCCCGGGAAGCTGGCGCCAGTCACACCGGCCTTCTCCCGGCCGGACGCCTGGGCCATCAGGCTCAGTGTGACGGAGACGCGCCGGGGGCCCTTCCGCACGACGATGCGGGGATCGACCAGGGCGGCGGTGGCCGGCCCGAGGTATTCGGTCAGCAGGGTGCGCAGCGCTCCGGTGTCCACGAAGAACGTGGCCGGCTCGCCGGCCTTGCGCCGGCGCTTGGCCGCCACGGTCTGCTTCGTGAGCGCCAACCACTCGGTGGTGGTCTTGCCCTGCAGCCGCTTCGACATACTGTCGCCCGACAGCACCCCGGCGTTCCGGCTGATGTCGTCGAGGGAGATCGTGACGGAGCCCGAGCTGGGGGATTTCAGGCGGGTGAACACCCGGGCGGCCTGGCCGGCGAACTTCGCGGCATCGGCCGTGACCGCGGCCACGATCGCCTTCTCGTCGGCGATCACCGCTTCCATGACGCGCTCGATGCCCTTCGCCTCTGCACGCTCGCGCAGCACCGCGACCGCACGCTCGGTGGTCGCGTTCGGATCGGACGACTTCGTCCCGCCGATGCGGAACAGGAGCTGCAGGTCGGCCGCCATCACTCGATCTCGGCGATGGTGACCCCAAGCGTCGGATTGAGGCGCTTCACGGTCTTGCCGTTGACCATGTCGCCGTACTGCAGCGGGGCGTTGGTGATGCACCGCAGGCGGTCGGTGGTGATCCGCGCACCTGGGTCCTCGTTCCCGTGGGTGTAGCTCTCGATGGAGACCCAGATCGGGCCGACCTCCTCGAACGGTCCCTCGGACTGCGGCAGGCCGGTGACCGGGTGCTTCACGGCCTGGCTGCGCCGCCGCCAGCTGACCTTGCCGGTCATCTGGAACAGCACGAAGCAGCGGGAGACAACGTCGTCGAGGGCGAGCGGCAGCTCCCAGTTCCCCACGAGCATGACCCGGCCGGCCGGGTCGCGGAACAGATCCTTGGCGTGGACCGGCTCGCGCGGGCGCGTGCGCAGCCCGAGGCGCGGCAGGATGAACACGCTGGTCGGCAGCGCGGTCGGGTTGACTGGGAAGATGACGCCGCGGAACCGGGTGGCGGACGGCGGCAGCTTGTTGAGCCAGACCTCGTTCTGAGCCTGGATCCGGGACAGCAGCATCGGCATGGCTTAGCCTCTGGTGCTGGTCGCGGGCGCAGCCCCGGTGACCGGGTCGATCGAGATCGTGGTGAGGGCCAGCAGCACGGGCAGCGTGGCGTTGGCCGTGGTGTCGCCGGTCAGGTCCTGGGTAAACTGCCGCAGCTCGTCAGCAGTCGCCGTCACGAGCCCGTCGAACGCGGAGGCGTCCTTCAGGCGCTCGAACTTGAGCGTGCCGTCCGTCTTCGCCTGGGCGATCCGGTAGCGCAGCGACGGGAACAGCGCGGTGGCGGCCGTCAGCATGACGGCGCGGCTCGCGCGCACCTCGATCAGGGTGCCGGCGCCGAGCGCGTCGTCCAGCAGATCCTTCCCGACCGCGCCGGCCAGGGTGAGGTAGGCGGTGAACAGGTCGATCTCGTTGTCGCGCAGCTCGTCCTCGTTGAGGGCGAGGTAGGTGCGGACATCCTCGGGCACGACGCCGTAGTTCGGCAGGTCGATGACCCGGTAGCCCTCGCGCGCCGAGTAGCCCCGCCCGTTGGCGGTCCACTGCACCAGCGCGGTGCGGCGCTCGAACGAGCGGTCCGGGGCAATGATGTTGCTGATCGCCGGGACCTTGATGGAGACCCCGGTGGCGTCAGCCTCCGGGGTCAGGGCCTGATCGACGACGAGTGGGACACCCTGGCCGTCATACAGGCTGTAGGACACAGAGCCGACATCGGGGATCACCAGTCCCTGTGGCGCCTCGAAATCGACCCAGAGCGTCACGGGGGTTGAAGATACGATGTCCACAGCTCGACCCTACTTCGGCTTATGCGGCGCGCCCCGGCGGTTGTGCGGCACCTGGGCGGTGGTCGGCGGCAGCGGGTCCGGCTCCGGCCGGCGGGCGCTGTCGGCATCGACCGGGTAGCGGTCCTCGAAGCTGGCCAGGGCCAGGGCCTCGTCGCCGTCGCTGTCACGGAGCGTGTCGAGCCATTCAGCATCGGTCGCCTCATCGCTGAGCTGCAACGTCACGAGGAGCTGGCCGATCGAGACCTTCTCCTGCGCCCACTGGGACTTCTCGATGACCGACTTGCCGCGACTGCGGACGTGCTCGTTCAGCTCGGTGTGAACGAGCTGGAAGTCGCCGGTCGTCTCGACCAGGATCTTCATGGTGGTGGCCTCCTACGGCAGGGGCCCCCGGAAAGATCCGGGGGCCGGTGGTTCAGTCCCGGGAGGGACTACTTGGCGGTGCCGTAGTCGTAGATCTCACGGGTGTCCCCGAAGACCAGGCGGAAGCCGGAGACTTCCGACTTCACGTACGTGATCGACTGCGTCTGGATCGCGCGCTCGCTCTCCGAGATCAGCGACCCCGCCTCGATCAGCTGCTCCATGGTCTCGCCCTTGCGGAAGCCCAGGAGCTGACCGGCCGGCATCGTGGTCGAGAGCACGAAGTTGATCTGGCCGTTCAGGATCGGCACGCCGCCGACGCGGAAGCCGGTCGCCGCGAGGTTCTCGGCGTCGGTGCGGGTGGCCGCGCCGGACACCGGGAGGGCGAACAGGAACAGCCAGTCGAGGTAGGCGTCCCAGTTGCCGACGACGGTGTCGATCGGCACGCCGGCCTTGGCGCGGGCGACGAACCACTTCAGGAGGTGCTTGTACGAGATCTTGCCGATCTCGGACACGCCGACCGTCTTGGCATCGTCGAAGCTGTCCTGGCGCACGACGTGGGCCGGGGCGTTGACCGTGTCGCCGTTGATCAGCAAGCCCGTGGCGAGACCGACCTTCGAGAGGTTCAGCTCACGCTGCATGCGGTTGGCATACGGGGTGAGCAGATCCAGGCGCGAGCGGCGCTGGAACTCGTAGGAGGTGCGGTAGCCGCCACCGATCTTCCACATCTTGACCCGCGTCTCGCTGGTCTTGATGGAGCCGATGCGGAACCGGCCGAACTCGGAGACCGGACCGAAGACCTTGAAGTCGTCGGCGTTCTCGTCGTTCACGACGGTCGAGATCATCTCGACGCCGTTGATCGTCCGGGTGGACGTGATCAGGCTCTCCAGGTTCTCGTAGTCGACCTGGCGCGAGGCGAAGCGGACCACGTCGTCCACGACCTCGGGGAACAGCGCGCGGGTGCCCGGGCTGTACTCGAAGGTGTCGGAGGCGAGGTCGAGCACCACACCGCTGTCGTAGTCGTTGCCGACCGGCAGGTTGAGGAACTTCAGCGCGCTCTCGTAGCCGTTCAGGCCCTCGTACAGCTCGGGCTTCTCGGCGGCGGCCGGGTCGATGGCCAGACGCAGGTAGTCGCGCATCTCCAGGCCGTACGAACGGGCCTCGTTGACGAGCTGCAGGCCGGCGTCGCCGCTGGCACGCTTGTTGTCCCGCACGGCCAGCGCGGCGAGCAGCCCCTCGGGCGACTTGCGGTTGGCGGTCAGGGTGGTGAGCGGCTTCAGTTCCATGTCCCGTACTCCTCGGGGGTCTGTTGGTGGTACGAGACGTACCGTTGAAGATGAACCTGGTATTCGTGTCGCCCCGGCCGGCGGTACGAAGTGTACCGCCGGCTATGGGCGTAGTTCAGGCGCTGACCAGGTCAGCTTAGAGCTTGACGACGGAGGCGTACTTCACGCCCTTGATCGTCAGGACCTCGGCGACGAACGCACCGGCGTCACCCGCGGCACCCTTCTTCACGAAGCCGTTGCCACCGCCCACCGCGGTGTCACCCTGCGCGAGGGCGTCGCCGTCGAGGATCGGGACCAGCTCGGAGAACCGGAACTGGGCGGTGATCACGCCACCCGCGCCGGGGCCGCGGTTCTCGAACACGTCGATGCGGGCGACGCGCGGGCCGATCGGGGTGCCGGCCTCGACCAGCTTCATGCCGCACGGCACGGCCGGATCCGGCTCCACCAGACGACCTTCGAGGTCGGCCTTCGAGAGAGCACCCGGATTGGCGAACGCCATGGTCCGGTTGAACATCTCGTTCTTGATGGTGTGGACGTGAACGGTGGTGTGGAAGGGCGTGGACATCGCCGTGGTCTCCTGTTTCGGATCGGGTGGAGCCGGCGATTAGGCGCGGCGCTTGAAGGCCGAGTTGCCGCCGGCCTTGACCGGCTGCGACCCGAGCGAGAGGCCGCCGGAGAGGCGGGCGCCCAGCGCCTTCAGGCTGTCGAGCGCGCCGTTCACCTGGGTGACGGCCTTGCCCTCGTCCTCGTCGAGCGTCGCGGTCGGCTGGCCGATCATCGCGAACAGCGGCGAGAGCAGCTTGCCCGGGAGCGCCTGGGCGGCCGAGAGCTGGGTCTTGAGCGCGTCGCGCTCGGTCTCCGCGGCGGTGAGCTTGGCCACCGCGTCGGAGCCCTTCAGGGCCGTCAGCTCGGTCGCCAGGGCATCGGCACGGGTCTTCTCCGCGGCGGCGCTGGCCTCGGCAGTCGCCTTGGCGGCCTCGGCGTTGGCGAGCTTCGTGGCGTGCTCAGCGATGAGGGTGGCGAACTAGGTGGCGTCCATGTCGAACATGTCCTTCTGGGGCGCCGGGGCCGGCGGGGTGGGTGTCGGTGTGGGCGCAGGCCCGGTGGAAAGTTCGAGGGTCAGGGAGGGGACTTCCTGACCCGATGCGGAGAGCTGCAGCCGGTTGCCCTTGATCCGGGCCCCCTGCGCGCCGCCCTGGCCGACGAGGCTCATCTCGAACCAGCCATCCAGCTCGTCCACGATGACATGGGCGCCATCGACGCCCATCTTGTTGCCCTTGTCGTCGACCCCGAGCCAGATGTTCTCCAGGTCAGCGTCCGGGCCCATGAAGTCGAAGCCCGTCTTGTTGGACTTGGCCGACTTCCCCAGGATCGCGACGCTCACCTGGTCGATGGTGCCCGAGTTGACCTTGGCGATCAGGCTCTCGTGCTCGTTGTCGATCCAGAACAGGGTCAGCAGCTCGGTCGCGCCGTCGACACCCGTTCCTTCGGAGATCTGGCCGTGGAACACCCGCCCGATCGGCAGCTGGTCCCCGTCCGACGACCCATGCATGATCTGCAGGGGCCGGCTCTCCTTCGTCAGCTCGCCCTGCATCTGGGCGAGGAAATTCACCGTATGCACCGCGCCCTGGTAGACGGGGTGCTTCTTGCGGACCGGCGCGGTCGAGAGCGCCGCCGCCTCGAAGACAGCCACCTTCTCGGGATCGGTATCGGGCGCAGCTGCCTTGAGCTTTGCCCGGAGATCGTCGTTGAGGGGTAGCTGCTTCACTGTGAGAAGTCCGCTGTTTTGCTTGCGAGCAGATAGGAATGCTCACTCAATGCTGCAACAATTCGAGTTCTTATTATTCCTAACTTTTAGGAAGCGGAGCGGATCATCTCCAGTGCTGCGGCGGCCAGCGGCGTGTTCACGAGGCGGCGCGTCTGCTTCCGGGCGCCGGCCGTGGCGCGGGTCCGGGCCGGGCTCGATGCGCGGCCGACGCTGTCGGTCTTCGGGCTCACGCTCTCCGGCTTGACCGGGGTGCTGGACCCGGACGCGCCATCGGCGCCGGTTCCCTCGTCTGGCGCGGCCGGGGTGAGGAAGCCGGTGCCGGACAGCTCGGGCGTCCCATCAGGCGGCAGGCGCTTGTAGACCCAGAGGTGGTACTCGATGTCGGTGATCAGCCCGTCCGACAGGTCCTGGCGTAGCCGCTGCGAGCGGAGGGTGAGCTGGGGCTCAAGCTCGGTCCAGGGCCGCAGCTCGGCCGGGTCGAACTCGACCTTGGCGAAGCCGGCATAGCCGCCCTGCTGCAGCACGAAGGAGAACATCCGGCTCAGCAGGTCGGCGATGGGCTCGTTGAGCTGGTCGGCGTAGAGCGCGGCCAGGCGTGCTTCCACGGAGCCGGTGTTCACGCCCGAGGAGCCACGACCGAGGATCGTCGACATCGTCTTGAGCGCCGCCTGGTTCTGGGCGTTCAGGACGTTGATGATCGGTTCGACGTTGACCGCCATGCCGGGGGCCTTGTCGTTGATGATCTTCAGCTCGATCGCGTCCGAGTGGACGATGGACTGGTCGACCGACAGGTTGTCGAAGGCCGTCTGGATCTCGGCGAAGCGCGCGTTCAGCCAGTCCTGGCGCTGGGTCTCCTGCCCCGGGGCGTTCAGGCCCGGCGGCATGTTCTTGCGCAGGATCTCCTCCAGCACCTTGATCTCGATGCGCGGGTAGCCGTTCACGCGCATGATCCGGTACAGGTCGTTGATGACCTGCTGCCGGGCGGCCACCGTGTTGATCACGGAGACGAACGGGGACGCGGTGTAGATGTTGGTCGGGTCGCGCCGATAGAAGCCGACCATGAAGGCCGGCGTGTCGATGGGGACCGGGTCCGAGCGGCCGGCCACGATCTGGCCGGGCTTGTACTGGCCGGGCTGCTTCTCGGTCCAGCGGATGCCGGCCATGTCGACGTTGCGGATGGCGTCGGGCAGGCCGGCCTTGTCGAAGACCAGCTCGGCGCCGATCGCGCCCCGCATCAGCAGCATGTAGCGCAGCTCTTCACACTGCCGGTACAGGCCCTGCTTCAGCTGGAAGCCCTGCGTGAAGTCGGTCTGGTTCGACAGCTTGGTGATCAGCTGCTGCAGCTCGCGGCTCTTCTCCGCGTCCACGTTGCCGTCGATGTCCTCGACGTAGGCAATCATCTGGGTGTCGGCGAGCGTCAGGTAGCCGTTGACCGTCCCGGACACGTCCGGGTCGTTCTGCATCAGCGACCGCATCAGCGTCTGGCTGTTGTCAGCCTGGCGCGACGTGAAGATGTCGTCCAGGTGGTCGCGATAGGTCGGCTGGGTCAGAACCTGGTCTGCCGCAGTCGGATTGTAGGTCGCGGTGATGGCCGTGCCGCCCGCCTTCGCTTTCTTCTTGAAGGGGATGATGGACAGCAGTTTGCCGGAGAGGTTGTCGGCCACTATCGTAGAACTCCGGCGTGATCAGCTCCGCGAAATATGGGACGACCTGCCGGCATGAACAAGCGAGAGCCGCCGCCGAAGAAAACGTTGCTTCTTTGATCGGCCGAGAACTCTATTCCAGCACGCAGTCTGACGGCGGTTTGCTGGAGCGCGGCGGCATGCAGGAAGTGATCATCTCCGTTGATCTTGTTCCAGACCGGCGGCTCGTCGGGAGCCTCGATACGGATCATGTCGCGGAAGTGGGTCTTCACCAGGCTGGCGTAGGGGCCGTAGCCGGCGAGCTGCCAGGTCCGGTTCCGGCACTGTTTCGCGACCAGGTCGAGGGCGTTGGTCCGGTTGATCGTGTAGTGGGTGATTGTCTCGAACTCGTCGTAGCTCTCCTTGATCGGGGGAGCCGTCTTCGAGGTCGAGTAGGCCATCGGCATGACGACGCCATTGGTCGCTTCCCGGATCGCCTCGGCGGTCGGGGTGTAGGGGTACATGTCGATGCCACCCTGGACGATGCCGAGGGTGGAGACGCGGCCCTTGATGAACTCGACGATGTCAGCCTGCTGGACCTGGTGGAACTCCAGGATCGAACTGGCCTTGCCGATCACGACGTGACAGGTCTGGCCCACGTCGCAGCCCAGGAACAGGTCGTTCGTCTGCAGCTCGCCGGGATCGACCTGGCGCGGGTTCATGATCGCGAGCAGGTCCTCCTCCGAGATCCGGGCGTTGCTGTCGTTGAAGGCCTCGCCGATGACGGTGTTGAACCAGGCGCGCAGGTTGTCCTTCCGCTGGTACTCCAGCAGCTGGCGGAAGATGTACGGGATGGTGATGGTCGCGATCGAGAACGGCCGGACCCGGTAGCCGCGCGCGCGGCGCGACGGGTATTCCGACACCCACTCCCGCTGGCCGCCGGCCAGATCGAGCGGCCGGGAGCACTTCTCGCAGCGCACGAAGGTGCCATCCATGTCGATGGCGTCGACCTCGTCCTGCCCGAGCTTGGACAGGTCCTCGTGATCGCCCTTCAGGCCGGGCAGGCAGAGGAAGCGGGGGTGGAAGATCGGCGTTTGCCAGTGACCGCAGACGCAGCGGATCGGGTACTCGTGCTTGTCCGAGGCCTGGTAGGCGGCATCAATTCCATAGCCCAGGTAGGTGGGAGTGCTGAACCGCTGGGTGATCTTCCACTGCGAGCCCTGGAGGCGCGACTGGAACAGCGAGCGCATGCTCTGGTCGGCGAGATCCACCTCGTCCTCGAACAGGATGTCGGCCGAGATTGAAGTGGCCTCGCCCTCGGTGGTGCCGGTGATGTAGCCGTAGCTCTCGTCTACCTGGTACAAAGCTTTTTGACGTACTGGCTTCGCGACCATCGGGCCATTGAAGATTGGCTCCCCCTCGATCATCGTTTTGATGCGGGTCTGGGACAGCCGATCGCGCATCGGCTGGGTTGGCATGGAGAAAATACCTGCCGTTCCGACGTTCCGCTTCAGGAAGCCGAAAAATTTACGCATCTGTACTTCTGTGAGGCCGATCTGCGACATCTTAATGCACGTCAGATCATTGTGCAGGTCATCCACGATCTGCCGCTGGAACTCGAAGCCCTTGAAGCTGAAGGGGCGCTGCCGCAGTCGGGTGTTCTTCTGGATCCACTCCGACATGGACATGCTGGTGCTGTCGTCGGGGAAGCGCTCGTCTAAGCCGCCGATGAAGCCGGTCAGGTGGGGGTTCACGACTTGGCTCCGAAGGAAGTGTGGGAAAATTCCCCGTAGTGTTCACGAGCTGCCTTTGCGTACGCTTCGGCAGCTTCCTCCACGGTTCCAAACATGCCGATGTATTTCGGCTTCTTGTTGGCCGTGATCAGGACTTTGAAGCGTCCTTGGTGTGCGAAGACACCACGAGGTAGTGTCTTTTTCTTCCAACCAGCATGGTTTCCCATGTTCTGCGACTTGGTTGACAGGCGCAGATTGTCCCAACGGTTGTTCAGCCCGTCCGTATCCTCATGATCGACCATCGGGGCATCATCGCCCGTCTGCATTTTCCAAATGATCTGGTGGGCACGGTAGAGCCGTCCGTCCAGGCGGACCGACACGTAGCGTTCGTCGGCATACCCGGCCGGGTTGCCGGCATGCTTCGAGTTCCAGTGGCGCGGGGCGTCAGGGTTCTCACGCCACGTCAGCACGCCGGTCGCCGGGTCGTAGGCCAGGCGAGCGCGCAGGTAGTCGGCGTCGGGGAGCGGGTGGGCTTTCACGGCCGTAGGCTCGCTTCGGCTTCCATCTCCTGGAGCGCTTCGAGCAGCGGGTCAGGCTCGGCCTCGGCCCAGGTCGGCGGTCCGACGCGGGGCGGCACCGCCTCGATCACCCAGGCGATGCCCGGGTGGAGATACGCCCGGCGATAGCGAACCGCGTCGATCTCCCGGGCGAACTGCAGCGCCTCTTGGGCGCGCTCGCTGCCGGCGACCAACCCCGGGTTGACGGGGCTCGCGGGGTCGTCGAGATCAATCGGCATCAGCGCCACGAACCACGGTGCCAACGGGGTCGCATCCGGGTGCTTGATCACCCAGGGCCCACGGTCACTTTCGTACCGTGCGTTTTTCGCAGCATGATCAGACATTTAGGTTGGCCAGATGATCTCAGATCTCAGATATGTGGGGTGTGGTCGATGAAGTTTTTAGTGTCAATTTTACTACATCAACACTGATTGAGGTCTATCGCCCGCCTAGAAATGCTGAAATGTGCCCACTATATCCGGTGCCCCGAGAGGACCAACGATGTCGGACGAAGATCGGATCTACCCAAGCCTTCCGCAAACCCTCGGGCTCAGCCTGGAGGCGATCCGGCAGCAAATGGACTTCGACCCGGGGTTCCTGGTCGACGCGAAATGCCCGTATCCCGAACAGCTTAAGGGGTTCCTGCGGCGGCTGGTCACGTCCACCCGCTCTGGCCAGGACGATACGGTCGACGCCATCTTCAAGCCGGGCGACACACTGGACGAGGAGGCGGACAGCCTGATCGTCGAGGTGAAGGCGGCGCTGAACTCGATGAAGCGCCTGCAGCGCGACCTCGACAGCAGCGACGATGTCGGCGAGCGCCTGACCTTCCTGAAGAACTACTCCTCCCTCATGGATCGCTACCTGGGGCTCCAGGAAAAGGCCCATGGTCTCAAGCAGATGTACGAGTTCCAGCGCCTCGTGGTCGACACGATGGAGCAGGTCCTCGACAAGGATGCGCGCCTCGATTTCAAGGAGCGTTTGAAAAAGCTGAACGGCGCCAGCGCGTAGCTTTGAGCAAAATTCACGGTACGAAAATGACCACGCCGGACGAACTACGGCAGTTGATTTGGCTCAGCATAGCAATGCTGACGGCCTCTCTACTGTTCGATCTCTTTTCTATGTGCGCGAGTTGAGGGTTTCCCCGTATGTCCCCGGACGACAACTTTAAGACTTCCAATATCTTCGCAGATAACTGCGACCGATATTGGGCCGCTGGGCTCCCAGTGATGCCCCTCCAGCGAGGGGACAAGAAGCCGGTCATCATGAAGTGGCAATCGCTTCAGAGCCGGATGCCGAACGAGGCCGAGCGCCTGTCGTGGAAGGCGTTCCACCGTGACGGCAACATCGGTCTGCCGCTCGGGCCGGAGAGCGGGCTCGTCGCGATCGACGTGGACACGGACGATCCCGTGGTGCTCGGCATCCTGCAGAAGGTGCTGCCACCGTCGCCCTGGCGCCGTATCGGCCAGAAGGGCTACGTCGTCATCTACAAGTACGACGGCCAGCCGATCATCCGCATCAAGTACAAGGATGCCGATGGCAAGCTGCAGTCGCTGGTCGAGATGCTCGGCGCCGGCTCGCAGATCGTGCTGCCGCCCTCGATCCACCCGAAGACGCAGCAGCCGTACCGGGCCAACAAGGACCTGGTCGACTGCCTCTCCGACATCCGCTCACTGCCGCCGAACATCGAGCAGATCCTGCGCGACGCGCTCGGCCAGGCCGGGCTCCAGGTCGGCTCGGCGGCCTTCGGCGCCGTCACCGACTACATCTCGACCGGCAACCGGGACACGCGCCTGGTGTCGATGGCCGGCCTATTCGCCCGAGACGTGATCAAGGGCGAGAAGACCCTGCTGGAGGCCTGCGCCCAGATCGAGCTGGCGGTGGGCACCTTCATGCAGAAGACCTACGGCGACGTGATCGCGCCGGAGAAGGGGCCGCAGAAGCTGATTGAGTTCCTGATCCGCGACGTGACCGGGCCAAAGGCGCGGGCGCTGCCGAAGGGCTGGGACGAGGGCGTGACCGACGAGCAGCGCGCGGCCTGGGGGCTCGATGCCTTCTCGAAGGACAACGAGACCTGGGACCACGGTCAGATCATGACCTACTTCAACGCCCACATCGAGAAGGCCGGCGTGAAGGACAGCCCCGAGCAGTTCACCTCGGTGGTCAAGCAGGTCCTGAACCGGATCGCCTCGAACCCCAACCTGGAGCCGATCGAGGAGGATCAGATCCTCAACTACATCGCCACCGTGTCCGCCCGGCGGGTGAGCGTGGCGTCGGTGCGCCGCCAGCTCGCGCAGCTGCGCGCCGGGCCGATCGCGGGCGGCGACCACGCCGAGATCGCCAAGGCCGTGGTGCGCGACCTCGAAGACCTGGGCGGGGAAATCCGTTTCCACCTGGATACCCTATGGCAGTGGCGTGGATCTGCCTGGGAGAAGATGGACGAGGGTGACGTGCTCAAGCACATCATCAACGAGTACGGGAGCTACAAGGCGGCCACCCGGGCGTCCGATCACCAGGGCATCCTGCGCACCGTCCGGGGCATGCAGAAGGGCGAGCTGAAGAAGCGCCTGGAGCCCGGCATCAACTTCGTGAACGGCTACCTGACGGACGAGCTGGAGCTGAAGGAGCACCATCCCGACTACGGGATGACCTACACCCTGCCCTACCCGTACAAGCCCGAGCTGGCCGGCAAATGCACCCGGTTCCAGCGCATGCTGAACGACTACTGGGGCGACGACCCGGACTACGCCGAGAAGGTGACCGCGCTCGGCGAGGTCATGGCGATGACCCTGTTCGGCAAGATGACCGAGGTGCAGGTCGCGATCTGCCTCTACGGCGTCGCGCACTCGGGCAAGAGCCGGATCATGGAGATCATGCAGGCTCTGATGCCGGATGACGCCCAGACGACCCTGCCGCCCACGATGTGGGGCGACAAGTTCGGGCCGGCGCAGCTGGTCGGCAAGCTGCTCAACTTCGCGGGCGAGCTGTCGGAGACCCAGCTCATCGAGAGCGCCAAGTTCAAGCAGATCATCTCCGGCGAGCAGATCGAGGCGCAGGAGAAGAACCAGAAGATGTTCACGTTCCGCCCGAAGGCGGCGCACTGGTTCGCCTCGAACCACCATCCCAAGAGCAAGGACAGCTCGGACGGGTTTACCCGCCGGTGGCTGTTCCTGGTGTTCACCCGGGCGTTCCCGAAGGACGAGCGCAAGATCAACGACTACGACAAGGTCGTGATCGCCGAGGAGCGCGAGGCCATCGCCGCGTGGGCGGTGAACCACATGATCCGGTTGCGGACTGAGAACTTCAAGCTGACCGACCCGGTCTCCTCGATCGAGCAGCGCGAGATGCTGGAAAACGAGCTGAACTCTGTGCGGGATTTTCTCTGCGGCTTCCGGGATCATGGCTGGATGAACCTGGGAGCCGAGGCCCACAAGGACGTGTCGGACCAGCACAACTACACCACCTTCACGACCCTCTGGAACGAATATCGGTCGTACTGCATCAGTCAGAGTGTCTCGCCTGTTGGGTCGAAAATGCTCGTCAAGCGTATGGGCCAGCTCCAGGGACAGTTCGGCTTCAAGATGGACAAGGTTTCTGGTGCGAAGGGCCTTCCGATCCCGGTTTTTCGCTACCTCACAATTGTCGCGAACAGGCGGGCTGCAGCGTGAACATTGCTAGTGACGTGTGGCGCCGCATCCAGCTGGAGACCGATGCTGCGAAATGGCGTCGGCGGCGCTGACGAATACTATTTTTGATCGTGATCCGACGGTCAAAAACGTACCATGGAGAGCTGGTCATGCCCGTATTCGAGAGCACCGCGCGGATCACCCGCAAGTACCTGATGAACAAGACGAAGCCGGAGCTGGTCGACTTCTACTTCGAGCTGCTCCGGCAGAACGACAAGCTGGAGGCCGACGTGAAGCGCCTCCGGCTGGCAGCCGGCACCGCTGCCTTGAAGCGGGAGAAGGCGGCGCCCTCCCCCGCGAAGCCCAAGCGATAACCACGGGGTCTCCACATGGAAAACCTACCGAACGTGGCCGAGGAGCCAGGCTACCGGCAGCGGATGGAGGCGAAGATGGCCGACGACCCGCTCAAGCGGTTCGACCCGGCATCGGCCTACGCCGCCGGCCGGAAGGCCTTCGCAGCGATCTTCCGGGCGCCGCTGCCGACGCAGAGCCAGGTGCAGATCAGCCTGGCGGATCGAGCCGGCGTGATCCGGGAGCGCCTCGACCGGGGCGAGCGCGTGGTGATCACGGCCAATGGGAAGCGGCTCGCCGTCTACGAGCCGACCCCGGGCGCCGTGCTCGCCGCCTGCCTGCGCCGGGACTACGCCGCCGCGGGCCGCGTCACCGACGATATGGTTGATGCGGCTCGATCTTTCCTCCCGGGCGTTGACCCAGAAGCCCTCAAACTTGCGATCGAAGGAGCACTCCAATGCGAACGACTGTGATCGACCAGACCGGCGTCGAGCTGGCCGGCCCCGACACCCCCGGCCTGGCTGCGGCCGAGGCCCGAGAGGGCAACGTGGTCGAGGTGAAGGACGAGAGCGAGAGCACGGCCTACCTCAACTACGTCGACCGCTGCCGCGAAGCCGGCCGACAGGCCCTGTGCTTCGAGGATTGGGCCCAGCGCGGCCGGAAGCCCGGGACCGGGCCCGTCCACGACCATATCGCCTCCGCGCCCGTCCTGGGGGCATCTGCGGGCGCCGTGAGCCGTGACCAGGCCGGTATCTTGCCGACCCGCGGGCTCCAGGTGACCCCGGAGATGATCATCGCAGCCCAGAACGAGGGCATGCGCCACGAGAACCCCTTGGGCGCGAGCGCCGTACGCGCCATGTTAGAGGCCTCGCTGACGGCGCGCTCGCGCGTCTGAACCGCATGGTCCGAAACGTACTGACTGGAGAAGATGATGACGAGCTTCAAGCCCCGTTCCGTGTCCGCCCTGGTGAAGAGCGGCGACCCGCGCTGGGAGGCCCGGGTGAAGGATGGCCTCCTCCTGGTCCGCGACATGGCCTCCGGTGAGGAGAAGCATGCCACGGCCTACACGATCGACGGCGACGCCGTGCGGTTCTCGCTCCCGGGCGACAACGGCCTGCGCCAGATCCTGGGGGGCGAGCCCGGCTACGACGCCTTCGTGAAGGCGCTCGATAAGTCGGCGCTGGCCGCGCCGGCCGCGCCGGCCGCCGATACCTCGGTGAAGGGACCGGCCGCCAAGGCCGCCTAAGCCAGCCCCGAGCTGGAGACGAGGAAGGCCCCGCTTGCGGGGCCTTTTTCATGTGCGCTCCAGGTGGATGCCACATAGCAGTAGGGCCGGCACCCTTTCGGATGCCGGCCCCTTGAGTACGAAACGTACCGTGTGGTCAGGGCAGACTAAAGGGCGTGGTTGCCGCCCAGGTCCTGGACCGAGCCGGCCAGGATGGTCTGGCCACCCTGCTTGCCGACGTGGTGAGCGCGGTTGGCGCCACCGCCGCCCGCGTTGTAGACCGCGGCCGACCCACCAGCGAAGCCGTAGCAATCCACGTCGTGGACCTGGCAGAGGTCGGTCGAGCCCGCGAAGGCCACGCCGAAGTTCCCAACGCCCGTCGCCGGCTGCCCCGCAACGGTCGCGAAATGCAGCAGGTGCATGTCGTGGACGTTGATCTCGGTGCAGTTGTTGAGAAGGATGTGGCCCTGCTTCCGCGCCGAACCGGCGTTGAGGTAGAACAGCGCGTCCGAGATCTTGAACTGCGCCCAGCTGTCGAGCTGGATGGCCACGCCGTCACAGTTGATGTGACCGCCCTTCCACGAGTGCCCCGGGGCCTTGTAGCCGCTGGCCTGCATGTGCAGACCGATGCGGGCGCCCTGGACCACACAGTCGGTGAAGGAGCAGCCCTCGACCGTCTGCGCGCCGTTGTCGCCGGTGCCGCCGGACACCAGGATGCCGGTCTCGACGCCGTAGACGTTGGCGCCATGGACCGTGAAGTCACCCACCGCCGAGGCGTTCGAGGCCGTCTCGCCGAAGATGTAGATGCCGGCGTTGCCCTTGGACCCGTAACTCTCGTTCTCGAAGGCGACGATGCCGACGCCGTCGATGCGCGCGAACGCCGGGTTCTGGAGCGCCAGGAAGTACAACGGATCGGAGCCCGGACGACCTTCCAGACCGAGGTCGCGGATCGAGATGTTCTCGAACTCGGACCCGAGCGGGGCGGCGTTGCGGACGTAGATCAGCGAGCCGGCGCCGTTCATGCCGGGGGTGTTCGTGGCGATGGCCCGGAAGCCTTCCAGGGTGACCGACCGGGCGTTGCACACCAGGCCGTTCTGCATCCCGCCCGAGAAGATCAGGCGGCTCTCCAGATCCGAACCGTAGATCTTGATGCCGAGACCGGGGGCGTCGAACGAGATCGTGTCGTCGAGCAGGAAGTCCCCACCCGGGATCACGAGCGCGCCGCCGCCGAGGTTGTAGAGGTTCTGGATCGCCTCACGGAAGGCGGCGACGTTCTGCGCCCCGGAGGCGTTGTTGTCGGCGCCGAAGTCACGGACGTTGACCTTGCGCTCCTGGTAGTTGATCGCGACGGAGCTGCCGCCGCCACCACCGCCACCGGCCGGACCAGCGGGACCCTGCGGACCAGCGGGACCCTGGGGACCTGCGGGGCCCTGCGGACCAGCCGGGCCCTGCGCGCCAGTTCCGCTGCCACCGGCACCCGGGAACGCTGCCGAGAGGAGGCGGTCCCAAGCACCCCAGCCGCCATCCTGCTTCAGGCGACGCCAGGACTGGGCCTGCGATCCGGTCGGGTTCAGCTCGGTCGCGATCTGCATCACGAAGCCGTTGCCGTAACCCCAGGTCTCGACATCGAGATAGAGCCACTGGGTGCGGGCACCGGGCGGGTAGTTGCCGGCGTCCGGCACAACGTACTGGCCGGTCTGGTCGACGGTGTTGAGGTCGGTGAATTGGGCGAGGGTCTGGTTGGTTGGCACGTTCTTACCTCTGGGCTGGATGCAGGCTCTGTGTCCTGCCCGAACGGTACGTTTCGTACAGTCGGGGCAGGACACACCTCCCCCCTTGAGAGGGGAGGTGCGCCGTCTTGCGGGGAGGCTTAGTTGTAGACGTAGCCCAGCGGGCCCTCGACCTGCTGACCCTCACAGTTCGCGTCGTTCGACGCGAAGTGGTGGCCGCCGGTTACGCAGCGGAACACCGCGTGCATGCCATCGTGGGGATCGTTGAACATCTCGCCGGTCACGCCGAGCTGCTGCTGACCCTCACAGCTCGCCTGGCCGCTCAGGAAGTAGTCGCCGCCGGTGAAGCACGAGTAGATCTTGTGCGTGGCACCGGGCTGGGGAGCGACGACCATCTGGCCCAGGGTCATTTCCAGGTTGAAGCCGGGACCGGCGTAGCCCGAGGTGACCTTGTGGATCGACCCGTTGTAGTAGCGGTTCAGCGGGGCGAACGGGTTGTCCTTGTTGAGCAGCGAGAAGGTGAGCTTCCAGGTGGTCGGCGACGGGTCACCGCCCGAGTGGAAGATCTGGATGTTCGGGAAGAACGGCGTCAGGTTGCCCGAGGCGTCCCGGTTAAAGCCGGGGCTGTGGGTGAGGTAGAAGCCGGTCTGGTCGGTGTTGAGCTGGCCCAGGGCGGTCCAGAGGAACGGCTGGCCCGAGAGGACCTGCGAGATGTTCATCTTGTAGAGGGCGAGCTGGTACGTCTCGCGGTCCGGGTTGTTCACCGGATCCTTACAGGGGTTGGTGGAGCAGTTCCGGCCACCCTGCGACGAGATCATGTAGACATCGCCGGAAGCGTAGTCGTAGGCGAAATCCGAGTTCGGCCCGATGCTGGTGCCGTCGTTGGCCTTGGCCGGGAGACGGACGGGGGCATCGAAGTGAACACCGTCAGCCGTGTGGCGGACGAAGATCTGGGCGAAGTTCGGATCGGCCGGGACCGAGGTGTCGGTCGTGAACACGAACAGGCTGGACTGGCCGTCCGCGTTGAAGGTCGACGGCTGGCCGATGCCGTAGTTGTTCGAGGCGTCGCCGAGCGGCTTCAGGATGCTGTCACCCTGGTAGTCGACCCAGTTGAGCTTGTCGTTCGAGTAGGCGAGGCCGAGCTGGTTGTTGTTGCCGGGCAGGTTATCCGCACCCGAATAGTACATAATGTACTGGTAGTGCTGGCCGTCCTGCGGGTTGACGAAGTTGCCCTTCGTCACGCTCGGATCGCAGGTGTACTTGTTGTTCCAGTTCTGCCGTGGGTACAGCACCTGGGAGATCGGGCTGAAGCCGGGGGCCGAGTAGGAGCGGTGGTAGATCACGTCCGTGGCGCCCTGACCGCACCACCACACGTCGGTCGTGCCGTTCTCGGAGATTACCGAGGGGGCGTAGTTGTAGCCGTTCGGCTTCACGTAGTTCTCGAACCAGGCTGCCCCGCCTGGGCCTTGCCAGCCAGCCTGCGCGGCCGGGATTGGGGACAGGGTGAGTGCGACAGCCGCCGCCAGCGCTAGGCCTCGGCCCAGCATACGGAGTGTGGTCTTCACGGGAACCTCTTGGGGAAGATGGGGCGTCCGGCGCCCCGGGGTGGATATGGTACGATACGTACCACGAAGGCAAGGCGTCCCAGAACTAAATCCGGGGCGCCTTGAGGCCTGAGAAATCAGGCGGTGGCGACGCTGCCGGGACGGATGGAGCGGGTGACCTCCTTGCCGCCGTCGAGCTTCTCCACGGTGTCGATCCAGATCGAATGGCCCTTGGTGCCAGCGACGCCGGCTTCCCGTACGCCCTTCACTTCGACCACCCGGCTGGATGGGTCCTTCCGGCCAGCCTTGATGGTCACCTTGGACCCGGCCGGGTAGGCCTTCGTCACTTCGTCGAGCGTGTACTTGGCCACGATGGCCTCCCTGTTTTGGCTGCGGGTCCGGCTGGAACTGCTAGCACTACGAGGGAGAAGATGGTACGAAAATGACCATCTTCAAGACCTGGCGAGATCTCGATTTCCATCTATATTCCATGTGGAAACGAGCTGGACGGAATGTGGAGACGACACCGATGATCGTGCTGGTGGGAAATACGAAGGGCGGCGTCGGCAAGACGACGCTGGCAGTGCAGATCGCCATCGCTCGGGCTTGCATGGGCCGAGACGTGTGGCTGGTCGACGGCGACGCCCAGGGCACCGCGGCGGCGGCGATCCAGAGCCGGGCGGATGCCGAGCTGGCGCCGGCTATCGCGTGCTCGCTCTACGACGACGCCCGGCAGCTGCGAACCCAGGTCTCGCAGCAGGGCAAGAAGTACGACGACGTGATCCTCGACGTGGGTGGCCGGGATACGGCGGCGCTGCGCGTCGGGCTGATGCTCGCCGACGTGGCGGTGGTGCCGTTCGCGCCCAAGGGCTTCGAGCTGTGGGCGATGCAGGACATGGCGAAGGTGCTCGACGTGATCACGGCCGAGCGCGACGGCCTGGTCGCCTACGCGGTGATGAACAAGGCCGAGGCCCGGCGCGCGTCGGCCGACAACGCCGAGGCGGCGAACGTCGTGCGGGAGATCCCGCAGTTCACCTACCTCGACGCGCCCCTGGTCGACCGGAAGGCCTTCGCCTCGGCATCGAGCAGCGGGATCGGCGTGGCCGAGCAGTCCTCACCAGACCGGAAGGCGGTCGCCGAGCTGGAGAGGTTGATGTTAGGTGTGTTCCAGGTGGAAACGGAAGGAAATTAAGATGGCGCTCAACGGAAAGAAGCCGGTGGTGAAGGCGCGACCCGAGCCCACCGATGAGGCGTTCGAGCGGGTCACCGCCGGGGCGCTCGACATGGGCGCGAAGGGGCGGCCGGCAAAGGGCAAGGCCAAGCGCGCGCTCGGGGACGGCTACGTGATGGGCCACAAGGTCCAGATCACCCACCTGATCACGCCAGAGCTGCTGGAGCAGGTCAACGCCGAGGCCCTTAAGAACGGCGAGGCGCGATCGACGGTGATCAACCGCGCCATCCGGGAGATGCTCGACCAGAAGCTGGGCTAGCGGATGGAGCCCAGCGGATGTCTGCTTCGGGTGGAAAGCAGACCTTGGCCTTTCGCCCCGAAGCAGACATTCTCTAAATAGGCCTCGATCAGAACCGTGCTGTCGTCACAACTCGGACGACAGCTGGTCCAGGATCCAGGTCTGCGCTTCATCCAGATCTATGAACAGAGGGGGACAATTGAGATCAATCGGACCGAACCCCGCCTCCAGGAACCACCTACCTGCGTCGTCCTCATGCTGCTCGGAGAGACGGACCAGAACCGCGACTAGAAAGCCGTCCGCGAAGACCAGCTGGCTCTCAGTGTCGTCACTGTTCGTGGCGACCTGCACGGGCTGCAGTCGTAGGTTCATGCGGCGGCTCGGTCGTCCAGGTGTAGGTAGTTGGGCCGAAACTCCGCTAGCGCCCGCAGGCGGGGCAGGTCGAGGATCTTGAGCCGTTTGTTCCTCAGTTCAATCAGCCCCTTTTGCCGGAGCTCCTTGAGCGAGCGGTTTACATGGACGGACGTGAGCCCCGTGGTGTCGGCCAGGTCCACCTGAGTGACCGGCAGGTCGCAGCTGTCGTCGGACGCCAATCCAACCGCACGGAAGCGCAGCAGCAACTCGCAGAACAGGTGCGCGATCCGCTCTATGGCGAAGCGGCGACCCACGTTGACCAGCCACTCGCGCAAGGTCGCCTCGTCGACGAGCTGGGCCTTGCGCAACCCTCGGGCGATCTGCGGATGGTTCGCCAGAAGGTCGGCCACCGTGTCGGGCGTCAGACGTACGACCTCGCAGTCCGACACCGTGGAGAGGGTGTGATCCATCTCGCTCAGCAGGGCGACGTCGAGGTCGCACATGTCCCCCGGCACAAGGTACGCCATGATTTGCCGTGCCCCGGTCGCCCGCAGCTTATGGCGGACCGCCATGCCGTTCATCACCAGGAACACGCCCTCGGGGGCATCGCCCTCGCGCACTAAGTCGAAGCGGGGCCCGACGTGGCGCGGCTCCGCGCTAATCCGCGCCAAGACCGCCCGATCTGCGTCCGACAGGGTCGTGAAGCCTTCCAGCTTACGTATCAGCGGATTGCCCGTGCCCCCGGGCTCCGGGAGCCGTGGCGGGGTGGCCGGCGCAAATATGGACGCGGCGAGTTCGTTCACGGAGATGACGATGTCCGCGGACAGGGCCGGCTTGCCGAGCCAGGGGGCGCCCTGGAAGTGACTGGCCATTCGCTCCTCTCGCTGCCAGCCCGAGTGGACGAGGAACGGCACATCGAGGCGGCGCAGGGTGCGAGCCAGGTCCGCGCAGAACCCATCCCTCAGGGCCACGTCGATGACGGCCACAGCCGGCTTCTCCTGCACGAGCAGGCGTAGCGCCTCGGCGGCTGTATCTACCGGCCCAAGCACCCGGTAGCCGGCCCACTCCAAGGCGTCGCTCAGGTCCATGCCGATGACGGCATCGCCCTCCGCGAGCAGGACAGCAGGCTGTCGATCCATCCGCGTCATGCGATGCTCCGGCCATTTGAGGTGTCCACCTATTCAGGGGGGCGCAGAGCTCACTGATCCAAGTGATACACATGGATGAAAGGGCCAAGATAGATGCCGCTGATCCTTGGTGATGTATCCGACAATCCGAATTGTTAGATACCTCACCGACTTGTATGTCGCATTGCCGCGGCTAGCAGAACCCGCCTATGATGGTCATCGCCTGCCGGTTGATCCGGGCGCAGGCGCTTAGGAGACAGAGCGTGCTCTCGCCCCAGCAGGGAGCAGAGCTATGTCTCCGCACCAACAACCGAGTGTTCGCAATCTTCTTCTAAAGAAGCTTTCGCCCGACGACTTTGCTTTGTTGCAGCCGCACTTGCAGCCAGTGGTGACTGAATTGCGCCAGCAGTTGATCGCACCCAACACCCCGATCAAGCAGCTGTTCTTTCCCGAGGTCGGCTTCTGCTCGATCACCACGCATGGCTCGGACAAGAGGGTCGAGCTCGGCATCATCGGACGTGAGGGTCTGGTCGGCGCTTTGCCCATCCTGCTCGGCGACGACTGCACACCACACGATCACTTCATTCAGAGCGCGGGCGAGATACTAAGCATCACCACGGAAGCCCTGTGCGTGGCCGTTGATCAGAGCGCGAGCCTACGCAAGCTGCTCCTGCGCTCGATCCAGGTGCAATTCGTCCAGACGGCGCAAACCGCCTTCGCGAATGCGAGCCAGAGCATCGACGTACGCCTCGCCCGCTGGCTGCTGATGTGCCACGACCGACTTGACGGCGATGATCTTCAGATCACCCACGAGTTTCTGTCGATGATGCTCGGCGTGCACCGCTCCAGCACGACCCTGGCCATCCAGGCTCTGGAGGGTAACCGGCTGATCCGAGCCCGGCGCGGGCGCATTACGATCCTGGATCGCGAGACCCTGGAGAAAGTGGCCGACAACGCCTACGGCCTGCCCGAGGCCGAGTTCACCCGCCTGATCGAGGGTGCTTGATGCCGCTATTTTTCATCAATATTCGGCATCGTCCTGGACCCACAGGCCTGGCCGTAGATCCGGAAGGCGCGGTGTACGCCGACCTGAACGCCGCGCGTGTAGATGTTCTGGCGCAAGCGCGGGCGATGATCGCGCGGGAGCGTCACACCTTCATCCAGGATTGGATGGATTGCTCGTTCGAGATCGTGGACGCGGCGGGCCAGCTCGTGCTCACGGTGCCGTTCAGCGATACGGTCGTCGAGCTTGAGGACTGGGACTGAGCGCGATCCGCATCATCCCCGCCAGGATCGCACAGCTCTGTTCCATTAAGCGCGCGGAAGCGGACGCTCCCACCTTCTGCAAAGGGTCGAAAGCAGTCCCGCTCGATAGGGGCGGAGTGGCAAATTTGGACCAACCCGGACCCAACTAACTGGGCCCGGGTAGATGCTGACGCCTGCACTGGTTGCGGTAAAAGCCAAGCAGGATCGGCGAACCTGGCTCTCGGCCTATGTGCCGAAGCTGGTGGAGAGCCAGAGCGGACGATCTAGAAGTTTGGCTCGGCGACCTGCGTTTCGTCTGCCGTGCTCATCTGCCGGTGGGCCTCGGTGATCTTGGCGTTGCGCAACTCATCACGATAGGCGCGCAGAGCCTTGATCGCGTCTTCGTAATATTCCTGACGGTCCTCATCGGTCATGAGAGCGAAGTTGATCGCGTCACCGCCGGCCGTGAAGGCGGTCGCCTCCGTCATGAAGTCATTCGCGGCCTGGTTCAGACGGTGGGTCCAATCGAGGCCATTGACCCGGTGGAAATTGCGCAACCGACGATATGCCGTGTCCGGGTCCGTCCGACGCGCCATAAGTTCGTCCAGCGTTCCCTTGAGGACAGTGAGGGTGTTGGCGGCTTCTGCGATCATAGGGTCTCCTCTGAAAAGGCTATCTACTGGATGCGCAACAGCTCGGGGAATGGCCTCATGGTCACCCCGGGCTGGTAGCAGGTCAGGTTGGTGACGCCGCCCAGGCCCCGTGTGCCAGGCCGCAGTCCCATCGCAGTCCAGACGAAGCTCATGCGGTCGATGCCGGCGTAACCGCCGGTCACGCTGCGGGCGTTGTACTCGATGCAGACCATGGGCCGCCCGTTAGGCGATGCGAGCGGTGCGCTGATGCCGGTGGATCGCAGCGAGTAGGGATCGGCCAGTGTCTGCCGGGCCCAGTCCAGGATCACGGCCTTGTCGCCTGGCGTGAGCGGATCCGCTCTTGCGACGGTGGTGGACAGTACGATGGCGACGATGAGGCTGCGCATCGGAAAGGCGTAGCTCGGATCATTTCGTACCGCAATCTGTAAGGGCCCGTTCACTTTTTCTGGAACAGATCAACCCGGGGTAGCGAAGAAAACTTCAGCGACGCTCGTCGCGGGAGCCGATAAGAACTCGCGCCTTGGACCCGCCCAGGTACTGGAGAGGGATGTTCCTGCATGGCCAACGACACTTCGAGTAATCGCTCGCCTCGGTACGAGGCTCCGTGGTCAAACTCTGCGGACCCGAAGCCCTACTGGTATCACTCGATGCGGTTTCCAGATGGATCTGTGGTGAAGGGCAGCTGGACGATCGACGATTTCAGCAAGTACATTGGTGGCTACGACCTCAAAGGCAAGACTGTACTCGACGTCGGGACGGCCTCGGGCTATCTGGCCTTCAACGCAGAGAAGGCCGGCGCCATCGTGACGGGGTTGGATGCCGCCTCGACCCATGAGTTTCGGCACGTCCCGTTCGCGTCGTCGCTATCGTACCAGGACGTGGTCCACCATCGAGAGGTCTGGGAGGTACAAAACCTACGGCCCATCAAAGCGTCCTGGTGGCACGCCTGGCACAAGTTCGGATCCCGGGCCCAGTGCGTCTACGCGCCGATGCCCGAGCTGTACGAGTGGGAGGCGCAGTCCTTCGACGTGGTCATGGCCGGCGCGATCGTCGAGCACCTCTCGGACCCGGTCTACGCGATCGGTGCCTGGGCGCGCCTGGCGAAGGAAGCGGTGCTGATCCCGTTCACCGACGTGGTGCCGCTCGACGACATGCTGCTCCACCCGATCACCCGCCTCGACCGGCCGGAGATCAACTACGTCTGGTGGCACCTGTCTCGGGGCCTCTACGTGAAGCTCTTCGACAACCTCGGCTTCGACGTGTTCTTCACGACGGCTCACGCCGAGCATCATGACGCCGAAGGCGGATCGGAGATGGCCACGCGCCCCTCGATCATCGCGGTCCGGCGGCCCCACAACTTCGACGCCTCGAAGCTCGTCGATCCCACTCGCCCTGCTCCCGTGCCGACACCCGAGCCCGAGCCCGAGCCGCCGGCTCTCGTGCCCGAGCCGCCTCGCAGCCGGGGTCTTTTGGGTCGGCTAGGTCGGAGGTGAGGTCATGGAACACGATCCGCGCGCCAAATACGAACGCTTCCGGCACATCTTGGCCGAGCCGCTGGACAACCACCCGAGCGGGCAGTTCCCGATCATCGCCGGGGACCGGCACTTCGATCTGAGCCAGTATCAGAGTGAAAGCGCCAATCATAACGTCGAAATGTTCGATAATCTGATTAAATCGCATCCAGACGAGCTATTCCTTGATCTTGGGTGCGGTTTAAGGTCGAAAACCTATGAAAACTGCTTGTATTTGGAGGTTTATCCATCAAATTCGGCTGATTTGATCGTTGAACCAGACTGCTTTTACCCGATCAAGGACCAGTCTTTGATGGGTGTGGGGTGCTTCGCGGTACTGGAGCACGTCCCCAGGCCGTGGGTGGTGGTCCGGGAGATGTACCGGATGCTCAAGCCGGGCGGCTACGTGATGATCGACTGGCCGTTTTTGCAGCCGGTTCACGGCTACCCCTCGCACTATTTCAACGCCACCCGCGAGGGCCTGAAGTCGATCTTCGCGGATCAGGGCTTCCAGGTCCAGCAGGCTTTCACGGGCGCCCACCAGAGCGCTGCCTACACCGTGCGCTGGATCCTCCAGGTGCTGCTGGTCCGGCTGCCGGAGGCGGAACGGCGTCGGGTCGGCAAGATGCGGGTGCGCGATCTGATCTCGCTGGATCCGCACGGGGAGGAGTGGACGCATCTGCTGGCCGCCCTCCCCGAGGTGGCGCAGTCGGAGCTGGCTTGCGGCAACATGCTGGTGGCGCAGAAGGACGGGGAGCCGATCGAGGCAGGTTCCCCTCCCCCAATGCTGATGGCGGACCTGGAGGGGATGCCTGGCCGCGCTGGGCGCACACTGCTCGACCGGCTGCTGGGTCGGCCGTAGGGTGCTGAGCCTGGTGCTGAACCAAGGCCCGCCCCCGGGTGTAGCAGCCGGTGGGCGGGCCTTGACGCTTCAAGTATTCGAGTGCTAGCAGTCAAATATTGAAAATTTCCGGAAAAGCACATCGACCATAGTGATACACCGAGGCCAAGATATTCCACAGAAAAAGGGGGACGGCTCTACTTAGAACTTGACAGTGATAACTATGTCACTATTGCAATTAGCCTATATATTCCTACACTTTCCTCTTGCGTGGAATATTTTCCATGGTAGAGTGGATACATGGATAGAGGGACTTAGCTCTACTCCAGCCCCGCCCCCGCCATATCGGATATGGCCCGGGCCAGCCCTCAGAGGATACCATGCGAGACTTCTTCGCCTCGGACGTGCTCGACCAGCTTGATCTTGATCGCTGCGCCGCCGTCCTGCTCTACCTCCACCAGCGCCGTCGCCGCGTCCTGATCGCCAAGGCCTACGCCTAGGCTGTCACCCGGTGTGGCCCACGGGCCACACCCCACGGTGTTGCGCACCAGACACACCACAGGTGTGTCTCGTGGGTCACACCGGCCCACCCCCCGCCATATCCAATATGGCCAGCCTAACAGGATCTCAGACCATGGCCCTCAACAACGCCACCGTCGCCGATGTCGCGTTCGCCGCCCTCGTGGGCGCTGAGAGCATGAAGCTCCACGCCTACAGCGGTTTCACGCTCCTGTTCATGATGAACTCGGGCACGGATACCAAGGTCATCCGCAAACACCTGGCCGTGCGCGCTGCGCAGACTGGCGTGATCGCCGAAAACACCTGGCAGAGCTACGTTAAGGGCGTGGAGACGGCGGCCGGGATGTTCCACACCCACGCTGCGGACGAAGTCGCCGCCATATTGGATATGGCCACGGAAGAGGCGGTCGACCGGGTCCGGGAGATGTTCGAAGAACTGAACATCACTTCCGGTTCGGATATCCGGGCTTGGGCCACGGCGGGCGCCTTCGAGCCGCTCGACAAGGCGGCTGCCAAGGCTGCCAAGGCTGAGGCTGCCAAGGCCAAGGCCATGGCGAAGAACAGCGGCGCCGCCGCTCTCTTCTTCGCGGCCAACGCCACGGACAGCGCCGCCATATCGGATATGGCCCCGGTGACGGCCGATCCCACGGCCGACGTGCTGACCGCTCTGGCCGGTGTCCACACCGGCGCGGATCTCATGATGATCCTGGACGCGGTCAACCGGAAGCTCGCCGATCTGGCCCGCCTTGAGGCGCTGGCCGCTGAGACGGCGCCGACGCTGGCCCCGGTCCTGGCCGACGACGTGGTCGTCGATGCCCGGTCGGCCCTGGCCCGGCACTTCAACAAGGCGGCCTAAGCCCCACACCGGGCCCCCTACGGGGGGCCCACCCCACCCTCGCGCCCATTCGCCCGCGCACTGGCACGCAGCCGGTGTGCGGCCGCATGCGCGTCTCGCGCGTGGTGTCCCACCAACGCACGCACGCCGGCCATATTCGATATGGCTTCCACATGGAAATCACGGGGTAAACACATGGCACACGCTAACCCAGAGTTCGCGCTCGGGCTCATGCGGACCGAGCGCTCGCCCGTCCGCTACCAGCTCGCGCCGCCCGCAGGCCTCAACGCGCTGCGCGCACGCATGCTCGACATCGGCCGCCGGCTCGAATGCGAGGCCACGGTCTCGCGCGCCGAGCACGAGGCATATCGGCTATGGCGCCGGGTCGCCCACCAACAGCGCGCCCAGGACTGCCGCGCACGCCAGCTCGCCGACGCGCTCGCTGAGCCGGTGGGCGGCATGCACGCCGAGACCAAGTCGGGCGAACGCTTCGTCGAGCCCAAGCGCCGCTGGCCGCAGGACGTGCAGCGCGGCCGCGAGAAGGTTCGGCGCGGGACGCTCCCGCGATGAACTGGCGCGCCCACTTCGCCACCGGCCCACCAGCCGCGGGCTCAAACCATCGAACGCAGCCGGTGCGGACCGCACCATATCGGATATGGAGTATGGACAATGGATACGGGTTTATTCCTAATCGGCACGGTGATCCTGACCGCTTGGATCTGCCTCAACGAGGCGATTTTACCGGGCATTCCGGGCCTCGGTTGAACGTTTCCGACCGTCTAGTGGGACAATGTCGGAGCGGGTCCGCATCGACGCCATCAATTGGTGCGCTGCAGCGAAAATCGCACGCTCGGCCGCACGTTGTCCCACTAGGTGGGAAATCGAACGCCTGATTTCCCTCTAAGTTATTCTATTTACTCTCTTTTTCCCTTTAGGGTTTATAGTGGGGAAAAAGTGTTCAGTAAGACACCATGGAAGTCGTTAATCAGCTAGGATTAATGAGTTATTTAAGGGAGTGAGTGGGCGTTTGTACCCACTAGATTTTTTCAGGTGCCATGGTACGAAACGGACATGACGCGAGCACCCTTCAAATCCCTCACCGATCTCCCAACCAAGCTGCGGAATAAAATCCGATGCGACGGGGACGAAACACTCGACTGCTGGATCTGGACTGCCACCTTCATCCCCGCCCGCAAGCGGGTCAAGGACGGCCGCGGATCGCTTTCAAACGAACGCGGGACGCCAATGGTCCACGCGCCCGAGCTGGGCTACCCGACGAACGCCTGCCGCGTCGTCTACGCCCGAGCCTGCGACGCGCCCCTCACGGCCGTGCCGCGCCTGGGCCGCTGCATCGACGACCGCTGCGTGAGCCCGCACCACGTCCGTGACCTGGGCCCGGTGATCAAAGGCACGCCCCACGCCGCCGCTCTACGCGCGATGGAGGCGATGATCCCGAAAGAGCCCGAAGCGCCACACCCACGCCCGCAGCTGGTGGGCGACCCGAACGTCGAGCAACCAGGTGAGACCCTTCGCCGTTTAAGGCCGGACACCTGGATGGAGATCATTCACGCCGAGGAGGAATGCCACCTCCCGCCCGGCTCCATCTCGCCCGAGGTCTGGGCCGATTACGTGATCTGGGACGAGACCGCACCACCCAAGAAAGAAGATTGACTGCCGCCCGAGTTCTACGGTACGAAAATGACCAAGAACTCCATTCTACGCAGTGCGGCGCCCGGTACGCAGATTGTACGTTCCGTGCGCAATTCGCTCACAGCGCGTAATTTTCCTATGGCGAAATGATCCAGATCTGGATATGTCCCACTAGATACGGGAGGAATAATGCATGGGTGAGAGCGTCCCAGGTCGTCTCGCGCGGCTGCATCAAGCCATCGTTGAGGCCGCGCCCGGCATTACGACCGTCGAGTTGCGCGCATATTTCTACATCGCTGACAATGAGGGCGTGAACCAGCGCCAAGTCTGCCAGCACCTCGAAATCCCGCAGGCGACCGCGAGCCGCGCGATTTCTAACATCAACTGCGACGGCCATCACCTAGTCGAATGCGAGGAGCAGGGCCGCCAGCACGCGATCCGCCTCTCGCCCAAAGGCCGCCAGCTCCTGGCCACCCTCGCCGTCCTATTGGGCTGCTACTGCGTTGCGCCCGCATCGGACGCGATCCTGAGCCAGTGGGAGGCCGAGATGAGCCAGAAGAGCTTCGACCACGCCTACGACGCCTGCACGGACCCGACCGTGTTCAGCTGCGATGTGACCTGATCCCCAGGATCCGCATCTACCCCGGGGTGAACGTCACGCCCCGGCGCATTAGAACAGACTGAGAACATCCAGGGCGCCGTAGCCTGAGATGTCAGCCTAGAACAGCGGCACGAAGGCATATCCGATATGGCCACCGCCCTCGAACCAACGCTCACCAGCGTCCTGATCGCCACCGCCGACCAGCTCGCTAACCCAGCCGCCTGGTCCCGCCGGGCCGGCGCCCGCGACGCGCTCGGTAACCGGGTCGACCCCTGCTCACCGGCCGCCGTCTCGTGGTGCCTATGGGGTGCGCTGGAAAGCCAGCTCGGCCGCATCGCCTACGAGCCCGACCGCTACGCGCTCACCCTGGCCATTGAGGGCCATCTGCTCGCCATCGCCCGGTACACCCTGGACCTGCCCGAGCTGGACAGTTTGAGCCAGTTCTCGGACGATCGCTCGACCACACATCAGGACATCCTGGAGCTGCTCGACGAGGCTGCCAACAGCCTCATGCGTCGTCAGCCCGCCAGTGCGATGCGCTCAACGCGATCGATGAACGAAGCCCGCGCCTGATGCAGCATCGGCCACGCAGCGTTGACGCGCTTCTCCAGGCCCGCCACGTCCTTCACGTCGACGCGGCCCTTGTCGACCTGCGAGATCAGGCCTTCGGTCTCCAGCGTCTGCAGGCTCTCCGTCACGGACGGCCGCCTGATCCCCAGGCGTTCACCAATTCGGATGTGCGTGACCGGGATCACCGTCTCGCCCAGGAGCCGCACCAGCTGCAGCAGATAGGCCGACACGCGATCGAGGACCTTGAGCTGCACCTCACCGGCTGCGAGCTGCGCGCTCTCGTCCAGGGCCAGCGCAGCGTAATCCAGCACCAACCGCAGAGCATCCGGTTGCTCGCGAACTAGACGCCGGGCGGCTTCCACCTGACACCGCACAGCCTGGCCACCGTAATCGACCACTGACCGCCGACTACTTAAACCATCCGATAGCAAAGCTTGGAAGCTTACGAGATCTCCCACGCCGTGTATCGCGACTTGGACCTCGTTGTGACGCAGGTTCGACCCCAATGTCGAGGCTACATCCGAAACAACGCAGTTTATGGGGAAATGTAACATGGAAGGACGTGTGCCGCCGTGTGCAACAACTGTCCCAGGTTTAAGTGTTACGCGTTCGCATACGTCTTCCCAGCCGCTGGACACAGAAAGCAGCGCGCGTAGTAGTGAATTTGTTCTGCCTTCAAAATACAATTCACCTGAGCCGGACGTAGTTTGTCTGGGCGGATACATCAGTTTCGATCCGTCATCATGCCCACGCTCCGCCTAGGCAGCAGCGCCGGCCTTGAAACCTATCTCGTACTCTGCTGCTCGGACCGAGCCACATCGAACGCTCGTGCGTCCGGAAGGGTATGCACCCTCGGACGGTTAAGATCGCATGATTTTGGCGGTCATGGCGACCACCTACGAACGCAAGAACACATCTCATTCATCCTCGGCACCATCCCTGATGCCTAAATTGTGTGCAACCACCACGGTACGTTCATGACCGTGACCGGAGCACCGAAGAACTTGCGAGAGATCCATGATCATGTGCAACGCAATGTCAACATCTCAGATGAGCGAGGAGACGCCGCAACAGACCGCAGATCGGCTCTTACGCATGCACCAGGCTAAGCGTGAGGCCCGCCGGACCAAACCAGTTTACGCGATCCGGCATTCGAACGCCTAAACCACATAGTCAGTTTCGTACAGTGGAGGGACAGTCATGATCCGTACGGTAGCCAACACGCCGCTGGCCTCGATAAGTATGCCAAGCAAACAGCAGATCTTTGACGCGGTGGTTTATCATGCAGCACGCATGCCCAAAAAATCAATGCGTCATGTCGGCGATGATCCGATGGTGAAATGCTGCGCCTACCGTGGAGAGGACAATAACGCCTGCTACATCGGCGGGCTACTCACCGACGCAGAGGCCGCACCTCTGGACACGCGCCTCAACTCCAACTTCTCCTCGATCCGTGAAGAGGCACCGGATCTCATCCCGCTACGCTTCCGATCTTGGGAGCTGCGACACTTCATGACCGGGATCCAGAGCATCCACGACAGCGAGGACCAGGAGGATTGGCCCGCCGAGCTTCGCGATTTTGCGCACCGCAACAACTTGTCGCCCCTCGCGATCGACGAGCACTTTCCCGTGACCACGACCGCGACCGCAGAGGCTGCCTGATCATGTGTCTCGTCATCACCGCCACCCCCGCTCACTTTGGCGCGAGCAACGGCTTCTCCGTCATGGAGATGAACCTGTTCGACCCGAACCGGATCGTCGTCTCCCACCAATCCAGCGTCGTCCCCACGGTCCGGGACGCGCATGATCTCTTCCAGTGCGCGGTCGACGCGCTCGATCCCACGCAGTCCTACTGCGTGAGCGCCCACTGGCACGGCCGCATTAAGCCGCCACGCGGGTTCAAGGCCGACTACGATCGCGGTGAGTTCATCCGCAAGCTTAATCGCGCCGCAGACGCGGTAGCTCAAGCCGCCTGACAGTTCAGCCTAGGCATAGACACTAGAGCTATGCCTAGGCTCGATTGTCCGTAACGTACAATCGGCCCGCCATATCCGATATGGCTCACCAACTACTGGAGGACATCATGGCCACGTTCCAATTCATCCAGCAGCCACGGCAGCGTAACTCGAACGAGCCGCTGACCTACCGCATCACCGAGCAGGACGGCCGCGACGCCGGCACGCTCAAGAAGCAGAAGAACAAGTGGCGCATGCACTGGCGCGGGATCGCTGCCGAGTTCGACACCCGCCACCAGCTGCAGCGCCACTTCAGCCTGCTCGGCCACCGCACAGAGGGGCTGACGTGAGCCGCGTTCACAACCTGCCGCTCGTCCACGCCCTCGTGGGCGTGGCCTGGGCCAACGACGAGGCCCAACAGCAGACCACGAACCAGCGCGTGCTGGCGCGGCTGCAGGCGGCCTCGAACGAGGCGCACGAATGCGCGCTCGCCGTCGAGCGCGACAACCCCTCACGCCGCGGCAACAGGAGCTGGTCGCTGAATGGGCGTCCTAGCTTGCACACCCAAACCAGTTTCGATGACAAACAGAAAGGTTGTGGAAAACTCGTGATCCGGTATAATGCAATCGGCCGCCGGAGAGCTTCATCTCCCCGACGGCCAGCACGTCGCCAACGTGTTGAGCTGACGTAGGGCCGCAACCGCAAGCCCCAGTTCAGCGGCTATTTAATGCTGCTTACCAGCAGCACCGCCAGTGCCCGCACACGTGCTCTTCACGGCCGAACCGGAAGCGCGTGTAAGCACCGACCCAGTGACACGCTTTCGCGCTCATGGGAGGTCTCCGCACAGAGACATCCTTGCGAACGTGAGCGAAGTGCGCTAACTCCGCACCACGCGGAGCGCACACTTCGCCTTCCCCACCCCGAGGATGCAGACCAACGGGTGGGTCCCAACTTCGACCCGGTACGGCCCCTGCCAGGGCCTGCCGGGTCGAAACGCGTTGGGCGTCCGCACGGACTAGATCTCACATTTCAGGCAAGTCCACAAGCGCCACGCCACAGCCATCTCGCTTTGTGTGGCGTGGCGTGGTAATTTTGTTCGCACTTGTTCTGGGAGACGGATATGGGGTCCGAGCTTCTCGCGGCGATCGACGCCGAGATCGATGCCATCGAGATAGAGTTGGCAGGTGACGTCCGCGTCGCGCGGCTGAAGGCGCTTCGCGAGCTCCGCAAGTTGTACGTTTCGAGCGATCGCGGGCGCCAGGTCGATCCCCAGTCATCTGCAGCTGGTTCATCCGATATAGAAGGATCGGCCTCTAATAGCTCGGCACAGTCGCGAACCATAAATCGTAGGATTGCGCCACACCGCAGCCAAGCAGTGGATGCAATCGCGCTGCATTTGAAAAATCGAACGGGTCCTGTTCCTACAAAAGATTTGCTAGAACACATCGCATCACTTGGTATCGATGTCGGTGGATCTAATCCGCTCAATAATCTTAGCGCAATACTATCCAACTCCGGCCGTTTTGACAGTCAAGGACGTAGCGGTTGGACTTTACGGAAAT